>JAPPGI010000006.1 GCA_028874985.1 Gemmatimonadota bacterium | reverse complement strand
GAGTGTGCCATTTTCAATGCCCGAAAGTGTGCCGTTTTCGATGCCCATTGACAGTCGGCCTGCCGCCAGGGATCGATGCCGCCGGGCGACCTTCGGCGTGGGCGTTACCGTGACGAATGGTTGGAGGGAATGGTGAGAGGAGAATCCTGGACCCCGGGTGCCCGTTGAACGCCACCCCCGCCAACCCCGCGGGCCTCTGCGCCCGGTGCGCCTGGATGCGCCGCATCACCTCGCGGCGGGGCTCCGTCTTCCGCCTCTGTGGCCGTCACCGGGAAGATCCTACCTTTCCCAAGTATCCACCGCTCCCGGTGCTTCGGTGCCGGGGATTCGACCCGACCCCCAACGACCGATCGGAATGACCAACGCCCTCAGTGTCGTCGCGGTCTCTCTCTACGGCTGTGTCCTGGCCCTGCTGCTGCCCTTTGCGGCCCACCGGGTCAGTCTGCTCCTCCTGTCGCGGCGGCGGCCGCCCGCCCGGCCGGCCCACCCCCCCACCCCTCCCACCTCCCCCCGCGTCACCGTCCAGCTCCCCATCTACAACGAGAAACACGTCGTCGTGCGCCTCATCGACGCCGCCTGCCGCCTCTCGCACCCCCGCGACCTCCTCCAGATCCAGGTCCTCGACGATTCCACCGACGACACCACCGCCATCGCGCGGCGGCGCGCCCGCGAGTGGCGGCGGCGAGGCGTCGACATCACCGTGCACCACCGCGCCAACCGCCACGGCTACAAGGCGGGCGCGCTCGCCGAGGGCCTCGCCGCGGCGACCGGCGAATACATCCTCATACTGGACGCCGATTTCGTTCCCTCGCCCGGGCTCATCGAGGACCTCCTCCCCTCGATGGCCGACCCGCGGGTAGGCATGGTGCAGGCCCGCTGGGATCACCTCAACGAGGAGGAGTCCTGGCTGACGCGCGCCCAGGCTCTCCTGCTGGACGGCCACTTCCTGGTCGAGCAGAGGGGACGCTACCGGGGCGGCCGGCTCTTCAAGTTCAACGGGACCGCGGGGATGTGGCGCAAGGACGCGCTCGCGGAGGCGGGCGGCTGGCATCACGATACGCTGACCGAGGACCTCGACATCAGCTATCGGTCGCAGATGGCGGGATGGCGCTTCGTGCTGCGGGACGAGGTGGGAGTTCCGGCCGAGCTGCCGCGCACGCCCGCGGCGCTCCTGGTGCAGCAGCGGCGCTGGGCCCAGGGCGGCGTACAGGCCGCGCGCAAGCTGCTTCCCCGCGTGCTCCGGAGCCCCCTTCGCCCCGTCGTCAAGTTCGAGGCCGCCGTGCATCTCTGCGGCCAGTTCGCCTACCCCCTGACCTTCGCCCTCGCGCTCCTCATCGTCCCGGCCGCGCTTGCCAGGAGACAGCTGGGCATGGACGAACTCTGGTGGCTCGATCTGGCCCTGTTCGCCGGCGCGGCCGGCCCCT
This sequence comes from Gemmatimonadota bacterium, assembly GCA_028874985.1. Taxonomy (GTDB): domain Bacteria; phylum Gemmatimonadota; class Gemmatimonadetes; order Longimicrobiales; family Gaopeijiaceae; genus Bin94. The sequence goes on along the minus strand of JAPPGI010000006.1, from coordinate 17,758 downwards.
TCATCGCCTACTACCTGACTGCCGCGCGGCGACGGGGCCGCGTCTGGGAAGAGGCGATCTGGCGGGCGGCGAGTGCGCTGGTGCTGGGTGCGGGTCTCTCGGCCCTGCTCAGCCGGTCGGTGTTCCGGGGAATCCGGGCCATCCGGGACCCGTTCGAGCGGACACCGAAATCCGGTGCGTCTCCCCGGGTGCTCTATGAGTCCCGAAGCGGAGCCGTTCCCGGTCGCGCGCTCGCGATCGGCGCGGGTGCCTACATGGTTCTGGGGGGTCTGGTGGCACTGTCGGTGGGCTACTGGGCCTCACTCCCCTTCGTCGCCCTCTTCGCGGCCGGGTTCCTCTCTCTCGCGACCGGTGGCCCGGAGGCGGGACGCACCCGCCGGGACGAGGCGCCAGAGGAGCAGTCCCCACACCGGCAGCCACATGGCCGCGCGGTTCCAGACGGGCTGGGGCCAGACCCCGGTGGCCTCGTACGAGGCGAGTCCCCAGTACCCCAGGAAAGCGAGGCCGCCGATCAGGAGGAAGGGGGCATGGCCCCGCAGCGCGGCCATGGGGAGGACCCAGAGCACGTACCAGGGGTGAACCGTGGGCGACAGCAGCAGCCCGGCCCCCACGATCCACAGCATGGCCCGCTCGACGGAGAACCGCCTCCACGCCGTGTACCCGGCGACCGCCAGCACCAGTACGGCAACGGCCGCGCGGGCCCGAACCGGATCTCCGGCCGCCAGGTGGAGAACCAGGGAGAAGGCCCCGATGTTGGCCGACCAGTGTCGCGCATAGGTGCGCAGGCCTTCGGTCAGCGCGGAGACGCCGGCACCTGCGAAGGGGAGGTAGAAGACCGCACACACGGCGGCGAAGACGACCACCACGCGCAAACCGTAACGTCGCGCAAGGGGAGGCAGGGCGGCGGCGGGCGCGAACTTGACCAGGGTGGCCAGGCCCAGGGCGGAGCCGAGGAAGGCGGGGCGCTTCCAGATTCGAAGAAAGCGGCGGGCGGGGGACGGATCCGGAGGCGGTCGCGCCGATGACCCCGCGCGGTCGCCGTCCAGCCTCCCGGCAGCCGCCCGGATCAGCAACGCCACGAAGAAGAGCCCCACCGCGTCGTAGTGTGCGCTCCAAGCCGTCTCCACGATCAGGAGAGGCGACCACAGGTACCAGACCAGCACCCTGGCCGGGCTCCGTCCGGTGCGGGCGGCGATCCCCTGGAGGAGCAGCGCGGCCCCCAGGTCGAAGCACATCCAAACCAGCTTGGCCGCCAGTATGGTCCCCCCGGCGATGTTCACCAGCCCGAACAGCACCTGGGCCAGCGGCGGGTAGATGGTCGGGATGTGGGGGTGGTTGATCTCGCCGTGCCACTCGGTCCGGATCGCCGCGAGAGCCTCGCCGTCGGGTGGGTGGGCGTAGGGGTTGACGCCTTCCAGGAGGACGTGGCCGTCCCAGAGGTAGCGGTAGATGTCGTCGGAGAGCTCGGGAAAGAGTGGAAGCAGGGCGAGGCGGGCGACGATGCCGATTCCCCACAGGAGAAGGAGAGGAGGGGGAGAACCCCGGTTCGTGGAGAGCGCCGCCGCCACGTAGCAGAGGAATGCGGCACCGGGCAGCAGCAGGCGGGGCAGGGGCAGTGCTATCCCGTCCAGCCACCCGAAGGCGGCGAGGGCGGCGACCTCGAGGAGGCCGAACAGGAGGAGCATGCGTCGATCGGTCAGTTTCATTTGTCTCCGGGAGAAGGATAATCCGTGGACAGGGCCACCCGTCAACTGCCCGGCCGCCGGCCGCCCTCGGAGCCTCCCCGGCGTGACCTCCTACCCCGCGCTGCCGTCCTCATCCCCGCACTCGACGAGGAGAAGGCCCTGCCCGCCGTCCTTGAAGCGCTGCCCATCGACCGCCTCCACTCGGTCGTAGTCGCCGACAACGGGTCCACCGACGACACGGCCTCCATCGCCCGCGCCGCCGGCGCGACGGTCGTCCGGGAACCGCGGCGCGGCTACGGCGCCGCCTGTCTGGCCGGGATCCGCCACCTGTCAACCCTCGCCACCCCTCCCGCCACCATCGTATTCCTGGACGCCGACCATCCCGAGAACGCCGGCCGGCTCGGCCTCGTCCTCGACCCCCTCGCGCGGGGCGCCGACCTCGCGCTCGGCGTGCGGGTCGGACCCGGCGGCGGCACCGGCAACCGGCACGCCCACGCCCGCTGGGGCAACCGGGCCGTCCTCCTGGGGACCCGCCTGCTCTTCGGGCACAGCTTCCGGGATCTGGCCCCGTTCCGCGCCATCCGCATGGGCGCGCTCGAACGCCTCGCCATGGACGACCGAGACTGGGGCTGGACGCTCCAGATGCAGCTGCGCGCCGTGCGCAATGGGCTCGTGATCGAGGAGGTGGATGCGCCCCACCTTCCACGCAGCGGGGGTCGCTCGAAGATCTCCGGCCGCTTGGGAATGTCGTTGCGCGTGGGGGCGAAGATGTTCTACACGCTGGCGCGGGAGCGTCTGCGCGCCGTCACCCCGCCGGAGGTGTGATTCCGGCGCCCCGCCGCGCTCCGTGCTCGCGGGCATTATCCACGGGCTGCTGACTTGTTCCCGATGGCTATCGAAGCTATGCTACGTAAACAGTGGGTACTACAGATAGCGAGATGACTGTCCCGGCCCGACCGACGGGCTCGTTGGCGATGGCGGCATCTGCGCAACAGGAAAGGGACACTCGAATGCCACCGATGGAACGAACCTCTGCTCGAACCTTCGCGTGTGCGCTGGCGGTGGCGGCCGCCGTGCTGGCGGCTGCGTGCGGCAAGGACCCGGTGGAACCGATAGCGACGACCATGACGGTTTCTCCCGCGTCCGTCGTGTTCGAGGCACTTGCCGAGACCGTTCAACTGACCGCCACCGTGGAGGACCAGAACGGTGAGACGATGTCGGGCATTACGATCACATGGTCATCCGGCGACGCAATGGTGGCGACGGTGAGGGCCTCAGGGCTGGTGACGGCAGCGGGAAACGGGGCGGTGACCGTAACTGCCGCGGCCCTTGGCCTGACGGGAACGGCCGCCGTAACGGTCGCGCAGCGGCCGGTGGAGTTGCGGGTGTCGCCGGAGGAAGAAGAGCTGGCGGCGTTCGACGCAACGGTGCAGTTGTCGGCCGAGGTGTCCGACGCGAACGGACACGCGATCGACGATGTGGACCTGTCCTGGTCATCCGACGACGAAACCGTCGTGACCGTGGACACCGCCGGGTTGGTGACGGCGGTTGGAAACGGAGTCGCCACGATAGAGGCTTCGGCGGAAGACGTGTCGGGGACGGCGGAGGTCACCGTTGCGCAACAGGTGGCACAGGTGCGAGTGTCGCCGGAGGTGGCGGTTTTTGCGGCGCTTGGCGACACGATCCGCCTTTCGGCCGAGGCGGCCGACGCGAACGGACACGTGATCGAGGGTGTGGAGTTCATGTGGTCCTCGGAGGACGAGTCGGTCGCGGCGGTGGATGCCGCCGGGCTGGTGACGGCAGCGGGGAATGGGCAGGGCCGCGTGAGGGCCGCAGCGGAAGCGGAGGAGGGATTCGCCATAGTCAGGGTCGAGCTGCACCGCCTTCCGCTCCTCATGTTCTACGAGGCATTGGGCGGACCCGACTGGAACAACAACGAGAACTGGGGGACGGACGCAGCGATCGGTACATGGCACGGCGTGTCCACGAACGTGGCGGGCTATGTCACCAAGTTGCAGCTCACAAGAAACGGGCTGACCGGTTCCATTCCGCCCGAGATCGGCATGCTGGAGACTCTCCAAGACATGTCCCTGCACGAGAACTCGATCACCGGCCCCATCCCCGCCGAAATCGGCAACCTTCCGGAACTGACCGTGCTGGACCTCTGGAGGAACCGACTTACCGGCTCCATTCCGCCCGAACTCGGCAACCTCGAGAACCTCGAACTACTCGTACTCTGGGACAATCGGTTGACCGGCTCGATTCCGCCCGAGCTCGGCAACTTCCCTCACCTCGACCAGCTGAATCTTTCGTACAACCAGCTGACCGGTCCGATTCCGCCCGAGCTCGGCAACCTGGGCGATCTCGAGACCGTATATTTCTCGGAAAACAAGTTGACGGGCGCGATTCCGCCGGAGCTTGCCAACCCCGAGCGCCTCTACGTCATCCACGTTCGCGGGAACGACGCAATGAGCGGTCCGCTTCCGCTGGAGTTGACCGGCCTGGTCCTCGACCAGTTCCACTGGTACGACACGAACCTCTGCGCCCCGGTCGACGATGAGTTCCAGGAATGGCTGGAGTCGATCGACGACAACCGCGGCGGCGAGAATTGCGAGGATGAGGCCCCGCCGGAGTCCGGATAGGTCAGAACTCCCATTTGCTGAAATACTTGAACACGAACGAGCTTCCCGCAGTGACGTTTCTGCCCCCCAGGGCGAAGCGCATACCGGCCTCGACCTGTCCGGCTCCGACATCGTACAGCAGGGACGGCAGCACCTGCATCAGGTCCCGCTCGAAACCGGGGCTCCCGGTCGCCAGGGGGGCGGCCGCGGCCCCGTTCCACCCGTCGAGGGCCAGCTTGTAACCCACTCTGCCCGACTGACCCCCGATCTGCGCGTAGTAGAACAACTCGTTCCCGAATTCCCGCCCCGAGGCGTTCGCCTCCCGCCACCGGTAGCCCAGCCACCCGGAAGCGTACAGGGGAAGCGGCCAGAACGAATGCCCCAGTTCGGCCATCACCTCCCAGTCGCGCTGCCCGTCTCCGAGAGCGACCTCATCGGCCTCCACGTCGAACTCGCTGACGGGAACCTTGAAGCCGGCCCGGATGGCGAAGGGCACCGCCGACTCCAGCCATCTGAGCGGCGCGGCCCTCAGCCAGAGCCGGATGTCGCCGATCCCGGCGGAGGAGCGCTCGGCCGCCGCATCGTCGTAACGGAGCCGGTGGAAGGAAGCCTGGCTCCAGAGGTCCACGTTCTCGAAGAGACCCAGGGCCATGGTCGCGAAGGACGAGGTCGTAACGGCGTGTCCGTCGGCGAGCAGCGCCTCGGCGTTGCCTTCGGGGCCGAAGCGGTCCCGGGTGTCGTGGTGGTACACGGCCAGCGCGATCCACCCCTTTCCGGGCTCCTCGACCCACTGGGCGCCCGCGCCGTCGACGCTGGTGAGGAGGCCCGCCGCGAGAACCGCCGGCGACATGGCCCACTCCACAATACTTCGGAAACCGCCCCGGGGACCGCCAGATCCAGTGCTGTTCAGTTTACGATACTCCTGTCCGGGTGGTGGAACACGGCCCACGACGTGCCGCGGGCCTCCGTGATGATCTCAACGTGCCTGCCCCGAGGGTAGCGCCGACGGGACCGGACCAGCTCCTGCGGCAAACGCCTCGCGGCATGGCACCTTCAATCTTACACACTTGTGGCGTGCGGCGGTTCCCGGAGCGGCTCCTTCGCGGTTCCCGGCCGGGTCGCCGTCGTCCCGTAGTGGCACGATGCCGTCCCCTGAAACACCGGAAGAGGGAGGTGGCGTAGGGCCGGGTAACTCCGTGCTGAACCCGGTATCAAACAAGGACCCGCCCGATGTCACTCCACCTTCCACGAATCGGCCTGCCGCTCTGTGTGCTGTCGGCCGGAGTACTGGCGCTCACGGACGAATCGTCCGCCCAGGTCGTGCCGCAACGGAACAGCCGGACGCTGAGCGCGGACATGGCGGAAGCCGGCCGCGGCCCGTTCCATGCCCGGGATCCCGTGAATCGCTCAATGGGCGCCCGGCCCGGGCCCGAAGGCGATCCCGCGGCACCATCCCGGAGAGGGAACCCGGAACCCGGGGTCCCCGCGGCCGGCGAATATCCCCGGGCGGCCTCGAATCGCGCGCCCAGTACCGCTTCCCTGGTCCTGTTGACAGGGTTGGGGGCGGTGTTAGGCGACGTGCTGGTTTCTCGTGTCGTCGAGTTTGAATCGGAAAACGGTCCGGTGATTCACGGCATCCTGTCGGCTCCCCTGACGGCGTTGGCGGCGACGGGCGCCGGGGCACGTCCCGGGTGGGCGCTGTTCGGCGCATCCCTGGGGTTCCCGACCGGCATTGGCGCGGCCATCCTCGTTGCCTACGCTCTGGAAGATGCTCTCGGCATGGCCGCGCTTCTTCCCGCAATCGCGGCCCACTACTGCGTGCGCGTGGCCGTTGTGGTGGCGACCGTCAAGCTTGCCGGGACATGAGCGCCGTGAGGCCACGGCCCGATCGTCCCGGGATTCGCCGGCCCACCGGTGTCTATCCGCCGGCTACCCCACCCCCAGCGCGATCACCCTTCCCCCCCGGTCCTCAAGATCCGCCGCCATTGCCGGGTGGCAGGTGAAGAGGAAGACCTGCCGCTCCTCCGCAACCCGCTCCAGCAGCTCGAAGGCGCGGTCGCGGCGCGAGGCGTCCCAGTTGACCAGGGCCTCGTCCATGAATAGCGGGAGGCGTTCCCCGCCCGCGTCCAGGTGGTCGATGATCGCCAGGCGAAGCGCCAGGTAGACCTGCTCCATCGTGCCCTGCGAAAGGGGCTTGCCCACCTGGCGCGGCTCCGGGGCCGCCGGGCCGCGCAGGTAGAAGGATGCGTCTCCCGGCTCGCCCAGCTGGATTCTGTCGTAGCGGCCCCGGGTGAGGTGGCGCAGGTGCCCTCCGGCCCGGAGCAGGAGGTCCGGCTGGTGTTCGTCGCGGAAGCGGCGGTCCGCGACGCGCACGAGGCGTGCGAGCACGAAGGCGCGGTCCCGGCGTTCACGCACGTCGCGGATCCGCTGCTTGACGGCCTCGATGCGGCCCTCGATGCGATCCACGGTGTCGCCCTCCCGGAGGTGGCGGATCTCGGAATCCAGGCTGCCGATTGCGCCCTGGAGCTCCTCTGCCCGCCGGGTCAGTTCATCCACCCGCGCATCGGTCTCCTGCAGGCGCCCGGCAAGGGATTTCCACTGTTCCCCGGCCTCCTCCGCCCTGCGGATCTCGCCCTCGATCCCGGCGAACTCGGAATGCTGCCGCTCAAGCTCGACCCTGAGCTGGTTCGCCCGGTGCAGGGCGTCGAGGCGCCGCCGGGCCACCTCCGCTCCGCGCTCGGCATCCCCGTCGCCGAGTCCGAGCAGCCGCTCCTCGAAGGCGGCCAGCCTGCCCGCCGCGAGGGTCGCGTCCAGTTCCCGTCCCGCGATTCGGCCGCGGTTCCGCAGGTCCGTCAGGAGCTCCACCATGCGCTCGATCGCCGTAACGAGGTCATACCCGGGGGCTTCCAGCAGGGGAGCCTGAACCGGGAGCCCGCGCAGACTCTGCACGACCGCGCGCCTCGCCACCTCCTCGCTCTCCTCGAGCCCCCGGAGTTCCGTCCGCCTGCCCTTTTCCGCGGCTGCGAACGCCTTCCTGTACCTCCGGGCGTGGCGCACGGTATCGAGCCACATGATCAGGGTGAACAACCCCAGAACGGCGAGGCCGAGGCCCGCCAGAAAGACGATCTCGGCGTTCAATTCGACCGCCGGGGCCGGGCGGAGCAGGCCGGGGAACCAGCGCCCCACCACCGCCGCCGCACCCCCGAGCACCACGGCCGCCAACCCCGTCCACAGCCGCCACCGGCCCGAGGGAGCCGCCTGGCGCAGGCCGTCGAGCGCCTCCTCGCGCAGGCCTTCCGCGGCGATCTTGCGCTGCTCCCGCTTGACCTCGTATACGCCGACCATCTCGCGCAGGTCACCGACCGGAATCGCAAGAAGCACCTCCCGGTCCACTTCCTCCCAGGGCACGGAGAACAGACGCTCCCGCAGTTCGCCCAGGCGCTCGTCCACTTCCTCCGAGGCCCCGCCCTCCCCCCCCGCCCCGCCGCTCAGCAGCTCCACCTGCTCGGCCGCATTGTCCGCGGCACGCCGCAGTTCCTCCAGCCGCGCCTCCGGGTCGGTGGGCAGTCCCGCCAACTCCTCCGCCTCTCCGCCCCGCGCGCGCAACTCCTCGATCCGCGCCAGGGTGCTCCGCACCGGGAGCAGCCGGTTCAGGCGGTGTTCCAGCACCACCCTGCGCTCGCGTTCGCCGGCCCGCTCCTCCCGGAGAGCCCTCAGCTCTTCCTCGGCCGCGGCCTTCCCGGCCACCTTCTCCCTGAGGGTCCGGTCGCGCTCCAGCACCTCGCGCCGCCGCTCGTTCAGTTCGCGGAGTTCGGCCCGGAGGACCCGCGCGCTGGGGCGCCCGCGCCGGTCGGGGCGCCAGAGCCGCACGGCCTCGTGCTCGAACCCGGCCGCAACCTCCCGCGCGGGCCGCAGGTCGGGTGCGGCCATCGCCCCCACGAGCCGGTCCTGCACCAGCTCCCAGCTCTCTCGCTCCAGCCCGGCCAGCTCGGCCAGCGTGAGCGCGTACACCTGCCGGAAGACGACCCGCGCCACGTTCCCCGCGGCGGCCAGCGGCCGGTTGCCGATGTTCTCCGTCCGCCCCCCGACCGTGAGTGTGCCGCGGCCGGAAGAGAGCAGTCGCCGGTGCAGCTCCTGGGTCGTGCCGTCGTCCAGCCGGATGACCGCCCGTCCCTCGGGATCGCCTCCGGCCCACGGCGTGTAGGGGTGGCGAATGCGTGTTGCAGGGCGGAAACCGTAAAGTAAAGTTGACAAAAAGTCAAAGAAAGTTGACTTTCCACTTTCATTCGGGCCCATCACGACGACGATCGACGGCAGTGGCGTGTTCCCGGTCGAGAGGTCCGCCAGACAGCCGTAGCGGTCGACGCGAATGGACTCGAACCTCATTCGGCGGCGCTCTCCGTGGTCAGCATGCGGGTCAGGACTTCCTCCGGCGCGCCCTCGAGAAGGCGCCGCAGGTAGGCGTCGACGGAGGCGTCGCGCTCCGGATCAAAACCGGCCAGCTCCGTCTCCGAGAGGCCGAGACGCTCGCCCCCTTCCCGCACCTCGCGGCACAGTCGCAGGGCCGCGCCGAGCGCATCCTGGCGACCCGCGTGGTCCTCCACCCGCGCGGCGGGATACACCCCGGCGGCCCGGACCTCGCAGCCGAGGATGTCGAACCGCTCGGTGAGCTCGTCCGCGATCGTCTCCAGCTCTTCGGATTCGCGCAGTTCGCGCCATAGCGGCGAAGGCCCCGCCAGTTCGACCGCGACCATCCACTCGGAGTCGTTCGCCGCCCGATCCTCCGAACGCGCGCTCTCCCAGGCGACGCCCACGGTCCGGCCGAGTGCCTCAAGCGTGCGCGCGTCACCCAGACCCGCGACGGCCAGTCTCTCCCACCGGACCCGCGAGAACTCGCGGAACTCGACGACGGGGTGTGCCGGATCGCCGAGGTCCACGAGCAGACCGCCCTTGGGACCCGTCTCGCCCGGACCTCGTCCCTGGAGGTTGCCGCTGTAGTGGACCGGAGGGTCGGCCGAGAGCTTCTGGCGCTGGTGAACGTGTCCCAGAGCCCAGTAGTGGAAGCCGGCCGCGCGAAGACGGTCGAGGTTGGAGGAGGCGTACGGATGATGCACCTCGGCCCCGCGGGCCGACCTCACCTGGGTGTGCAGGAGCGCCGCCTGGGGAAGGGGGGTGCCGGGGACGGGGCGGAGCCGCCGCGAGAGGTCGGCGGTGACGTGCGCGGTGGCGTGGCCCACGGCGGTGACGTACCCCGCCGTGTCGCCGCCCGGGCCGTGGATCGTGACCGTGACCGGTTCCTCGCCGGGGACGAGCGTGACGTTGCCGGGCAGATCGAGGGCGCCCGCGCGCGGCCCGCCGCCGGGGTCGTGGTTGCCGGTCGCGTATACGACCTGGATGCCGGCCTCGGCGAGGACGCCGAGCTGTCCGAGCAGGAAACGCTCGGTGGCGAAGGAGAGGCGCGAGTCGTCGAAGAGGTCGCCGGCGATCAGCACCGCGTCGAACTTCGCGTCGACGGCGAGATCCACGCACCGGGCGAGGGCGTCGCGCGATGCCTGGCGGAGCCGGTCCCGCACGGCGTCCGAGCGGCCGGCGAAGGCGGTATCTAGGTGAACGTCCGCGATGTGGATGAAGCGCATCGGTCGACTCGGGAACTTGGGTGGGTGCCGACGGGTTGAAAGGTAACGTCTGGCGGTGAGGGCGGTGGCCGGATACTGTTGGGCGCCGTTCGAATCTTCATCGCCTCACACTGTCTAGCCAGGGACGTCCAGGAGTCCGTGGGGATTCCGTCCACGGGCTCCCAGGCCCCGCCAGCCGAACCGTGGCCGATTCCACAGTCGCAGACAAAGTACTCAAGGCCCTGCGCGGTACGGTCGAGGACGACCGCCATCGCCTCCTGGAGAAGTTCGTACCCCTCTTCCTCGGCAAGGCCACCGCGGAGCTGCTGGCCGAACGCGCGACCGAGGACCTGGGCCGCATGTGCCTCGACTCGCTCGAATTCCTCGACCGGAGCCGTCCGGACCGGGTCGACGTGGAGGTGGTGAACCAGGGTCGGGACGGTGCGGCCTGGTCGGCGCCGGTTACGATCGTGCGCACCAACGTCTCCGAGCGCCCCTTCATCGTGGACACGATCCGCGAGTTCCTCACGTCGCAGGACCTGCAGATCGCGCACTTCGTCTACCCGCTCATGACCGTGGAGCGGGATGGGGAGGGATGGATCACCGACCTGCTCCCGCCGGGGGAGCGCACCCAGACCGAATCCATGGTCTACGCCGAGGTGGCCCGGGTCACCGACCCGGAGGAGCGCGAGTCGCTCAGGGCCGGGACGGCACGCCGCCTGGGCGACGTGGTCAGGGCCACCGACGACTTCGGCCTCATGGTCGACAAGATCGGCGACGTGGTCTCGGAACTCGGTTTCCGGCTGCGCGACGTACCCGGGCGGCGCGCCGAGTTTCGCGAGATCCAGGCCTTCCTGCGGTGGCTGCGGGACGGAGGCTTCGTATTCCTCGGGTATCGTTCCTACACCTTCCGCACGCTCGAGCCCGAAGGGGAGGAGGCGGTCACGGTCGATCCCGGATCGGGCCTGGGCGTGCTCCAGGACGAAAAGTCGTCCACCTTCGCGAACCCCGTCTTCCTGAGCCAGCTCACCGACGAGATGCGCGAGAGGGCGCTCGCCGGGCCGGTGCTCATCATCTCCAAGACGAACGCCGAATCGACGGTGCACCGCCGTGCGCGCATGGACTACATAGGCGTCAAGAAGCTGCGCCGCGACGGTTCGATCGTGGGGGAACACCGCTTCCTAGGTCTCTTCACGTCGAGGGCCTACTCGGAGCCGGCGCAGGACATCCCCATTCTGCGCCGGAAGCTCGCGAAGGTTCTGGAGCTGGGGGGCGCATCCGAGGGGTCGCACGACTACAAGGAGATCATCACGATCTTCAACTCCCTGCCGAAGGAGGAACTCTTCCTGGCGTCGGCGGCCGGAATCGCGAAGGACGTCCGCACGATCCTGATCCGCTACAACACCGCGGAGGTGTTCGTCTCCGTGCGCCGCGACGGGCTCGGCCGGGGATTGTCGATCATGGTGGTGCTGCCGCGCACGCGTTTCTCGGGCACCTTCCGCCGGGAGCTGGAGGGCGTGCTGGTGAAGCGCTACAAGGCCGAGATCCTCAACTACCACCTGGCGATCGGTGCCGGAGACCAGGCGCGTCTCCACTTCTACCTGGGCGGCCCGCCCAAGCGCCTGGCCGAGATCGAATGGCCCGACCTCAAGGCGACCGTGACGAGCCTCACGCGGTCGTGGTCCGACGAGGTGCGCGAACTGCTGAGCGAAGTACGTTCCGCCGACGAGGCCCGTCGCATGGCGCGGCACTACGCCGGTGCCTTCGTGCCCGAATACAGGGCCGCGACGGAACCCGCGGCGGCCGTCCGGGACATCGTCGAGCTGGAGGCCATGAAGGCCGAGGGCCGCATGGAGTCGGTGCTCTTCTTCGACGACACCACGCACGGCGGCAAGTTCGACCTCAAGGTGTACGTCCGCGAGCACCAGATCATCCTCTCGGACTTCATGCCGGTGCTGGAGAACTGCGGTCTCCAGGTGATCGCGGTTTCCCTCTTCGAACTCCGCGAGGGAAGCGGCGAGGCCGGGTCGTCGATCTACAGCTTCGACGTGCAGACTTCGGCCGGCGACCGCATCGACGTGGACGCTCTCGGCGGTGTCCTTGCGGAAGCGATTCTGGCCGTGCGTGCGGGCGACGCCACCAACGACTCCTTCAACCGCCTGGTCCGGCGGGCAGGCATGGCGTGGCGGGAGGTCGAGGTGTTGCGCGCCTACGCGCACTACGCCTTCCAGATCGGAGCCGTGCCGAGTCGGCATGTCCTGCGCGCCGCCCTGAAGGACCACCCGAAGATCGGGCTCCTCTTCTTCCGCCTCTTCGAGGCCCGCTTCGACCCGGAGGGCGGCGGCACGCTGGAGGAGCGCGAGGCGAGGGTGGCCGAACTGAAGGAACGGATCAGCGACGAGCTCGTGGGGGTGAGCTCGCTGGCCTACGACCGCGCTCTGCGGGCCTACCAGACCGTCATCGAGGGCACGATACGGACGAACTACTACCGCGGAGGAGGGCGCGCTCCGGCGGTCCGCTCCGGGGGCGTCCCGTACATCTCCTTCAAGTTCGACTCCGAGCGGTTGCAGGCGGTGTCGAAGAGCCGGCTCATGTACGAGGTGTGGGTGCGGTCGTCGCGGATGGAGGGGATCCACCTGCGCGGAGCCGCGGTGGCACGGGGCGGAATCCGTCACTCGGACCGTCCCGACGACTTCCGCGCGGAGGTCATGGGCCTGGTCCTGACCCAGATGGTGAAGAACGCGCTGATCGTGCCGAGCGGGTCGAAGGGGGGGTTCGTATGCCTGCGTTCGCTGCCCGAGCGGGAGGCCATGGCCCACGAGGCCCGGGAACAGTACTGCACCCTGATGCGCGGCCTGCTCGACATCACCGACAACCTCGACGGAGCCCACGCGCCGCCCGAGGGCGTCGTCCGCTACGACGGTTTCGACCCCTATCTGGTCGTGGCGGCCGACAAGGGCACCGCGCCCTTCTCGGACACGGCCAACGAGGTTGCCGCCGAGTACGGTTTCTGGCTTGACGACGCCTTCGCCTCGGGCGGCTCCCACGGCTACGACCACAAGGAGGTGGGGATCACCGCCGCCGGCGCCTGGGAGTCGGTGAAGCGTCACTTCCGCGAGATGGGCAGGGACATCCGGCGGGAGCCGTTCACGGTGGCCGGGATCGGAGACATGAGCGGGGACGTCTTCGGCAACGGGATGCTCCTGTCGCGCCAGACCCGGCTGGTGGCGGCCTTCGACCACCGGCACGTCTTCATCGACCCCGACCCGGATCCGGAGGTCTCCTTCGCGGAACGCGAGCGGCTCTTCCATCTGCGCCGTTCCTCCTGGGACGAATACGACCGGGACAAGCTCTCACCGGGAGGGATGATCGTCCCCCGGGGCGTCAAGTCGGTGGAACTCTCGGACGCCGCCCGTACCGCGCTCGGCCTCGGTCCCGACACGTCCACCCTCGACGGCGAGAGCCTCATCCGGGCCGTCCTCGCGGCCCCGGTCGACCTGCTCTGGAACGGCGGGATCGGCACGTACGTGAAGGCGAACGCGGAGAGCCACGCAGGCGCGGGCGACGCCTCGAACGACGCGGTGCGCATCGACGTCGGGGACCTGCGCGCCAAGGTGGTGGGCGAGGGCGGCAACCTCGGGTTCACCCGGGCGGCGCGGGTGGAGTACGCGCTCGGCGGCGGCCGCATCAACACAGACGCGCTCGACAACTCCGGCGGCGTGAACCTCTCCGACCGCGAGGTCAACCTCAAGATCCTCCTCAACGAGGCCCTGAACGCGGGGCTGGTCACGCGCAGGGAACGCAACCGCCTGCTGGAGCGACTTACCGACACCGTCGCCGGGCTGGTCGTGAGGGACAACGAATCGGGCTGCCAGGCCGTCTCGCTGGACGAGTACCGCGCCCGCCGCGGGATGGACCAGTACTGGGCGCTCATGGGCGACCTAGGCCGGATCGGCCTCCTGGAGCGCGACGCCGAGGGACTCCCCTCGTGGGACGAACTCACCGCTCGCAAGGAAGCGAACAAGTCGCTCACCCGGCCGGAGCTGTCGGTTCTGCTCCTGTATGCCAAGCTGCACCTCAAGGCGGCGCTTCTGGCCTCCGACCTCCCCGACGACCCCTCGGCCGAGGACTACTTCTTCGACTACTTTCCGCGTGAGGCGGTGGAGGCGGTCCCGCGGGAACTGGCGGTCAGGCACCGCCTGCGCCGCGAAATCGTCGCCTGCCAGCTCACCAACGACCTGGTCGACCTCATGGGCTCGACCTTCATCGGCCGCATGGTGCGCGAAACGGGACGGGATGCGGTGGAGATCGCACGCGCCTGGCTGGTCGCCGCCAGGCTGACGCGTCACGAATCGCTGCTGGACAAGATCCGCTCCCGCGAGGGCAGAGTGTCGACCGCCGTGACCTATCGCTGGACGATGGGGTTGGCGCGGGTGCTCGAGCGCACCACCCGCTGGATTCTCGCCAACACCGATCCCGACGAGTCCACCAGCGCTCTGATCGAGGGAAGCCTGGACGGCCTGGAGGCGTTGCGCGAACAATTCCACGAAATCGTGGCCGGCGAGGACCGGGAGAACTTCCAGAACCGGGTGGCCGCGCTGATGCCGCAGGCGGGGGACGAGGACTTCGTGCGCAACCTCGTGGCGCTGCGGTTTCTCGACCACCTGCTGGAAATCATGCGCGTTGCCCGCGCCACCGGAACGGATCCCGTAAGCGCCGCCCGGATGTACTACTGGGTGACCGAGGAACTGCGGATTCCGTGGCTGGTGGGGTGCATCGAGAGGACGAGCGGCGAGGGCAAGTGGCGGCAGCGCTGGGCGCGCGGACTCATCAACGACCTGGGTGCGATCCGGCGCAACCTGACGGAGGGTGCGCTGGGCGGGGAGGGCCTGTTGGCGGGCGCCCTGGGATTCGGGGGTGACGACGCCGGCCTGACGCGTTTCCACGCCATACTGCAAGAGGTCGAGGCGGAGGAACCGATCAGCCTGGCGGGGCTGTCGGTGGCGATTCAGGAGATCCGGCACCTGGCGTCGAAGGGGTGAGGGCGCGCCGTACAGTCAGAACCGGTACGAGAGACTGACGACCGGGCGGGTTTCCGCGTCGTCCTCCAGCCACTTTGCGAACCCCAGCTCGGCCGTCAGGCCGCCGCCGCTCAGAAACCGGACGCCCGCGGTCATGACCTCGAACTCCTCCTCGTCAAAGCCAAAACACCCGGAATTCCGCGAACGGCTTGAATTCGTTGCGGCCTTCCAGCGGCATGGAGTAGTCCGCGCCGATCGTCACGGTGAAGTCGGGACCGTCACCGCGTCCATACTCGTCATCGTAGGGCGGTTGATATTCGTCAACTCCCATTGACAGGTGTCCGGCAAGCTTTTCCCGGGTTGCGGAAAACGCCACGGCGATCCCGTAGAAGAACCCCTCGGCGTCATCCCCGGCCGGGAGGATCAGACGACCTCCCAGGCTGGCGGAAACGCCCCCCGATTTCAGGAGGCGCAACTTCGGCGCGACATAGTGGAAGTAGGTCGTTTCCGAATCCCGGCCGACGCCAAAGAGGTAACCCTGTCAATGCCGGTGCTCCGACCATGCCCCCACCCCCGCCGCGACATCCAGCAGGACCCCCTCCTTCACGCCCACGCTCGGCACCACGATCCGCCCCGCACCCGCCATTTCCGCGAAGTGCCTGTAGACCAGCGCGGCGGGCAGGATCACGTCGGCGCGGTCGGGACGCAGCCGCAGTTCGTGAAGCCGCTCCGGGACGGTCATCATGGAGAGGAGGTGGACGACGGCGTCGAGCCGGTCGAGCGACAGAATGGCCGGCTTAAGCGGGTCCACGTAGCTGAGCGCCAGCCGGGCGATCTCGTCGATGTTGCCGCCCGTCGCGGCGAAGGCCGTCGGGCCGGGGTAGGCCTCCGGGGGCGGAATCGTCAGAGGACGGAGCTGGCGGCGCACCCACGCGAGCAGCGAGTCGTGGCACCCTTCGGCCTCGGCCAGCGTTTCCAGCAGGCGCACGGTCCCCACCCGGTACGACTCGCTCCACAGAATCCCCGTGTCGTCCACCAGCGAGACTTCGACGCTGCCACCCCCGAGGTCGACGAGGATCCACCGTCCCTGCGACAGGTCCACGCGGCCGCCCACGGCCAGATGAACCAGCCGCGCCTCTTCCCGCCCGCTGATCGGCTCCAGTGCGATGTCGGATTCTGCCAGGATTCTGTCCAGGAACCTGTCACGGTTCTCCGCTTCGCGCGTGGCGCTGGTCGCGACCGCCCGAAGGTGCTCGACTCCGTACGCATCGATCTCGCGGCGGAAGAGGCGAAATGCCGCCAGCGCGCGGTCCATCGTGTCGTCGTCGAGTCCGCCCCGGGTGAAGACCCGGTGGCCGAGCCGGATCGGCTCGCGGATCCTGTGGACCACCGTGTAGGACGCCGGCGGGTCGAAGTCGGCGACGACGAAGCGGATCGCGTTCGAGCCGGCGTCGATGGCTGCTACTCGGGTCATGCCGGGCGCGCGGTGAGGCGCGGGTTCGTCCATGGACCGCTCGTCTTCACCAGTACTCCACTTCCAGGCCTTCGACCCGGTGGAAGCTGCGGCGGTCCACGGCGATCAGGACGCCGGCGTCGATCAGGGTTCCCAAGTGCTCTTCAGCACCTCGACGCGGTTGAACAGCGCGATCCCTTCCTCCACCGCACGTGCGTATTCAGGACCGGCTGAGGGGACCCGGCCGGAGCGAACCAGTGCGACAAAATCGCGACCGGTAAAGACACGGTCCTCCACAGGGGCGATCTGGGCGACCGGTTTCCCGTGCCGCTCCACGATGTAGACCATGCGCTTCTCGCGGACACGCGCCAGAATCTCACCGAGGTTCCTCGCGGCTTCGGTGGCGCTGACGACGCGCGAGTGGGTTGGTCGTATTCTTCGTTTCGTCATTTCCACAGACTACGGATTTTACAGGAGCTATGCAATCCCGCCATGTTGCCGCGCCCACGCAGCCCTTGTACTCCCCGTTCAGGCGCTTCACCTTCGGTCTTCGCCAGTGCACAGGCAACCAAGACAATGGCACGGAGGGCCGAACCATGCGGCGGCAAGACCTGGACGACTCCACGAGAAGAAGCCTCCCGCTTCCCCTGCATCCGGCATCGGCCTCGTGGTCGCGACGCTCTCCTGCGGGACGGAACCGCCAACCCGGACAACGGTGGCGGTCTCGCCCGCCACGGCGGAGTTCACCATCAATAGGCCGTCCTTCGGGCCGGTGAAGGGTCAGACCTTCCCGGCCCCCTTTCTCCGGTTCTTCTTGACACAGGAGAGAACCGCACGGTACTATGGGGCGATACCGGATTGCGGGCAGTTGGAGAGGGCCGCACGAAGCGGTCCCCCCGGACCCGCGACGGTTGATTCGGAGGCAAGAGCCATGAAGAGGTTGTATCGGAAACTTTCCATGGCGCAGAAGGCGGCGCTGTTCGTCCTGGTGTCATGGACGGGCTTCTCCTGGTGGGCCGGTTGGCCCGTCCAGGGTTTCGGCCCATCGCTGGCACTCGGGGCCGGGGCCGCGCTCGTCTTCCTCGTCGGGGGCCGCGCTTTCAACAGCCGGGGACGGCTCGTCATGGGAAGGACGCTTCCGCTTGGATTTGTCGTAATCACCGCCGGGGCGGTCCTCGCCCTTGCGGCTTGCCTCGACATCGCCAGTCCGCCGTTTGAATCCCGTCAGATTCCAGAACAGTCCGAACGGAGGCCCTTTGAAGTCACTGCCTGGACCGCCGAGACCATGACCGCCAACATGGGCAGTTACTACAGGGGACCTCGAATAATGGCTGATTCGCGGGAATCGAGGCACTTGCAACGC
>JAPPGI010000207.1 GCA_028874985.1 Gemmatimonadota bacterium | reverse complement strand
CGGATCACTAAACTGATTCCGCAATGTGTCTCTCAACCGTTGACAGGTTCCGGAATTTCGATCCGCATGATTAATGTTACTACAGAAAATGGGCTGTCAACGACGATTTTCCGGTCGCCGAGGATCTCATAGGTGGAGGACCGGGGTGTCTGGTGTGTGAACGGCGAGCATGGACGGATCCCCGGCCGAGTGGCTCACTTCGTCAACCGCCTCGTCTTTTGCATGTTCGCCGAGGACCACGATCCCCGTGGAACTTGATTCCACCCCCCCCTACCAATCCGACGACCGCTCGTCATGCAGCGCCGTCGGCAGCTTGTACGAGTGCTCGAACTCGTCGAAGCTCGCAAACTCCATCAGGGCCTCGAATCGATCCTGGTTCTGCTTCGCCGCCACGCGGGGAAGCATCCTGCCGACCATTCGCCGGGCCCGGTGCCTGAACCGCAGCCACGGCACCATCCTGCGTTTCCGCCGCGGGAACCTGAGCGAATCCGCGAGCTCGTCGCCGATCAGCTCCCGGGAGACCTGCGTCACCGTGCGGGCCATCTTCCGGCGCTCCGGGGGCGTCTTGACGCCGACGATGATGGGCGCGCTGTTCACCACGCTGTTGGCCATGATGATCCCGTCGTGGTCGGTGGGAGGCTCGCACATCCTGCCGATCTCGAAGGTGCGGACCGCCGAGGCCTCGTCGTGGAAGAGAATCTCCTTGGGGATGCCGAACAGGACTCCGGCGTAGCGCCAGACGTGAACGAAGGCTTCGCGCTCGGCGCGCGTGAAGTCGCCCCCCAGTGCGGCGACGTGCCCCATCAGGCGGCCCGAGAAGGCGGACCCGGCCAACAGCATGTGTGCCGCGCTGAGAGGTGTGCCGTACCGCTCCCGGTCCCACTCGTCGGAGCCGTTGAGAAGATGCCTCGACTGGGCGTGCACCAGGCGGGCCCGGAGCGTCAGCCTCCATCCGTCCCCTCCGGGCTCCATGCCGCCCGGGAGATACTGCTCGACCAGCTGCATGCCGTTGTGCTTGAGTCGGCGGATGGCCGCGACGACGAGCCGTCCCCGAATTCGAAAGGACTTGCTGATCAGCGTGGAGAACCCCTCCACGATGCTGCCGCCCACGAGGGCCGCAAGCACGATGTCCGAGTTGCGGAGAAAGGCCTGGGAAGCGACCCGCGCGCGCCCGCGGTCGAACCAGTCCGGTATCCGGTTGGCTTCCTCGACGAAGGTCAGAAGGGAATCGGGGATGCCGTCGCGCGACACCTCAGGGCCCTCCAGCACCCTGGCCAGGGTCTCGTGGATCTCCTCCGGAGACAGGGATCCAAGATCGCGGATCACGGCGTCTGCGAGGGGATCGCCGACGGTCGTATGGCGGATGTATGCTTCCGCCAGCTGGGGATCACGGGCCCGCGCCGCCTCATATCCTGCCGCGTACGCGCTGGGGATGTTCACAGGGCGACGCTTGGGGGCCGTGTGGAGAACACGTCCGCCGCCTGGGCCATGTCCGGCCCTCGGGCTCTGAGTGCTTCTGCGCCCTTCAACCCGTCTTCCTCGATCCGCATGACTCAATCTCGATGCGGAAACCGGACTGTCAAGGACGCCCGCGCCGTGCATCGCCCGAGGGGGACGACCGCGGACGCCTCCGCCGGAGTGTGCCGAAGCCCCATCCGCCCCTTACGGCCGCGTCAGCCCCGGAACCTGAACAGTGCGAGCCACTGGTCGAAGGTGAGGCCGCCGGGTGGCCCGGCGGGATCGAACCTGAGATTTCGGCTCAGCCGGTGGATTTGCGTTCCTGTGAATTCGGTTCGCAGACACCGCCTGATCGAGCGTCCGTCGCGACCGAAGCAACTCCGGACGAAGCGCCGGTAGTCCGCGGCCCGGGATCGGTCCACGAGCGGTCTTGTTCGACGGGCGAGCCAGAGCGCGACGGCGTCCACGCCGGGAGGGGGATCGAAGTCGGTACGGCGAAAGCGCCATGCGATCTCGATCTGCCACCACGGCTTTAGGAGCAGCGAGGTCAGGGTCTCCCGGGAGAAGGGACCGCCGGCGAACCGTTCGGCAGCTTCACGCTGGACCACGAGATAGGCGTCCCGCGGGGGAGAATCGGCTTGGACAAGCCGCCGGACGATGGCGGCGGTCCGATTGAACGGAATGTTCCCCAGGACCTTGTAGGGGACATCGGGCAGCCGAAAGCGCAGGAAGTCGCAGTTGACGATCGTGACGCGGCTGTCACTCGGGAAGCGCCTGCGAAGCGCCTCGGACAGCGCTCCGTCGAACTCTACCGCGACGACCTCGCGGCATCGACGTGCCAGTTCCCGCGTGAGCATGCCGCGCCCCGGCCCGATCTCGACGACCAGATCGTTCTGTCTGACGGGGGCCTGAGCGATCAGGCTAGCCGCAAGCGACCTGCTCCGCAGGAAGTGCTGTGAGAGGTCCGCACGCCTGGGTGTCCGGTACCTGGACACGACGAACCATTACGAACGCAGACATGATATCTCCTGTGCTGCACGGGCAAAGGTCGAAAGCCTTCGCATACTACGTTAGGCAATGGGGAGTCTCGCCGGCAACCGACCCCGGCGGTGCCTTCGCACCACTGCGGTCATGATCGATCCGCGTGTTCCTCGTCGGCGCATGCCGGGCACGCGCCGGCCTGGCAGACACGCGCACCCTGCACCAGAGCGCCTGCGAGGGCGAGGCTGCCGGCGGCCGACGTCGCGTTCTCGGGCAGCGGATGGAGCCAACCGGCCAGGGAGGCTGCCCAGAGCACGGCGCCTCCCACGAAGGCGAGGACCAGGGCCGCGTTCTTGCGGGCCGGGCCCATGACGAGCATCACCGCGCCGAGAAGGACGGTCCCGGCCCAGAGGGCTCGTTCGACGCCCTCGGAGAGAGCGAGCGCCGGTGCCGCCACGGCCAGGAACGGTGTGAGCGCGCAGTGCAGGCCGCACCAGGCCGCCGCGCAGGCCGCCAGATACGTGCTCGACGGAATGACCGCGAGAGAGTCTTTCATGGTGTCGGACTCCTGCCCCCGAGACTGCTGCGGGACCCCTGGGGCGCCGGGCGAGTCGTCACGAGCCGGAGCGTGGACTCCGCCTGGACGACCGCGTCAGTGAGGGTGGCCCGGCGGCTTGAGAAGCGCCGGCCGGGCTGGGACTCTGATCAGACCAGGTGACCCGGAGGAGCCCTGGGTCGAGTCGAGAAGCCGGCGTCGACCGCGGCGAGGCGGGAGCTCGGCTGAAGGTGGGAGCGGACACCGCGGACCGCCGGTGCATGAACGACCCCCGCGCGATTCGCGGCCAACATACACGTACCGCCATGGCCGCACAGCGTGCACTGAGCGTGAGCGGACCGGCCGTCGCCCGGGCGGTCATCGGTATGGCCGTGCCACTGGGCGGCGTGCGGGTCGAGGTGGTTGTGGGACGCCTCGAACAGCGACAACCCTGAGATCGCGGCAAGCTGCAGGAAAAGCGCAGCGGCGGCGGCCCTCCGAATCCGGAATGCGTGGCGAGTCATCAACATGTGGGCAAATGTAGCGCCCGTGACCGACACCCTACAAGACCGGGGCGCCGATGCCCCGGCGGACCCTGCCGAGCTGTTCGATGGGCAAGTGCGGCCAACCGGATAGGATTGAACCGGTGGCGACCGCCGCCATCGCCGCTACGGAGCCAGGCTGAGCGCGAACACCAGGAAGGCGCGAGCATGCTTCTTGAAGCCGTCCGCGCTCTTGTCCTCGTAGCGCGCCGCCGTATTCACGATGTACGAGACGGAAACCGGGGGTGCGAAGGACTCCGTGATCCGGAGCACCTTGCTGGCCGTGATGCCGAGGTTGACCAGGCTGGCGTCCGGGGTGTTGTAGAAACTGCTCCAGCCTCCGACCATGCCGGCATGCGCCCCCAGTTCGACACCTTCCAGCGTTCCCAGGGGCAATCCCGCTTCAAAGTACAGCGTGTGGGTGTCCTTTCCGCCCTCGTCCTTGTCTTCCACGATGCCCGCATAGAGCGACAGGGGAAGGGACTCCGGCCCCGACACCGACGCGGCGAACTCCAAAGTGTGCGCCTCGCCGTCCAGGAAGCCCGTGCCGCCGGGACTCGGAAAGTAGTAGTCGGTCACTCCGACCGAGACGCTCGCTCCCGACGGGAACTCGTGAGTGTAGCTCACCCAGAGGTCGTTTTCGTTGAAGTCCGCTGCTCCCGGGCTGATCGAGTAGGATCCCCACGCGCCGAATTCGAATCGTCCGATGCCGACGGTGAGCGCGGGCTGGACCGACATCGATTCACCGAAATCGATGCCGCGCCAGACATAGCGGCTGACGATGTCGGCGCCTATGGAGGCCGATTGGGCGGTGGCCGGACCCGCAAGGACCGAGGACGCGATCAGGGCGGCGATCCAGACGGAGGGGTGGCGGTGTGTGGTTGCGATGGAATGCGGCATTGGGGGGCTCCTTGGGGTTGAGCTTGGACTATTGGGAGCAGGGTGATTCCGTGTGACCGGTTCGTTCCGGCGGGGGTTTCTCATGACTTCGTCACAGGTCCTCGCGCGTGACCGTCACGGCGGGCGTCAGGACGGACTCCGCCCATCCCCGGTATACGCCCCGCGTCGGCGGTACGTCCGCGTAGTCGCGACCGACCGCCACGCGAACGTGACGTTCGTCGCCTCCGGTGTTGTTCGTCGGATCCAGCCCGACCCATCCCGGGCCGGGAAACCAGCACTCCACCCACGCGTGACTCTCCCCGGACGCCGACCGCGCCGTGCCCGGTCCGAGATACCCGGATACGTAGCGGCAGGGGATGCCCCACATGCGCAGAATGGCGGTCATGACGTGGGCGTAGTCCTGGCACACACCGCGTCCGCTCTCCAGGATCCGCTCGATGGGCGAATCGGCGGCGGTGCTTCCCGGAGCGTACTCGAAGGTGTGGTACAGGGTCTCCCTCAGCTCCAGTGCGGTGGTCAGGGGGTCGTCCCCGGCCTCCAGGCCGTGGGTTCGCATGAACGCTTCCAGCGTGGGTGAGGGGTGGGTGAAGCGGCTGGATTGCAGCATCAGCCACAGTTCCGGTTCACGTATGCACGCTCTCAGGTCCTCCCACCCGTTCGGACCGAGCCGGTCGGGCGGCTGCCGGACCGGGCCCACCTCCACCGTGCAGCGGGCGCGTACGGTCAGGCGTCGGTGCGGGTTGGGACGGTCCAGGAAGTGCCCCCTGTTGTTGAACGGACCGCGGAAGGCGAAGACCCGCCCTCCGGGATCGCTCTCGACCGCGAATTCCAGGAGTACCTGGTTGCGGTCCTGGAGGGGACAGAGGTAGAGGGTCATGACCGACGCATGCACCGGCGCGCTGTAGCGGAAGTCCAGCGTGTGCTCGATCGTGTGGCGGGCGATCATGTGGGCAGGCCTTCCGCCACGGGGTAGTCGACGTAGGCGGACATGACAAGGTCGTGGAGGGTGCCGCCGTCGCGCGCCAGCAGGTCGAACAGCGCCTCCTCCGGCCGTTCCCCCTTCGTCGCTCCGTCCCGGGCCGGCTCGGGACCGCCCACGTCCGCCTCGACCAGGGCGGCCAGCCGCAACGCCATCCGGTGCGGCGGCGCGAGCGGGTGGCGGTTGCCCAGGGGATCTATGCCGAGGAGCAGGTTCTCGATCCGGTGAACCGCGAACCGCAGCGAGCGGGGGGCCTCCGGGTCGCGAATCATGAAATCGAGCACTTCGGCGCGGCGGACGGTCATGGTGTGGCGCCGGCAGTAGAGCTCGTAGGCACCGCAGACCCGCAGCAGGTCGGCCCATGACAGGCGGGGCTCCCGGCCCGGCGCGCAGCCGATCCGGTCCCAGTTGCGGAGGAGGGTGTTCTGG
The DNA here is from genome assembly GCA_028874985.1 of Gemmatimonadota bacterium. Lineage (GTDB taxonomy): Bacteria > Gemmatimonadota > Gemmatimonadetes > Longimicrobiales > Gaopeijiaceae > Bin94. The sequence goes on along the minus strand of JAPPGI010000207.1, from coordinate 13,484 downwards.
TGCTGAAACCGCTCGACGAACCGGCCCAGCTCCAGAAACCGCCACGCGTCGTCTCGCGGCATGGTCACGTGGACCACCCCTTCCAGCAGGCGCAGGCGGTCGATCGCCTCGGAGACCAGCTGCGCCGGCGCCACCCGCCATGCTGTGGGAAACTCGCAGTCCCGGAGCCACAGATAGCCCTGGTTGAGGCAGGTCCACACGCGCAGGGGCAGCTGGGGACGGAGTTGCCTGGCGTTCTCGCGCGCCCGCTGCCAGCAGGAGATCATCGAGTCCGGGTTGGTATCGTCCTCGACGAGGCTTCCGGCCAGAGTGTAGGCGTCGGCGATCAGGAAGACCTCCGCCTCGTCGGCATCCGCCGGCGCGTCGGGCACGGCCTGGTCCAGCGCCCGGTAGACGACCCGCCAGCCCAGCGCCAACTCGTCCGCCGGCGTATCCACCAGTCCACCCAGCTGGTAGCGGAGCAGGCGCGCGGTGTGTTCGACGCGCTCGAGATAGCGCCCCATCCAGTAGAAGTCGGCGGCCACCCGCGCCAGCATCGCCCGCTTCCCCCGTTCGCCTCGTCAGGACCGCAGGACCCAGAGGTCCTTGCAGCCTCCGCCCTGGCTGGAGTTCACCACCAGGTTGCCCTCCTGTAGCGCCACGCGGCATAGTCCGCCGGGCACCACATGCTGTTCTCCGCTTCCTTGCAGCGTGAAGGGGCGCGCATCGACGTGGCGGGGCTGGAGGCTGCCGTCGACGAAGCACGCCGCGCGGGAAAGGGGAAGCACGGGCTGGGAGATGAAGTTGGCGGGGTCGGCGCGCAGCCGGGACGCGTACGCCTCCCGTTCCGCCGCCGTGGACTGGGGGCCCACCAGCATCCCGTAGCCGCCGGAGCCGCCCACCTCCTTCACCACCAGGTCCTGCAGGTTGTCGAGCGTGAAGGCGAGCCCGTCGGGGCTGCGGCACAGATGCGTGTCCACATTCGCCAGGATCGGCTCCTCGCCGAGGAAGTAGCGGATGATGTCGGGGATGAAGGCGTACACCGCCTTGTCGTCCGCGACCCCGGTCCCCGGCGCGTTCGCCATCACGACGTTGCCCGCCCGGTAGGCGTGGAACAGGCCCGGCGCTCCCAGCATCGAATCCCGGCGAAAGGTCACGGGGTCGGTGAAGTCGTCGTCGATCCGCCGGTAGATGACGTCGACGCGGCGCAGTCCGGAAGCCATGCGGGCGTACACGTTGGCGTTGTGAACGACGAGGTCGCGCCCTTCCACCAGGTCGACTCCCATCTCTCCCGCGAGAAAGGCGTGCTCGTAGTACGCGGAGTTGTAGCGGCCCGGTGAGAGCACCGCCACGCGGGGCGTTCCCGCCCTCGAACTCAGGGAGACGAGGGTGGAATAGAGACGCTCCGGGTATGCGGACACCTCTCGAACCCGGTGTTCCCGGTACAGGTTGGGAAGCGCTCTCTTGGTGGCCGCGCGGCAGGCGAGCATATAGGAGACGCCGGACGGGACACGCATGTTGTCCTCGAGCACCGCGAAGCCCTCGCCGGTGCGCACCACGTCGGTGCCGCCGACGGCGACGTAGACATCGTGCGGCACCCTGACCCCCCGCATCTCCACCCGGTACTGGGGGCAGCCCAGCACCAGGTCGGGCGGCACCACGCCGTCGCGCAGCGAACGGCCCTCGTGGTAGATGTCGCGCAGGAAGAGGTTGACGGCCCTGAGGCGCTGCTTGATTCCCTCCTCGATTTGCTCCCACTCCGCGGCCGTCAGAATGCGCGGCACGCAGTCGATGGGAATGATGTGCTCGGAGACCTCCTTCTTGCCGAGCACCGTGAAGGTGATCCCCTCGTGGATAAAGCGGCGGTGCACGCTGTCCTGCACCCGGACCAGCTCCTCCGCTGGTATCCGCGCCAGCGCCTCGCCCAGCGAGCGGCAGGCCCCGCGCGGAGTGCCGTCGTCCCGGAACATCTCGTCGAAGATGCCGGGGTCCACACGATAGCCGGCGAACGCTCCCGACCCGGCGGTGCCGGTAGCGGTCCGTCCGTTACCGGCACCGGCGGTCGTCGTGTCGGCGGTGGCGCTCAACGGCTCGCCGGGCCTCAGTCGGGATCGCGGTAGTCGCCCCCGTCGTCCGGATCGACCATCAGGACGAACTCGGGGTAGGCGTCGATCCCGAGTTCCGCCGCATCCTGGCCGATCTCCTCGACGCTCCGGGAGACGCGGACACCGATGGTCTTATCGAGGATCGTCCAGAGTACCCACGACACGGTGAAGACGAAGGCGCCGACGCTGAGCACTCCGACCAGTTGCGTGACGAAGTCGGCCCCGGCCGCAATGCTCGCGGCCAGGGTGCCCCAGACGCCCGCGAAGAGGTGCGCCGGAACGGCCCCGACCACGTCGTCGACGCGCGCGCGCTCCAGGACCTTCAGCCCCAGCGTGCAGCACAGCGCCCCGACCGCGCCGATCACGATCGCCCACCTGCTGTCGATGATGTTCGGTCCGGCGGTGATCGCGACCAGTCCGGCGATGGCCCCGTTGAGCGCGGCGAAGAGATCGGTGCGGCCGAGGATCGGCCTGGACACGAAGATCGCGGTGATCACGCCGGCTGCGGCCGCCAGGTTCGTGTTGACGATCACGTTGCTCATCCCGACGGCGTCGGCCGCGCTGCCGAGGGCGAGCTGCGAGCCACCGTTGAATCCGAACCACCCCAGCCAGAGGATGAACACACCGAGCGTGACCGCCGGGATGTTGGACGGGGCGGTGACCTTCACCGAGCCGTCCTTGCGGAACTTGCCCCACCGCGGGCCCACCACCAGGGCGCCGGCGAGCGCGGCCCAGCCCCCCGTCGAGTGCACGATCGTGGACCCGGCGAAGTCGGTGAAACCCATTTTGTAGAGCCATCCCTCGCCCCAGGTCCAGGCGCCGACGATGGGATATATGACGGTCGTCAGGACCGCCGTGAAGGCGAAGAAGGCCCAGAGGTTCACCCGTTCGGCCAGCGCTCCCGAGACGATCGAGGCCGTGGTCGCCACGAACACCATCTGGAAGAACCAGTCTGAGGTGACCGCGTAGCCGTTCTCGACCACAGCGGCCGCCGCGCCCTCGTTACCGTCCAGGAGCGCGATCTCGTCCGCCGAGGGCCCGTAGAACCAGTCGAACGAACCGATGAAACCCCCCACGTCGGTGTACATCAGGTTGTAGCCGAGGACGTAGTAGGTCAGCCCCGCGATCGCGTAGAGTCCGATGTTCTTGAGGCAGATCACCGACGCGTTCTTGGAGCGAACCGATCCGGACTCCAGCATGGTGAAGCCCGCGCACATCCACATGACCAGTGCGCCCCAGATCAGGAACGAGAAGGTGTTGAACACGAACGCGCCGTCCTGGACGGCCGCCTCCTGGGCCGCGGCGGCCACCGGGGCTGGCAGGACCAGGAGGATCAGGGCGGCCGGAAGACCGGCTGGAACAGTCGCCCGTACGAGGCGGCGGACGAGGGTGGGGATCGTGTTGGGGAAGAAGGTCGGTGTCTTCATTGGCGTTCCGGTTGGTTGCAGGGGGAGTACCGGCGAGGTCGTGATTCCTCGGCCTACCCTCGAATGGGGCCAAGTTACTGTCCCCACTAGGAATCGCAAGGTGGCCGGGCCGATCCGGGGCCCCATTCCCGGCGATGGCGAGGTGACAGTGATTAGTCCAAACCACTGCGGTAGGCTATCTTGACCCGTCGACCATCACGGATTCAACCCACGGCTGCGATCGCCGAAAGGAATGCGACCATGACGATTCGGGCTACGTTGCTCTCAGCGGGCGTCGGACTCTGGACAGCTGTCCTGCCCTGCGCCCCCCCCCTGGAGGCGCAGCAGTTCAATGCCCGCGGCGGTTCCACCGTCACGCTCGGTGCACGTGTCCAGGTTCAGTACGAAGCCTCGAGCGCTCAGGACAGCGTCAGCTCCTTCTCCATCCGGCGGGCATGGGTCACGATCGACGGGAAGCTCAACGACAAGGTGGGTGGGCGCGTTCAGTTCAACGCGAATGGCGCCTCGGTGTTCGAAGCCTACCTGCAACTCAAGCACTCGGAGGCATTCCGGGTCCAGATCGGACAGTTCAAGCGGGCCATGTCCTATTTCTGGCTGGCGGCCAACGCCGACCTGCCTCTGATCGAACGCAACGGGCGGGTCACCGGCGTCAACCACTGCCCCGGGGTGGGCGGTGTCTGCTCCTTCGGCCAGTTGACCGGCAGCCTGGGGCTGGACACCTATGAACCCGGGATCCTGATGACCGGACGCTTCGGAGGTGGCCGCATGGGATACCGGTTCACCCTCACGAACGGTGAAGGGCTGGGAGGGAAGGACGTCAACAACAGCAAATCGGCTTCCGCGAGGCTTTCCGCGTTTCTGGGCGAGAACCGCCGTCTGTCGGCCTACGTCGCGCTGGACGAGACGCTCGACTCCGGCAAGGAGACGATGACTGTACCGGCCTACGGGGCCGAGCTGGAGATCGGGACATGGCGCAACGGTCCCCACCTGCTGGTCAACGGCCTGACCGGCCGGAACTGGAAGGCGGGCGACGACGTGACCTTCACCGCGTTCCAGGCGATGGGACTGTGGTATCGCCCGCTGGACCCGGAGGCGGGCATAGCCGCGATCGAGCCGATGCTGCGCGTGAGCTGGGCCAGCACGGCGCCCGGGGATACCGGCAGCATCAACGCCGACGGCACGGTGATCACCCCGGGAGTCATGGTGTACTTCGCGGGCCGCAACGGCATTTCGGCCAACCTGGACATTTACCGCGCCAGCGAAATCAAAGAGTGGTCCCTCAAGATCCAGGCCTTCACCTTCTTCTAGCAGTCCGCGGATCGATCCGCGCCGGCAACCGGAGCGGCGCGGCGCCTGGAACGTGACTTCATGCCCCCGGCCCCCCGTTCCGCACCGGAACCGGGGGCCACGGGAGCCTCACGGAAACTGCTGCTAGGAGAAGCTGGCCCGCGCCTCGTCCGCCGTCGCGAATACCTTGGTGAGGCGTACGAACCCACTGACCTCCAGCACTTCGCGGATGTGGTCGGGTACCGAGCAGAGCGCCAGACCGCCCCCGGCTTCGTTGGTCTTCCGGATTGCGATCAGCAGGACACGGAGTCCGGCGCTGCTGATGTAGTTGAGGCCGCCGCAATCGACCACCAGGCTGCTTACTCCCCGGTCGATGATGGCACTCAGCTCCTCGTCGAAGTCCTTGGCGTTCGCGGAATCGATCCGACCGTCGACCACCGCGACGGCCGTGCTTCCGGAGTAGCTGGTCTCCACATTCATGTTTGGTCCTCCCGGTGCGCCCCGATCGGCTGCACGAGGTTCAGGCGATTCCAACCGTCCACCCGCTCGTAGCTGAGCGCGTGGACGAACGCCTTGGTGAGGTGAATGCCGAGTCCGCCCACGCGGCGGTCCTCGGCGGAAAGGTCCAGATCTGGCACTGGCGCGTCCCGCATTGGGTTGAAGGGTCTCCCGTTGTCCTGAAGAAGGGCCTCCAGTCTGTCGTCCGCAAGCTGGAGATCGAGCGTGATGACCGGATCCCGAACCCCTTCCTCGAACGCATAGGAGACCACGTTGGTCAGGAGTTCGTCCAGCGCCAGCTGGAATTTGAAGGTAACGCCCATCGGAAGTTCGTGTTCGAGGGCGAACTGCTCGAATCGCTCGACGACCCTGCGGGGTTCCTTCATATCGAGCCCGACCTCGAGCGTGAGCCTGGCTTCCACCGTGCGTTCTCCGGAATCGGAATGGCTGCTCACAGGGACCCCATCCCGACCATGCCGCACCGCAGACGGCTGCGGGCTTCAGACACGGCGCTCCTTCCGGGAGACTCCGGCCTCGGCACGGTTGCGTGCGAAGGCGGTGTCCCCGGGGCACGCCACGGGCCTCGTCCCGGGCGGCCGGGCCGGGTGTGGACAGGGCGTCGAATCACGTAGGCGTAACTCCACCGAAGGTCTGCGGGAATTCGCGAGAGTACAGCAATGTAAGGTATCGGGCAAGGCACGACAGGTCCAGAACACCCCGGGTCCGGAAGCCTGAAGAGAACCCGGATTTGCTTGACGGAGTCCCGAGGTCCCCGGATATTGGTCACGGAGCCGCGTGGGGTTCCCCGGAGCCGGATACTCCGTCTCGCCGGGCGCCTCGCAAACCGGGCCGTCCGGCCCGGGGGGTCCTCGGTGCCGCGACGCCTTCCTCACGGTGGGCAGAACGGCAGGCAGTGCTTAGACTTCAGGTCCGTGCAGCCAGGTGGGGGTGGCGCGCACCGGGGCTTCCCCTTCCTAATCCTCCCCCGCTTGCCAACCTGGATGGGTACTTGATGGCGAAGATTCTGGTCGTTGACGACGAGCCCGATCTCGAACTGCTCCTCCGACAGAAGTTCCGGCGCAAGGTCCGGAAGGGAGAGCTGACTCTGGTCTTCGCCCAGAACGGAGTGGAGGCCCTGGAGCAGCTCAAGGTGCACCCCGATGTCGATATGGTGTTGTCGGACATCAACATGCCCCAGATGGACGGTCTCACCCTCCTCCACCAGCTCAACCAGCTGAACTACGACCTCCGGGCCGTGATCGTGACCGCCTACGGGGACATGAAGAACATCCGCACCGCCATGAACCGTGGTGCCTTCGACTTCGTGACCAAGCCCCTCGACTTCAAGGACCTGGAGACCACGATCTCCAAGACCCTGGCGCATCTCGCGGTCATGAGGGAGGCGCTTCGGTCCAGAGATGAACTGGTGGCGCTGCGGCAGGAGCTGGGGGTGGCGGCGCGGATGCAGGAGTCGATCCTGCCCACCAGCTTCCCGGAGGATCCCCGCTACGAAATCCACGCGTGGATGACCCCGGCCAAGGAGGTCGGCGGCGACTTCTACGACTTCTTCAAGCTGGAGGACGGACGCATCGGGATCGTCATGGCCGATGTCTCCGGGAAGGGGGTTCCGGCCGCCCTGTTCATGATGGTGAGCCGCACGCTGATGAAGGGCACGGCCATCGGCGAGAACGATCCGGCGAAGTGCCTGTCGGAGGTCAACCAGCTCCTGGTCGAGTCGAACGAGGAGTCGATGTTCGTCACCGTCTTCTACGCCAGCTTCGACCCGGCGACCGGCGTCCTGGAGTACGCCAACGCGGGACACAATCTGCCGCTGGTCGTCAAGGACAACGGCGAGGTGAACCCCATAGACTGTGACGCCGGTCTGGTTCTGGCGATCATGCCGGGGTTCGATTTTCCCGGAGGGTCCATTCAGTTGGAGCCGGGAGACTCGGTGTTCTTCTACACGGACGGCATCACCGAGGCGATGGACGAAGAGGGCGTCGAGTTCGGGGAGGACGAGTTGGCCGCGGTTCTCGCCGAGGCGGCGGGGTCGAACGCGGCGACCTTCAACCGCAAGGCGGTGCAGGCGGTGCAGGAGCACGCTGGGGAGGCGGCGCAGTCCGACGACATCACCTGTCTCACGCTCCGCTACCAGGGGAATTCGCAGTGAACGGACGCCCGGCAGGGGCGGCGGTCGGGAACATGGTGGCGCTGATCGCACTGGCTCTCGGTGTGTTCGTCCCAGGTGCGCGGGGCCAGGTGCAAGAGGGTGGGGACGGCGACGGCGTCTTCCCGGACTCGATCGTCTTCGGACAGTCGGCCGCGATCAGCGGTGCCGCGCGCGAACTCGGCGAGAACATGCGCCTGGGCGTGCTCGCCGCCTTTGAGGAGGCCAACCGTGGAGGCGGGATCCGGGGCCGGAAACTCCGGCTGGTGGTGCGCGACGACCGCTACGAGGGGGAAGTGGCTGTCGTGAACACGAGGGAATTGATCGCGCACGGCGTTTTCGGGCTGATCGGGGCTGTGGGAACGCCCACCTCCCGGGTCGCGGAACCGATCGCCAGCCGTGCGCGGGTGCCGTACATCGGGGCGTTCACGGGTGCCGCGCTGCTCAGGGGCGAGGACCAGCGCTATGTGGTGAACCTGCGGGCGTCCTACAACCAGGAGACCGAGGAGATGGTGGAGCGTCTCACCGCCGATCTGGGTTTCACGCGCATCGCCATCCTCTACCAGGACGACAGCTATGGCCAGGCCGGCCTGAACGGAACCCGCACCGCGCTTGACAAGCGCGGGATGTCCCTGGTGAGCGAGGGAACCTACGTACGCAACACGGTTGCGGTAAAGCGGGCGCTGCTCAAGATCCGCGACTCCAACCCCCAGGCGGTGATCATCATAGGCGCGTACCGCCCGGCGGCGGCGTTCATCAAGTGGGCCCGCAAGATCGGGATGCGGGCCGTGTTCGTGAACATCTCCTTCGTGGGAAGCAACGCGTTGCTCAATGAACTCGGCCGGTCCGGCGAGGGTGTCGTGGTGACCCAGGTGGTACCCTTTCCGCGCGACACGGAGATCCCCGTGGTCACGAGGTACCGGGCAGCGATCCGTGAGATCGATCCGGCGACCCAACCGGGCTTCGTGTCCCTCGAGGGGTATCTTGCCGGACGCCTGGTGGTGGAAGCGCTCACCGCCTCCACGGATTCCGCCGCAGCCGCGCCAACGCGCGAGTCGTTCCTCCAGGCCCTGACCGCGGCGGGTCCGCTCGACCTGGGCGGGTTCGAGGTGGAGTACGGACCCGCGGACAACCAGGGATCCGACGCGGTGTTTCTGACCGTGATCCGACGGGGCCGGTTCGTTCCGGTGGAGCGGTTGTCGCGATGACAGATTCCCCCAGGACCCTCGATCACCGGTTGCACTCCGCTTTCGGATGGGTGCTCGAGCGGCTTCCCAGGCGTCTGGGCGACCCCGTCCGGCAGGCCACCGGCGGCCGTTTCGGAATAGGCACCCAGATCGTGCTGGGCCTGGGTGGAGGCGTCCTGCTCACGGTCGTTTCGATCATTCTGGCGCTGATCCTGATGTCCATCGTGAGTGCCCGCCAGTCGGAGGTCACCAACCAGTACATGCCGTCACTCATGGGTGCCTCCGACGTCGCCCAGCGTAGCGCCGAACTCGTGCGCGCTACCCCCGGACTCCTGGCGGCGACGCGTCCCGAGGACCTGGACAGGGTGCGCCGCGAGGTGGTCGTCACCGAGGATCTCCTTCGCGACGCCGTCAAGCTCGTCGCCGGAATAGAGGGCGGCGTGGGCCCGGAAAGCGGCGTCGGCGAAGAAATCGTGCCGCTGGTCGACACGCTCCTGGAGGTCGTGAACGAGATCTACCAGTCGGTGCACTCCCGGATGACCTACCAGGAAAGCCTGCGGGAGCTCGATGTGCGCTTGGCGGACGTCAGCCTGAGGCTGCAGAACGACGTGGAGGGCGAGCTGGACGACCAGCATTTCTTCATGCGCACGGGGCTCCGCGACCTGACCGACTCGCCGGTGCCCCAGTCACGGCGGCGAACCATCGAGGAACTCGATCACTACAGCGGGCTCCTGCTCTTCAAGGCGTATCAGAACGAGGTGACCGCCCAGGTCGCGCAGGCCATGACCGAAACCGACATCGAAGTGCTGCGCGCGACCCTCGAGCGCTTCGGGACGGCGCTCAACGACGTGCAGGAGGCGCTGGCCGACATCCGGGCCCGGCCCCGCGCCAGGCTGCAGGAACTGGTGGAGGAGCTGTCGGATCTCTCCAGTTCGCCCGAAGGGGTCTTCGCCATCCGCAACGCGGAACTGGAGGAACTGGGCACGGCCGAAGCCCTTGTCACGAGGAGCAACCAGGTCACCGAGGCGCTGGTCGCCCGAATCGACACGCTCAAGGGACAGGCGCAGTTTTCGGCCCAGAGGGCGGCGAGCCGCTCCAGCGACCTGGTGCAGCTGGGGGTGTGGTTCATGGTCACGGTCACCGTCGTGACCATCCTGCTTGGATTCGTGGCCTGGAAGTTCTTCGGCGAACGTCTGCTGGTCAGGATCGGCAGGCTCTCCAGCGCGACCCGCCAGATGTCGAAGGGGGACCTGGACGTACAGGTCGAGCTCGAAGGCAACGACGAGCTCACCGACATGGCCGGCGCGCTCGAAGTGTTCCGCCAGCACGCGGTCGAGGTGCAGCGGCTCAACCTGGTGGAGAAGCTGGCCGCGGAGGTGCAGGCCAAGAACTCCGAGCTGGAGGACACGCTGGAGAACCTGCGTCGCACCCAGCAGCAGGTGGTCAATCAGGAGAAGCTGGCCTCGCTGGGCGCCTTGACGGCCGGGATCGCCCACGAGATCCGCAACCCCCTCAACTTCATCAACAACTTCGCCGCACTGTCGTCCGAGCTCATCGACGAGCTCAAGGAGGAACTGGCGGAGGCCACCAACGGTGACGGTGAACTGGACCGGGAATACGTCGACGAGATCCTGGGCGACCTCAACACCAACGTGGTCAAGGTGAACGAGCACGGACAGCGCGCCAACCGCATCGTCGAGGGGATGCTGGCGCACTCCCGTGAGGAAGCCGGAGAAGTGGAGTCCATCGACATCAACCTGATGATCCGGGAGTACGCCAAGCTCGCGTACCATGGAATCCGGGGCACGGACTCCACGTTCAACGTCGACATGATCCATCAGTACGACAAGGATGCGGGCTCGGTCGACGGCATCGCCCGTGATCTGAGCCGGGTCTTCCTGAACGTCATCACCAACGCCTGCCACGCCACCCAGTCCCGGGGGCGCGACGAAGACGGTTCCTACATGCCCACCGTGACGGTCAGCACGGAGGGACGCGAGGACGACGTTCTCGTCACGGTCCGCGACAACGGTACCGGCATGCCGGACGAGATCGTGAGCAGGATCTTCGATCCGTTCTTCACAACCAAGTCCGGTACGCAGGGCACGGGTCTCGGTCTCTCGATCTCACATGAGATCATCCAGGAACACGGCGGCAGGATCGAGGTGGAGACGGAGCAGGGGGAATTCACCGAATTCCGGATCACACTGCCCCGAAAGAGCTACAATCCGGTGTCAACCGCGTCCTGATTGTCCACTCCGGCCGGGCCAATGTGGGCCCGATTGTCCGCCTTTCGCCCCGGGGGCACCGAATTCCGCGGTGTCGTGGCCCTTGCCCTCCCGGTGGCGGTGGTCCAGATGGGACTCGTGGCCCAGGGGCTTGTGGACACGGCCATGGTGGGCCGGGTCAACGCGGCCGAACTCGGTGCGGTCACGCTGGGCAACCTCTACTTCTTCGGCGTCGCGGTCTTCGGCATGGGTTTCCTCTTCGCGCTCGATCCGCTCGTGTCACAGGCATTCGGCGCCGACGACCACGCCTCCATCGAAGCCGCGATCCAGCGCGGTCTTGTACTGAGTCTCGGCCTGGCGGTCACGACCTCCGCGCTGCTGGCGGTGGCGGGTCCGGTCTTCACCCTGTTGAAGCAACCGGAGGAGGTCGTGCCCGCGGCCGCCGCCTACGCCCGCACCCAGATCGTGGGCATGCTGCCGTTCTACGGCTTCATCGTCTTCCGTCAGGTGCTGCAGGCCGTGGGCCGGGTTGCCCCGGTGGTGTGGACCATCCTGTTGGCCAACCTGGTGAATGCCCTGGCCAACTGGATCCTGGTCTTCGGCAACCTGGGGGCTCCGGCGATGGGGGCCGTGGGCTCCGGGTGGGCCACCGCCATCTCACGGTGGTTCATGTGGTTGTGCGCACTGGTGCTGGGGTGGCGACTGCTGGTTCCGTACCTGGGGCGAGTGCGGCGGGATCTGCTCCTGGCGGGACCCCTGAGGCGGATCCTGCGGCTCGGTTCACCCATCGGACTCCAGCTGTTCCTCGAATTCGGCGCCTTCGGCGCCATCGGGATCGCCATGGGATGGCTGGGAACCGAAGCCATCGCCGGCCACCAGATCGCCCTGAATCTGGCGGCCTTCGCCTTCATGATCCCGGTCGGCATTTCGCAGGCCGGGGCCGTGCTCGTGGGACGGGCGGTGGGGCGGGGCAGACCCGATCGGGCCAGGAGGTCGGCGGGAGGCGCGATTCTCCTGTGCTGCGCGGTGATGGCTGCGACCGCACTCATCTTCCTGGTGTTTCCTGGCACGCTGGCACGCCAGTTCACGACGGAAACAGGGGTCGTCGCGGTGGCCGCGGTGCTGATCCCCGTTGCCGGCATGTTTCAACTCTTCGACGGCCTTCAGGTCGTCTGCACCGGGGTGCTTCGGGGAGTTGCCGATACCTTGCGGCCGCTGGTCTGCAACTTGCTGGGATTCTGGCTGTTCGGAATGCCGGTCAGCCTGTGGCTGGGGTTTCAGCGAGGGATGGGGCCGGTGGGTCTGTGGTGGGGTCTGGCCGCCGGCCTGGGGGCCGTGGCCGTGATGCTGGTGGCCCGGGTGTGGATACGCTTCCACGGGCCGCTTGAGCGCGTTTAGAGCGTTGGCTCACGCGGGTGTGCCGGGCGGTGCGGGAGACCCCGGTCAGAACTCGCCGACAAGGCGGATCTCTGTCTCCAGCCGGTACCCCGTTTCCCGGAGTACCGTCGCGCGCGCAAGGTCTATCAGCGTCCGCACCTCGGCCGCGGTCGCCCCGCCCAGGTTGACGATGATGTTCGCGTGCTTGTGGAAGATCTCCGCGGCGCCGCGCACGTGACCCTTCAGGCCGCATTCGTCGATCAGCCGGCCGGCCCCGATTCCCTCGATCTTCTTGAAAACCGATCCGACGCACGGATACAGCCACAGATCGGGGTGACGCTCGTCCCTCCATGCGAGGTTCTCGCGCATCACCCTGCGGAGCTCCGCGACCGGCGTGGGAATCAACCTGAGGGAGACGTCGAGAACGAGGTCGCCGGTTTCGTGAATCACGCTGTAGTCGTAGCCGAAGCCGAAGTAGTCGGTCCCAACCCGGCGCACTTCGCCATCGGGGGTCAGAATCGTGGCGGCCTCCATCACCTCTTCCCAGAACACGGTTCGTTCCCGTTCGGGTGCGGGGGAGAGAAAGTGCAGGTTCTGCCATACCGCGCCCCCGACGGTGCTGGGAATGCCCACGAAATGATGAATGCCACCCAGTCCCCGGGCGACGGTGGCGTTGATCAGGTCCGGGAAGGTTTCGACTCCGGCGCCGGCCACCACCCGCCCTTCCGGAAGGAACTTCACCCCGGAGATGTCGCAGCGCACCACGACGCCGCGGAATCCACGGTCCCCCACCAGAATGTTCGCGCCCCGTCCGAGGACGAAACTGGGGATTCCCAACTCCTTGGCGCAGGTTACCGCCCGGTGCAGTTCCTCTCCCGTACGGGCCCGGTAGTAGAGGTCGGCCGGGCCTCCGATCCTGAAGGTGGTCAGGGGCGCCAGCGGGACATCGCGGCGTACCCGCCCGGGGTCTACGGCCTGCACGTAGTGGTCGAGGAGCGACGATTCCGGGCGCTTCACCACGGGCTGTTGGGGTGGCATGGAGATTAGCAGTCCGTGGGCAGAGCCGCCCGAGCACCGAGAGCGGGGAGGCGCCGGGCTGGCAAGGCGCGACGAGAGGTGAATAGCAGGGCTATTCGCCCGAGGAGCAACGCAGAGCGAAGCCTCGGAAGCGTTGAAGTAGAGTCGGGGGGTGGCGCGGTGCCGGGTAGGGTCCGGTGCTTCATTTGTCC
>JAPPGI010000155.1 GCA_028874985.1 Gemmatimonadota bacterium | reverse complement strand
GCCTGCGGACGCCCAAGGAGAAGAACCCCGCCAGGGTCGTCCTCTCCGAGGAGGAATATCGGGCGATGCTCGGGGTGTCCCGGAAGGTGGACTGGCGGTTCCATGTCGCGTTCGTGCTCGCCCACGAGACCGGGCAGCAGGTCGCGGACGACTCAAATCACGACAGGAAACCACGTAAGTTCAACCAGGACTGCACGATCTGCCGCTTCTTGCCGTTGAGCGATGTCTTTGATGCTACCCACCAAATCAGCGAGAATACCGTACCAAATGACGTGAATCCGAACTTACTCCCCGCCAACCGATGTCGTCCACTAATTTCCGGTTGGATCGCTCCAGCACGAGAACGACCGGTGTCTCCGAACCCAAACCGTATCGGCAGTTCGACTAAGGCGAGAGCCAAAATCCGAGGTGCTCGCTCTCTCCAAGCTGGGCAGTCTTCGGGAAGGGTGGACGAGCATTCACTGATCCTGATTGCTGTGAAGGCCGCCAACACCGGCGCACGCGGCTTCCGGCTATCAGCTGGACGAGGGCGCATCCGGAGCCGCGACGAACTCCAGCGCGGACACCGTATAGGAATTCGTCGATCCGGTTGCGTAGCCCACGATCACGGGACGACCGAGTGCGTCTCTGCCAAGGAGAGCGCCGCCCGCGTCGTGCTGTCCGAGGAGTCTGAATCTCCCGAATTCCCCCTCGAAATTCAGGGCAAGAATCGCAATCGGGCCTCCATCCATTCGATCCACCCCGCCCGAGGCGTTGTACTGAGCCAGCTGAACCACCACCGTCGAGCTGTCCATTGCAAGCACGTCCATCGCCAAGCTGTGGCCGTCGAAGATCCAAGAGCCATCCGGATGCTGAGGGTTGCCGTCATTCTCTTCGAGTAGCTCTCTCCAGGAGACCGGCATCAGTTCCGATGGCAATCGCTGAGCCGCCACGAGCTCGCCGAAGTAATCGAAAGCGAAGATTGAATCATCATGGCTGGCGTACACGAAGTCAGCCCTAGCATCAGCGTTCACGGCAGTCCACTGTGCCAAGCCCGGAACGCCGCCATCGTAATACCGCTCCAAGTTCATCATGGACCTAGGGCAACACGGTCCGTCGGTGCGGAACAGCCCTAGGAAATCGCGATCCACTCGGTCCATCGGCGTACCCACGGACAAGAGGTATCTATCGTCCACCGACTTGATCGACCATGGTGTCGCGACGCCCTCATTCCTCACCTCGGAAGACCGGGCAAACTGGCCGGTGGCGCCGAAGATCGACAGTCTGTCCTCGGCAAAATCGTACGCGAATATGGAGTCTCCCACGAAAGTCGCAGACATCAGACTCGTGAACTCACCGGGACCCTCCCCCTCGCGACCGACCGTACCTACCCGCTCCCCGTTCCGGTCGTAGAGCTTGATGTCCTTGTCAGACATGTCCGCGATCGCGAAAATCCCATTGCTCGACTCCGACACAGAATGCGGCTGGCCCAAGATCGGTTGATTGGCGTCGTCAGTGACGAAAAGGGGTTTCTCGACCACCGTGAGGGGAACGGAGCGAATAGGCATGACGGAGGCGACCATGCCCGCCTGCGAGTCTCCCGAGCCGCACCCCACCGAGAACATGAGGACCGCGAGAAAGCCGAGCGGCCTCGCGCACGGGTGGCCGGTCGCGAAGTCCGTAGACGATATCATTCCCCCTGTTACCACCAACCTTAGAGCGGATCGGGAGTACAGCAGCGGTAACCGGCACCCTTGCACCCGAAAGCGCAGAAGGAGCAGTGCGTGGGGTCCTGCCAGATCCAACGCCAACACTGCTTCCTATCAGTTACAGCCGCGTCAGCCAGTGGAGCCGAGTGAGGACCGAAGGCCAAAAGCCCAGCGGTATCACAGGCGGGCGAAGCCGCCTCGGCCACGGAGGCATCCAGAGCAACTTCGGCGGGCGTTGTGAGCCCCTCCGGGCCCGGGGCTGCGGCGGTGACGGCCACAAACGCCAAGCACGCCACCGTGAAGGTGAGGGCGGTACGGATAACGGTCTTCATCGTGTCTCCTCCTCTTGAAGGAAGGTGTGTGTTCGCCCTCGCCGCCGGATGTCGCAGCCGGAAGGGACTCCTAACGAACGTAAGGTAGCGGGTTCTCCGAATCGCGCAACCTCGGCGGCAACCATCGGGAACATCTCTCGGCCGGCCTCGGCCCTCTCGCCCGTCTCCGCGCTGGCGAGCGCCCGCCGGTGGCCAGCTGAGCGACCGTGCGGCCTGTTCGTGGAGGGCGGCGAACCCACACGCCTCATCCACCAAGCTGCCCCCTCGATCCATGCTCGATACCCCCACGTGCGGGATTCCCGAGCACCCAACGGGGGAGTTTTTCCGCGCCGCTGGCGGCGGCGCGTCAGAGGTCGAAGACGCTGCGAAACCTCCTCGAACGTTCCCGAACAAGTCGGATATTTCCGACGGATTGACGGGCTTGCGGAGGGGCTTTCAGCGTTCGGTCATGGAAACGCTGGAAGAGTATGTCAGATCACGGATTAGCGCGTTCCTCGAAGACACGGGCATGGGGCCGACGACGTTCGGCCTGAAGGCGGTCGGCGACCGGAACCTGATCAGCCAGATGGAGGGTGGCCGCTCGCTGACGCTGCGGATGGCGGACCGGGTTCTGGCGTTCATCGCAGACCACGAAAGGGGCTCGGGCGGCGCGCGCGATCCGCCCAACCGTCCCCGGTACCGGAAGCCATCGAGAGAGCCGAGGAGAACGAAGAAGAGCACAGGAACGCCCGATCAGCCGAGAAATGAGAGAACGAGAGCGCCGACCCGGATTCTGCGATTGCCGGAGGTCATGGCCCGCACGGGCCTGTCGCGGACCACGATCTACGAGTGGCGGGTCGCGGAACGGTTCCCGCAGGCGGTTCGGTTGGGAACGCGGAACGTGGGCTTCATCGAGTCGGAGTTGGAGGCGTGGTTCCGCGAGCGGATGGCGGACCGCCCCGGGCGGCGCGGAGATCGTCGCCTACTGACCCCTTCAGAGAGAAAAAGGAAAAAGAGATGAGAACGTTGTTGACGACCTTGTGGGCCGCCCTTTGGCTGCTCACGCCGACCGTGCTGATGGCGCAGGGCACGAGTCCGTGGGTGGACGCGGTGGCCGAGCTTGAGCGGCAGTTCACGGGACCGATCGCGCGGGGACTGTCGCTGATCGCGATCGTGGTGGGCGGGCTGATGTTCGCATTCGGCGAGGGCGGGAGCAAGCGCACGCTGGCCGGGATCATCTTCGGCATTGGGATGGCGGTGGGCGCGGTGAACTTCCTGGCCTGGCTGTTCTGATGCGGGACTTGAGGCGTTGGGCGGGCTACGCGGCGCTCAACCGCCCGCTCACGGTGCTGGGCGTGGAGCGGCGGCTGTTCCTGCTGGGCGCGACGCTCGCGCTCGCGGTGTGGAACGCGACGGCCTCGCTGATGGCGGGCGGCGTGGTGTTCGCCGGCTGCTACGGTGCGGGCTGGCTCGCGGGCCGGAGGGATCCGGCCATGCTCGCGGTGCTCCGGGCGGCCGCGCGCTATCCGGCGCGTTTCGATCCGGGCAAGTGGGCCGACGAGCCTTGGCATCTCCGCATCCGGAGGGACGGCGGATGAGGGTCGCGCACGAGCTTCGGGCCTACGAGGCGGCCGGGTCGCTGGCCGAGGAGCTTCCCTACTGGGGCTGGCTCGACGATGGCCGCACCTGCCTGACCCGTTCGGGCGAACTGATCGCGGCGGGCCGGATCACTCCGGCCGTGACGGACGGTCGCACCCCGCAGCAGATCGACCGCGTGCTGGGCCTCTGGCAGCGGCTTCTTTCGGGGCTCGGCCCCGATGCGCGGCTCTACTTCCATCTGCTCCGCCGCCCCGCGTCCGCAGGCCACGAAGCGGAGCCGAACGGCTCGGACATCGCGGCGGTCTCGGGACGGAACCGCCGGACGTTCCTTGGCAGGCGCGTGCAGGCGCTCGACGCCTATGTCGTCTGGTCGCAGAACCCCGGCCTCCGACCGGTTGCCGCGGGTTCCCGCTCCGGACCGGTTTCGCGGCTCGCGAAGTTGTGGAAGCGCCGCCGGAGCAAGACGGCGCCGGCCTACCTTGCCTCGGAGATCGAGGCCGCGGCCGGGCGCTTCCGGGCGGTGATCGACGCGGGGCGCTCGCTCGTCGCCGAGCACACGCCCGTCGAACTGCTCGATGCGCGCGACGGATCGCGCCTCCTCTCCGAACTGATCAACAGGCCGGGCATGGCGTGGGACGGGGCGACGGGCAGCGGCATGAACTGGCGGTTGGCGCTCTCGGAACTCGAAGCCGAACGCTCCCACCTCCGCCTCGACGGCGAGCCGGTGATCCTGTACTCGATGCTGTCGCCGCCCGGCCAGGCGCACGCGAACCTGCTCCGGGACCTGTACTGTCTCGACGCAACGCTCACGATCTCGCTCGAATGGCGGCCGTGGACGGTCGAGAAGGCGCGGAGGCGGATCCGGGGCGCGCAGCGCCACTACTTCTCGCGCCGCTACTCGATGATGGCGCACGCGCGCGAGACCGAAGGCACGGCGTCGGCGATGGTCGATTCGGCGGCGGCGGCCGAGTCGGACCGGCTGGGCGCCGCGCTCGTCGAACTCGAAGCCGACGGCGTGGCCTACGGCGAGGCGTCGCTGACCGTCGCGCTCCACGGCGATCTGGACGAAATCGAGCGGCTGGACGGCGACGTGCGCCGTCTGTTCGCCGCGCACGACGCGAAGGCGGTCCGGGAGGGCTTCGGCCAACTGCCGGTCTGGTTCTCGCGGCTCCCGGCCCAGCCGCGCAGGCGGCAGGTGCGGAATGTCGTGGTGTCGGCCGGACTCGCCGCGTGCCTCGCGCCCGTGTTCGGGCCGCCGAGGGGTTCGGCGCGCAGCAACCACCTCCGGCGCGAGTCGCTCGCGGTGCTGGAGACCCCGTGGCGCACCGCGTACCACTACGACCTGTTCGCGGGCGACGTGGGCCACACGCTGATCCTGGGCGCGACGGGCGCGGGCAAGAGCTTTGCCTTGAACTTCCTCCTGGTCGAGGCCCTCAAGTACGGCCCCCGGGTGTTGATCCTGGATCTGGGCGGGTCGTACCGCTGGCTGACCCGGTTCCTCGGGGGCTCCTACCTGGAGCTCACGCCGGGCGACGAGGCGTCCGGTCTGCGGCTCCAGCCGTTCGCGCTGCCGCCCACCACGCGCACCTTCCAGTTCCTGACCGGCTGGGTCCAGCGCCTGCTTCGCCTCGGCGGCTACGAGCCGGGCGGGGCGGACACGAGCGAGATTCGGGCAAGGGTCGAGGACCTCTATGCGTTCGACCGGGAGCGCAGGACGCTCGGCGTGCTGGCGGGTTCGCTGCCGTCGGCGATGTGGCCCGCTCTGAGCCGCTGGACCGGCGACGGAGCGTGGGGCCGCTACTTCGACAACGCCCCGAGCGCCGGGGCGGACATCGAGTTCCGGGACTGGCAGGTGATCGACTTGGCGGGCGCGGCCGAGCACGCCGATCTCTGCGAGGCCGCGCTGTCCTACCTGCTGGAGCGGATGCGGCTCGAAATCGAGGACCCCGCCGAAGCGGCCCGTCTCAAGCTGATGGTCGTGGACGAGGCGTGGCGCTACCTGGCCGACCCTTCGGTGCTCGCCTACCTGGCGGAGGCGGCGAAGACGTGGCGGAAGAAGAACGCGGCGCTGGTGCTCGCGACACAGTCAGCGGTGGACGTGACCGGGACGCCCGGCGCATCGGCGCTGCTGGAGTCGGTACCGACCAAGCTGTTCCTCGCCAACCCCGAGTTGCCCGCCGAGGTCGGGACGCTCTTCCGGCTGAACGAGTCGGAAGTCGCCCGGATCCGGGAGTTGACGCCGAAGCGCGAACTGTATCTCCGCCGCCCGGACGAGGCGGCGGTGCTGCGGCTCGAAGTGGATCCCGAGAGCTACTGGCTCTACACGTCGTCGCCGCTGGACGCCGAGAAGCGCGCCGGGGCCGTGGCGAAGCACGGCTTGGATCGGGCGCTCGAAGTACTCGCGAGCCCGGCGCATCCCACCCCAACCAACCCGACAAAGGACAAGACACCATGAGAAATGCAGCCATAGCGATCCTGCTGGGGATCGTCGTTGTTCTGCTGACGCTCCTTCTGGCGGCGGTCCCCACCGATGCCGCCGCGCAACAGCCGGGGGAAGACGCCGCCTTCCTCCGGGTGCCGATCGCCGGAGAGGGCGAGGAACTGATCCCCCGGCTACGCGCGCGCGCGCGCCACACGACGTTAATAGTGCTCCCGGCCGGGGAGCGGATCCTCGATTTCGTGGTCGGCGACTCGGAGTACTGGCACCTGACGGGCGCGGCGAACGTCGCGTACCTGAAGCCGCTGGCCGAGGACGGGGCGACGAACGTCGCGCTCGTCTGCGAATCGGGACGGATCTATTCGTTCCTGGTTTCCGAGCACGGCGACAAGCCGCCCCACCTGGTCGTCCGGGTCGATCCGGGCGCGGAGTACGGGGGCGGCGCACCCGGCGCTCCCGGGTTCGTCGCCCGGAGCGAGGTCGCGGCCTACCGGCGGATGGCCAACGAGGCTGCCGAGGTGGCGCGCAGGGCTCGGGCGGAGGCCGAGGCCGGGATCCTCGAAGTCCGGGTGGAGGCCGAAGCGGAGATCGAGGCGTTCCGCGCCGAATATCCGGGACGGCTCCGGTTCGAGTACCGGCTGGACTCGGGCGCATCCAAGCGGCCGTTCCTGGTCGAGGCGATGTGGCACGACGGGCGGTTCACCTATCTGCGCTCGAACGCGCAGGAGTCGCCCGCGCTCTACGAACTCAAGGACGGCGAACCCGCGCTGGTCGCGTTCGACCTGGGCGGCGACGGGCTCTACATCGCGCGCCATGTCCTGGCGGACGGGTGGCTCCAGATCGGCGACAAGCGGCTGCGGTGGCGGTTCGAGCCGGGGGAGGAGAACCGATGAGCCGCTGGAAGCAGTGGGTCAAGCAGCCGAAGGGCGCGCTTCCGGGCGGGATCGTCACGAAGGCCGGCATTGCGCTGATCGCCGTGCTCGTCGCCGGGATGCTGTTTTCCTGGTCGCTCACGGGTCCCGCCGAGGACCCGATGGCTCCCGCCGCCGCCGAGCCGCGGGCGGTGGACGGCGGCATGGGCCGCGCGTTCCTGGGCCGGATCCGGGCGGAGACGGACCGCGAGGCCCAGCAGGCGGCGGCCGACAGCGCCCGGACCGACATGGAACGGCGGCAGGCCGCCGTGTCCGATGAAGCGGCCCCGGCCAGCGGGGCGGGCAACCCCGGCAGCGGACCCGTGGGCAGGACTCAAGCCGAGTCCGAACTTCGCGAGGCGCTGCGGCTGGAGGAGATCGAGCGGAGGACCCGCTCGCTCCGCTCGCTTCCGGTCGCGCGCTCGTACCGGGATCCGGGCGGAGTTCGCGGTGGCGCGGGAGCTTCCCCGGCGGCACCCGAGCCCCCCGATGCCGCGCTCGACGCGGCACTGGCGGCCTTCGAGCGGTCCGTCGCCGCGCTCGAAGGCGAGTTGGCGGCCGGGTTGACCGGACAGCCCTTCCCGGTTTCCCCGGGAGTTGCCCCGCCGACCGCGCCACGCAGTCCCGGCACGGCGGAACCCGTCCTTGGCGTCCGGCCGCAGGACCCGCCGGGCTGGGAGCGGATCCGCGAGGGCTCGTTTCTCGAAGCGGTGCTGCTGACGCAGCTCTCGGGCGACTTCCCCGGCCCGGTGCTCGCGATGGTGTCGGTGCCGCTGTATTCGGCCGACCGCCAGCGGGTGCTGATCCCGCGCGGCGCTCGCGTTGTCGGGACCGCGAGCGCGGTCGAAACCCAAGACCAGAGCCGCCTCGCCGTCGCGTTCCACCGGCTGTTGCTTCCCGATGGCGGCTGGATCGACCTGGAGTTCTTAGGTCTGGACCAAGCGGGCGAGGGCGCGCTCCGCGATCAGGTGAGCCGCCACTACTTCTCGACGTTCGCCGCGGCCGGGGCCATCGGGGCCTTGAGCGGCCTCACGCTGGCCGGAGGCTCGCCCTACGGACTCCGGGCCGGCGTCGGCCAGGGGCTCGGCCAGAGCGCCACCTCGACTCTCGACCGGTTCCTGAACCGGATGCCCGAGATCACGATCCGCGCGGGCCACCGCCTGCGCGTCTGGTTCACCGCCGATGTCCTCGTTCCCAAACCCACGACCCCCCGATGACAAGAAAGGACTCTCCCATGCATCACCGGACCTTCATCATGGCCCTTCTCCTCCCGCTGCTGCTGCTCGGGGCTCCGAAGCCTGCGAGCGCGCAGTTCGACTTCGGCAGCTGGCTCCAGCGCGCCACGATCATCGCGAACCAGATCACGCAGATCAGGAACCAGATCCGTGAACTGCGGTCGATGGCCCGCCAGCTTTCGGAACTGGAGAACCAACTCGACCACCTTGAGCGCTCCGCCCGAGGCGAGATCGAAGCGCTGCTGCGGCCGTTCTCGGACCTCGCGGCCGATCCCGTCGGGCTCGTGCGCGACGGGCTCGGCTGGGCCTCCGACTTCACCGGGACGGGCCGCGACATGGTCGGGGCGGTGCGGGACTTCGGAACGGGCGGCTCGTTCACCGGCCTCTGGCGCACCGCGCGCGGCGCGGCCGACCGGGTGGGCGAGGCGGACATCCTCGCGCTGTACCGCAACCAATCTCCCGAGGTGGCTACGCGCGCGCTTGAGGACTACCGCCGCGCCCGCGCGGCCGCCGACCGGCAGCGGGTGCTGGACTACGCGACGCTCGACGCGGCGGCTGCGCTCGCAGGAACCATCGAGAGCGCGCAGGGCTCGTTCGCCGACCTCACCGCGAATGGGAATCTGTCGAACACTGCCCTCCAGCAGGCGAACCGGACGCGGCTGGCCGAACTCGCGCGCCTCGAACGGCTCGCCGAGTGGCGCGAGGGCCGGATGCGCGCCAACGGGTTCGCCCGGACGATGCAGGGCGCCGCGCTGCGAAACCGCGCCGCGCTTCGCGAAGGGCTCCTGTTCCGGATCCCGTCGTTCTACCGCTAGAGCCCGAAGGGACCGTTCTTATGCAACTTCCGCCGCAGTCCATCGACCCGAACGTCCCGACCCAGATCCCGGACGACCAGCTCCAGGATTTCAAGAGCTTCCTGGACGTGGTGCTCGACACCGTGATCGGCGGAGCGGCCCCGGACGTGCATACGCTCGGGCTCCAGTTGTGGGGCGGGCTCGCCGCCGTCATGGTCGCCTGGACGGGACTCAAGATCGCGTTCAGCGGAACGTTCGATGCCTGGACCATCGTCAAGCTCGTGATCGGCATCGCGATCCCCCGCACGCTGCTCCACTACTACGTCGTCCCGATCCCCGGCGTCGGGCTCACGTTCCCGGCCATGATCGCGTCGGGAGGGATCTGGCTCCAGAACCTGTTCCTCTCCGACGTGGTGTCGGCGGGCTACACCGAGATGACGGCGCTCGTGCAGGCGTACTCCGCGCACCTGAGCGCCGCATGGTCCACGGGCAACCTGCTGTCCATCGTGACGGCGGGCACGACGGTGATCTTCTCGTCGCTCGTGACGCTGTGCATGGGCGCGGCACTCGTGGTCTGCCTGCTCTCCCTGTTCTGCGTGACTTACGCGCAGGTGATCTGGGCGCAGGTCGCCATCGCCATCGCGATCCTGCTCGGTCCGGTGTTCATCGCGTTCCTGCTCTTCGAGCCGCTCGCGTTCCTGTTCTGGGGATGGTTCCGGACACTGATGGTCTACACGCTCTACGGCGTCGTGGCGGGTGCCGTGCTCCGGGTCTTCATGGGCGTCGGCATGGGCTACATCACGACCTACGCCGATGCGCTGATGGGCACCGGCACCTCCGACCCGATGGAACTCTGGCTCTGGGCCGTCGTCCTGCTCCCGCTCGTCGTCTGCGGCCTGATGGCCAGCCTCAAGGTGGGCGAACTCGCCGCCATGCTGGTGTCCGGCTCCGGCAACGCGGGGTCCGGGTTCGTCGCCCTCGTCATGCGCGGAGCCGGGGGAGCGGTCGCGCCGGCGGCGGCCGCCAAGCCACCCGTCTGAAACCCAAGGAGAAGCCAATGAAGAGAGACAGGAACGCAGGCCGCCAGTACGCGGAGATCTGGGGAGAGGCGGTGCAGGCGAACCGGAAGCTGCGGAGGATCGTGGTGCTGCTCGCCGCGAGCTGCGTGCTGGGCGTCGTGGTCCTGCTGCGGCTCGCGGGCGCGGAGCCGCCCCGGCCCATCGTGATCCGGGTCGACGATGTGGGCCGAGCGGAGGCGCTGGCCTACGAGGCCGCGACCGCTCAGGCCGATCCGCTCGATCCCACGACCAAGTACTTCCTCAACCGGTTCGTCGCCGACTTCCACTCGCGCCGCCGCGCGACCGTCGAGGAGCACTGGACCCGGAGCCTCCGGTTCCTGTCCACGGAACTCGCCAACGCCGCGTTCCAGAGGGACGGCGGCGAGGTCGCCGCCACGGCGGCCGGGACGGCGGAGACGGAAGCCCAGGTCGAGAACGTCGTGCTCCGCATCCATCCCTCGCCCGAGCCGCCTCACGGCGCGACGGCCGACTTCGATCTCGTGCACCTGACCGGCGCACGGGAGGTCCGGCGCGAGCGCTGGTCGCTCACGCTTCGGTTCGAGTTCCTCGATAGCATTCCGCCCGAGCTGGTCGTGCACAACCCGATGGGGCTGCTCGTCACCTACCTCCAGGCCGACCGGGCGCTAGTGACGGAGGACAGCCGATGATCGTGCATCTGAAGGGCCGCGAGAAGGCGCTGGAGGAGTTCGGCTGGACGGGACGACATGCCGGGTGGATCGCCCTGGTGTGCCTCCACAGCGGCGTGTTCACCCGCAAGCAGGCGATGCGGTTCCTGGACGCGCACCCCGAACAGGCGCGGCGCGTCGTGCACGCCCTGATCTCCCGGGGCCTTGCCGCCGAGGAGACCGTGCCCGGCGTCCGGGGCATCGGGCGGGTGTGCCGGATTTTCTCGCGCCGCGTCTACCGGGCGCTCGGTGCCGAGCATGTCCGGCACCGGCGCGACGCCTCGAACGAGGTGCTGATGCGCCGACTGCTCTCGCTCGACTACGTGATCGAGCACGCGGACCTGCCGTGGCTTCCCACCGAGACCGAGAAGGTCGCCGCGTTCGAGGGGCTTGGGATCGAGCGCCGCCTGCTGCCCGTCCGGGTGTACCGGGGAGCCGCCGGGAACACCCGCCGCCACTTCCCCGTCAAGCTGCCCGTCGCGCTGGACTCGGCCCGCGCGACGTTCGTCTACGTGGACCCCGGCCACGACACCTCGACCGCGCTCCGCTCCTGGGGGACGGCGCACCGGGGGCTCTGGCGGGCGCTCACGCGGCTGGGCCGGTCCGTCGAGGTCGTCGCCGTCGGGCGCGCCTCGCGGGAGATCCGCCGGGCCGAGAGGGTCATGGGCGGCTGGGCCGAGGACGGCTTACCCGTCGAAGCGGACGCCGGGATGCGCGACGAGATCGCGCGAATCGAGCGTGCGATCCTCCAGGGCGCGATCCAGGTGCTCGAAGAGTTCGGAGGGCTCCAAGCCGCCATGAAGCGCAGCGTCGCGCTGACCAAGCGGATACGGCGGCAGGGCGGACGCGGGTCGATCCACCGGGGCACGGCATGGCGGACCGTGCGCCTCGCGGGGGCTCGCTACCGATGACCGGCAGACGGCTTACGACCGCACCGGCGCGTGAAAACGACATGGGGGGTCGATTCACGTTTTCGGCCTCCGGCGATTCACACGCGGGGTTCCGTCCATCCGCTTGCGCGGTCGGGTCTTGCGGCCTCGCGGCCCGTCCGCGCGTTGCCGGACGGGCCGACGAGGCCGTGGCGGGAGCGACCCGGCAGTCCGAGGGCCTGCCACGGGTTCGGGGCCGGGTGTGTTTTCACAACACCCGCCCCCGTCCCCTTCGGGTCGCTCCCGCAGCAACGGTCCCTCCGGGAAGGGGGTCGGACCGATGAAGCCCTGGACGCTGGTCATCATCGGAGTCGCTATGGCGGCGGCGGGCGCGCGCGCGTTCCTCGCGCCGTTCCCCGGCACGGGCGGCAACCCGTACCTCGACCTGATCGCCTGGCACGATCCGGGCATCCACGCCGCGCTGCGCGCCTGGCACTACCTCGCGCCCGGGTTCGCCGTGCTGCTCGCGGGCAGCATCTCGCTGTCGGTGTCGCGGGTCTGGCTCCGGCCGCTCGCAAGGCGGCGCGCGCGTGGCACGCTCCCCTCGTGGCCCACCTCCACCGACGACGACGCGCCCTCGCTCGTGGTCGGCGAACTGCACCATCCGACCGTCCCGGAGGAGAGCGAGCGGCCCTCCTGGCTCGTCATCCCCGAGAAGGGACTCTACACCGGCGTGCTCGTCGTCGGGGCGGTCGGGACCGGCAAGACCACCGCCTGCATGTATCCGTTCGCCGAGCAACTTCTCACGTGGCGGGCGGACGACGCCAAGCGCCGCGCGGGCGCGCTCGTGCTCGAAGTCAAGGGGGACTTCTGCTACCAGGTGCGCGGCATCCTCGAAGACGCCGGGCGCGGCGGCGACCACCTCGAAATCGGGCTCGGCGGTTCGCTCCAGTGGAATCCGCTCGACGATCCGCTGCTCGACTCCTATTCGCTCGCATACACCGTCGCCTCCCTCATCAACCAGCTCTTCGGCAAGTCGCGCGAACCGTTTTGGCAACAGGCGTACACGAACCTGGTCCGGTGGATCATCGAGGTTCACCGGCTACTGCCGGGCGGCTGGGTCACGCTCCGGGACGTCTACCGCTGCACGGTGGACCCGAAGCTGTTCGCGGACAGGATCCGCGAGGCACAGGACGTGGCGGACGGCATGCGCCCGGTGCGCGCCGTTGTCGCCAACGAGGACCTCGCCGCGCATATCGAGCCGCTCGAAGACTGGGCCTGGGAGCCCGTGCACGGCAGGGAACAGTCGGCGTGCCGCATGGATCCGAAACTCGAAGCCCGCCTCAAGAGGCTGAAGCTTGCGTACACGACGGAGGCGGCCGGGGACGGCGCGGGCAACGAGTACGCCGAGCAGGTCGAGGCCGTCGCGCGTTGGTATCTGAAGGACTGGATGGCGCTGGACTCCAAGCTCCGCACCTCGATCGTCGAGGGGATCAGCGTCTTCCTGTCGCTGTTCGACCAGCCGGATGTCGCGGGCGTGTTCTGTCCCCCGCCTCCCGGTGCCGCCGCCGGCAGGAGCCACGAAGCCGGCGGGGACGGCGCGGATGTACTTCCCATGCCGGGGCTGCGCCGGAGGCTGCCGCCGCTCTCCGACCTGATCGAGGGCGGCAAGGTGCTGGCGCTCAACATGCCCGCCGGGGCGAACCCGGCGCTCGCGCGAGCCATCGGCGTCCTGCTCAAGAATGCGTGGATGCAGGCGCTGCTCCGGCGTCCCGCCGAAGCCGCCCGCCGGCCGGGACGGTACATGCGGCCCGCCGTGTTCATTTGCGACGAGTACCAAGCGTTTGCCACCGTGGGGCAGGACGATCCATCCGGCGACGAGAAGGCGTTCGCGCTCACCCGGCAGTGCCGCTGCATCCCCATCGTCGCCACGCAGTCGATCTCGTCGCTCCGCTCCGTGCTCCCCTCGGGCGAGGCGTGGCGCACGCTCGTCCAGACGCTCCGCACACGGATCTTCCTGTCGCTGTCCGACGAGTCGTCGGCCCGGATCGCCTCCGAGATGTGCGGCTCCGTCATGAAGACGCAGGCCTCCCACACGTTCACCGAGACCACCGGCAGGCCCGAGTTCTCGCTGCTGTCCGGGCGCGCCGGAGGCGGGCGCGGCACCATCGGCACGAGCAAGTCGTTCCGCCGGGCGCTTCAGCCCGTGTTCACGCCACGGCAGTTCGCGCTGCTCGCCAACCACCAGGCCGTTTGCCTCCCCTACGACGGCGTCAAGTCGCTCCCGGCCACCCGCGTCTATCTGAAGCCCCACTACCTGCCGAGGACCGAAGGCTACTGGCGGCTCCGCGAGGAGGGGCGGATATGAAGCGCGCGAGCGGCATCGGCCACCTCATTCCGTTCCTTCCGGGCCTGGAGGCGCTGCTGAAGGACGCGGAGGTCTCCGAGATCATGATCAACGGACCGGGCAACGTCTGGGTCGAGAGGGCCGGGCGGCTGGAGCCCCACGAGGCCCCGGCCCTCACCGCAGGGTGGCTCGACCGCGCCGCCATCCACATCGCCCGCCCGCTGGGGCTCGATCCGGCCGCGAGGCCCATTCTCGACGCCCGGCTCGACGACGGGTCGCGGGTCGCGATCTGCACGCCGCCCGCGAGCCCGGATGTCGCCATCACGATACGCCGGTTCGGAGGCCGCGCGTTCTCCGCCGGGGACCTCGTGCGGATGGGCTCGCTGCCCAAGTCCGTGCTCAGGGTTGCCCGAGATACCCTTGCGGCCCGCCGGAACATCCTCGTCTCCGGAGGCACCGGGTCGGGCAAGACCACGCTCCTGAACGCGCTGATCGAACTACTGCCGGAAGACGAGCGGATCGTCGCCATCGAGGACACGCTCGAACTCCGGATTGACCGGGCGAACTGCGTCCGGTTCGAGGCCGGGTCCACGCTGTCCGAGACGCCCGTCGAGATCCGTGACCTCGTGCGCCACGCGCTCCGCCACCGGCCCGACCACATCGTCGTCGGCGAGGTCCGGGGCGGCGAGGCCGCCGACCTGCTGCAGGCGCTCAACACCGGCCACGGCGGATCGCTCACCACCGTGCACGCCAACAACGCGCGCTCCGCGCTCTCGCGGCTCGCAAGCTGCGCCATGCAGGCCGAGGGCGCACTCCCATGGGAGGTCACATGTAGGGGCGTCGTGGACGGCATCTCGCTCGTCGTTCACGTCGCCCGCCGGAGGGGCAGGCGGTTCGTCGAGGAGTCCATTGAGGTGCGCGGCTACGAGCCGGCGAGCGGCCGGTGGATCACCGAACCCGTCTGGACCGCGACCGGAGAGCGCGCGGAAGAGATCGAACCACACACCCAACCGATGGAGGTGAACGCATGACCATCTACGAAGAGATCATCCGCGTCGAGACGTTCGAGGACTTCGACCGCGAACTCGCGCGCGACGGCGGCGAGGCGCTTCAGGTCCCGGCCGAACTGGCCGGGGAGTACGGCCTCTTCCCCGAGGAGGTCGGAACCGAGTACGAGATCCGGGATGCCGTCCGGGACCGGCACGGGGCCGGGGAGGAGGACGACCGATGAAGCACGACGAGTATCACCGCAAGTTCGCCGACGCGATCATCGAGCAGATCAGGAAGGGCACCGCGCCGTGGCAGAAGCCGTGGGCGCCGGGCGAGCGCGTCATGCCCATGAACGTGGACACCGACCGCTCCTACCGGGGCGGCAACAGCCTGCACCTCGCCTCCGTCCAGCAGGAGATGGGCTACGGCGACGTGCGCTGGGGCACCTACCGCCAGATCCAGACCCGGGGCGGACAGGTCAGGAAGGGCGAGCGCGGCACCCGCATCCTCTCCTTCCAGGACAAGAAGCGGATCGCCGTGACCGACGCGCAGGGCAAGCCCAGGCGGGACGCCGAGGGCAAGAAGGTCTACCGCTACGAGAAGCTCAAGGCGCCGTTCGTCCGCCAGTACACCGTGTTCAACGCGGAGCAGGCCGACGGGCTGCCCGAGCGGTCCAACCCCACGCCCGAGCCGCTCTGGAAGGCCCACCAGGAGGCCGAGCGGGTCATGGAGGACGGCGGGGTGCCCATCCGCCACGTCGCGGGCGACCGCGCCTACTACCACATGAAGCGCGACGAGATCGTGCTGCCCGAGCGCGGGCAGTTCCCGTCCGCGAACCACTACTACCAGACCGCGCTCCACGAGCTGGGCCACAGCACGGGCCACAAGGACCGGATGAACCGCGAGACGCTCATCGAGGGTATCGACGGCGGGTTCGGGTCGCCACAGTACGCACGGGAGGAGCTCAGGGCCGAGATCAGCGCCATGATGACCGGCGAGCGCGTCGGAGTCGGCCACGATCCGAGCCGGGGCGCGGCCTATGTCGAGGGCTGGATCCAGGCGCTCGAGGAGGACCCGCGCGAGATCCGCCGCGCCGCCGCGGACGCGCAGAAGATATCCGACTTCGTGCTCGTCCGGCACATCGAGCGCAAGACCGCGCGGGAAGCCGAGCCCATCGCGGCGTCCCGCGCGCCAGCGCACCAGGGGCCGCAGCGGCTGGTCGTTCCCGCGCCGCCGCTGCCGACTCGCCAGCGCGGCTTCGGGCCGAGCCGCTAGAGACCGATGAGAAGCAGGGAGATGTTCGACCGGACGGTCGAACCGGACCCGCGCCCCGCCGCGCCACCCAGCCGCAATCGCTTTCCGATGCGGGACGGCCACCGCCGAGAATACGCCGCGAGCCGGGAGCGCGGGTCCATCTCCTTCGACGAACGGTGCGCCGGGGCGCTGACCGACATCGGTGTCCACGGCGCGGTGTCGTACCGCGACCTCGCCGAGGCCCGGTTCGAGGGGCATCCCTACACCACGCGCAGGGCCGTGAACGCCTGGATCGACAAGGGGCTCGTCACCGAGACCGTCGCGACCGGACCCAAGGGCAACCCGTTCAAGATCCTCACGCTGACGCGAGAGGGCGTGGCCGACACCCGCAAGGTTGCCGCGAAGCGGGGCATGGACCCCGGACAACAGATCCGGTTCGCTCCCGCCCGCACCGCCCAGGCCGCCCACGACACCGCCGTCTACCGCGCCTGTCGCAAGGAACGGGAGCAGCTGCACAAGCGGGGCGCGACCGCAAGGCGCATCCGCCTCGACACCGAACTCAAGAGCACGGTCGCGCGAAGATCCGAGGCCGCGCGGCGGAGGGACGGCAAGCACGCCGCCGATGCCGAACGGCACCGCGCCGCACGGGAACTCGGACTGCCGGTCGATGACGCCGGACGGGTCCTCTACCCGGACGCACAGATCGAGTACGCGGACGCCGGGGGACGAACGGGCCGCGTCAACGTAGAGGCCGTCTCCGGCGACTACCGCGAACCCGCCGTCCGGGCCAAGGCCGCCGCCGGGTTCGCGATGCACGCCAACGGACCCGCCGCGGCAAGCCTGCTCAAGAGGCTCGGTCTCGGCGGCGGCGACGACCGCTCGTCGCTCCGGGGACCCGCCGAGCGCGATCCGGCCACCATCGAACTCTGACCACAATGGAGGAATCCACCATGCAGCCCTGGAGAATCAGCGCCGGACTCACCGCCGCCCTCGCGGGATCCACGTTCCTCGCCGCCGGATCGCGCCTCGAATACCTCGCCTCCTTCCGGCCGCTCATCCTCGCCGACCACGGCCTCTCCATCGCCCTGAACTTGGCGCTCGCGCTCGCAACCTTCGCGGCCGCCGTCTACGCCGCCGCCCGCGCCACCGGGCTCGCCGACCTCGGACGGCGGGTCGATCTCGCCGAACGATCCGTCCGGCGCGGTGAGGGCGATCCCGACCTCACCGAAGCGCTCCGCCAGGATACGCAAGGAGACTGGCCATGACCCGGAAGCGCGGAAGGAAGACCAAGCCCGCATCCGTGGAAGGGTTGCCCGCCGACTGGCGGCAGCGCGCCAAGGCGCTCCGCCGCTACGGGGGAGAAACCCCGGCCACCGCCATCGAGCGCTGTGCCGACGACCTCGAAGCCACGATCGTCGAGCGGGACGAGACCACGTTCTCGCTCGTCGAAGCCGCGAGAGAGAGCGGCTACTCCGCCGACCACCTCGGACGCCTCGTACGCGACGGCAGGATCCCCAACGCCGGACGGCCCGGCGCGCCCAGGATCGCACGCGCCGACCTGCCCCGAAAGGCGCATTTGCCGGCAGAAACGCCACTGGCGGACAGGCCCCGCCGCCGCGATACTTCAAATGCGCAGATCGTGCAGTCCATCATACGGAAAGGAATCGAATGATGGCACGCACGAAACGTGACCGGCGCGCGTACAGCGCCGGCGAATGGGGCCGGAACCGGGTCAGGATCTTCCCGGACCCGAAAACCGGCATGTTCCAGATTGAGTGGCGGGAGAACGGGCGAAGGCTCACCCGGTCCCTCAAGCACCGCGACTGGAGGCGCGCGAAGAGGCAGGCGGACCAGTTCGCCGCAGGGTTCATCGACGCGCCCAACGGCAAGGCGGAAGCCGAGGCCGAGCCGCTCACCCTGGAACGGCTGTTTGACATCTACGGAGAAGAGGTGTTGCCCACCAAGGGCAGGCGGTCGCGGCTCCAGAACAGGGCCGCGATGAAGATGTTCCTCGGCTGCTTCGGGGGGGACCGCAGGCCCGAGACTCTTTCCCAGCGCGATTGGGATCGGTTCATCCTGCTGCGCAGGGCGGGCAGGGTCGGGCCGAGCGGAAAGCCCGCGGCCGACCGGACCATCGAACACGACCTGACGTTCCTGATGACGGTCCTCAACTGGGCGGCCAGGTCGAGGGACGAGCGGGGCCGGTTGTTGCTTGATCGGAACCCGCTCAAGGGCCTCAGGAAGCCCAGGGCGAAGAACCCCACCCGCGTGGTGCTCACGGAGCCGGAATACCGGGCGATGCTCAAGGCGTCCCGGCAGGTCGGATGGAAGTGCCACGTCGCGCTCGTGCTCGCTCACGAGACGGGTCACAGGATCGGTGCCATTCGGCAGCTTCGGTGGGCTGACATCGACTTCGAGGAGAAGACCATCCGGTGGAGGGCCAAGCACGAGAAGACCGGATACGAGCACACCACGCCCGTGACCGACGAGACTATCGCCGCCTTGGAAGAGGCGCGAAGGATGAACCCCGGAGACGAGAACGCCCCGGTGCTGCCCTCGTCACACGATCCCTCCCTTTGCGCGACCCGCTGGATGAGCCGCACCTGGTGGGACAAGGCCGAGCGGCTCGCCGGGCTGGAGAAGAAGCGGGGAAGCGGCTGGCACTCGCTGAGGCGGAAGTTCGCGTCCGACCTCATGGACCAGCCGCTGAAGGTGCTCTGTGAACTGGGAGGCTGGAAGGACGCCAAGACGGTGCTCCAGTGCTACCAGACGGCCGACGAGGGACAACTCCGGCAGGCGCTCGCGAACCGCCGGAGAATCCCCGCCTGATCCGTTCAGCGGGAGTCAATCGACGGGAGTCCGGCCCGGCAATCCCATAAGCCCAACGCTCACAGTAAGATGCAAGTCTGTGAGCATGAGACCGGGCACCGAATCGGGGCCATCCGCAACCTGAGGTGGGCCGATATCGACTTCGAGGGCCGCGAGGTGCGGTGGCGGGCGGAGCACGAGAAGACGGGCTACGAGCACGTCACGCCGATGACGGACGAGGCGGTGGCGGTGTTGGAGGAGGCGCGGGAGGCGAACCCCGGTAGCGGGGAGACGCTGATCCTGCCCGCCTCGAAGGATCCCTCGGCGAGCATCGGCAGGGGGCGGACGGGCGCTTGGTGGCGCAAGGCCGAGCGGCTTGCGGGACTGGAGCCGAAGGCGCGGCGGGGCTGGCACTCGCTCAGGCGCAAGTTTGCCAGCGACCTGATGGACCTGCCGCTCAAGGTGCTGTGCGAGTTGGGCGGCTGGAAGGAAGCTCAGACGGTGCTGCGCTGCTATCAGCAGGCCGACTCGGTACAGCTTAGGAAGGCTCTGGACAGCCGCCCGAGGGTCCGCGCCTGACCCCAACCAATCGGCGGGAATCATTCAGCGGGAACCCGCCCCGTAAATCCCGTAAGCTGAACGATCACAACGATATGTGAATTCGAATGCTCATGTCGCGTAGTCTTTCTCCAAGATCGCTTCCCATGCGAGACCGAGGACCT
>JAPPGI010000165.1 GCA_028874985.1 Gemmatimonadota bacterium | reverse complement strand
CTTGGAAGTTAACAGGATTCCCGCCCCGTGTCAACTCAAGGGCATAATCCCCTTTTCATTGGTGAGTCTCCTTTCGGGGTAGGGGGGTCGCAATCCCGCTTCTGGAGCAGGAAGTGGTAGGCCGAACACATCGCCTTCCCGCCGCAGCCGTCGCCACGGTTCTCCAGATCGAATCGTCCGTGTCGCAGACCGCCACTCCGAGTGTGCTCAGGGGCACTGCGACCCGGTGCAGCGGAGCGGTCAATGTCATCAGACACCGGAGGATTGGCGTGAAGAAACAGTGAGTCATCGGATGGCCTCCTTGGCCTTTGAGTGGAGTCATCGCCGAAGCTGCCCAATCGGCCTTCGGCGAGCGGTCAACTTGACATTACTATGAAGTCTAAGGCCCACACAGGAGATTGAAAGGGGGAAAAACCCACCAATTCATGTGGGAAAAACCCACAAAACCACCCGAAAATCGCCCGAAATCCACATTCTTCCGAAACAAATCCGAATTCACCACCTCAACCCCCCCACCCCTCATCCCCTCCCCAGCACCGGCGCCACCTGGCCGGCCACGAACCGGTCGACCTGCTCGGCCGCCCGCCCCACGAGCCCCTCCGGCCTCGCCATCGCCTACCAGCTCCACGGCGCTCACCCCGAACCCCTCATCCCCCGCGACCCGTTCGAACAGCCCGCCATCCTCCCCCTCGGCCATCCGTGGCGCGGCCTCTAGGC
This sequence comes from Gemmatimonadota bacterium, assembly GCA_028874985.1. Lineage (GTDB taxonomy): Bacteria > Gemmatimonadota > Gemmatimonadetes > Longimicrobiales > Gaopeijiaceae > Bin94. The sequence goes on along the minus strand of JAPPGI010000165.1, from coordinate 19,388 downwards.
CGCTTGCGGGCTAGCCAGCTAGTTAGTTAGACGATTTCCTGCCGTGATTCAGGCTCCCCTGACCATGCTGTCTTGGCAGGAGGTCTCGTGGCGGATTCCGCGTACGCTGATCTTGCTTGCAACGCAAGCAGCGGGTAGCTTTCCCGCCGCGCAAGGAGGCACAGCCATGGCGAGCATCACGATCCGCAACCTCGACGACGACATACGGACCCGCCTGCGGGTGCGGGCGGCCGGCAACGGCCACTCGATGGAGGAGGAGGTCCGGCAGATTCTTCGCAGGGCCGTCGGGCGCGCGAAGAGATCCCGAGACCTGACGAGCATCATCCGCTCCTACTTCGGGCCGGAAAACGGAGTGGACCTGGAGTTGCCCGGGCGCGACCCCGCGCGTGAGCCGCCGTCCTTCGAGTAATCCGGGGAGGCATGTCCACGCTGCTTGATACCAATGTCGTCTCCGAACTGATGCGCGCATCGCCCGAGCCGGCGGTCGCACGCTGGGTTTCGGGCCATCCCGTGGAGGACCTGTTCCTCTCGGCCGTGAGCGAAGCGGAGTTGCGCTACGGTGCCGCCGTCCTCCCGTTTGGTCGGCGCCGCGAGAAGCTCTTCTTCAAGATCGAGGCTATGCTGAGCGACGCCTTCGAGGACCGGGTGCTCCCGTTCGACGGCGATGCCGCCCGTGCTTACGGCCACATTGTCGCCGCGCGCCGCTCCGCCGGCCGTCCGGTGGCTTCGGCGGATTGCCAGATTGCGGCCATCGCGATGGCTGGGCGCATGAGGCTTGCGACGCGCAACGTTCGCGATTTCGAGGACATGGGGGTCGAGATCGTGAATCCCTGGGTCGGAGTATGAAATGAAAGCCAAGACCGAGACCTTCCCCGCGGTCAAGATCGACGCCGTTCCAACCACCTCACCACCGTGGGCTCGGCGTCGGCCGGCGCGGATGTGCGGGTCATAACCTCCCGGGATCTCCGGGAACCACGGGTGCGACCACCCGACAATGGCCGGGAGGACGCGGGCGGTATATCGTACCAGCCGTCCCGAATGCCCGACGGCGTCCCGGCCGCCCCCGTTCCCTCTTCCGGATCCATCCCATGTCCCTGTCCCTGGACGCGGTTGCGGCCCTTCTGGCCACCGCGGACCTTCCCGGAATCGACGGCGCCGCCGCCGCGTCGAGCGGCCACGCCGTGTCCGCGGCCTCCGATACTCTCCTGACGGCCTCCGCCGAGCCCGTCACCCAGGCCTCCGGCCCCGGCCTGCTCGTCCGCCTGAGGGGACTCCTCGGTCTCGCCCTCCTCACCCTGGGCGCCTGGGCCCTGAGCGTGAACCGCCGCCGGATCCCCTGGCGGATCGTGCTCTGGGGGCTCGCCCTGCAACTGATCTTCGCGCTGCTGATCCTGCGCACGCCCTTCGGCGCGGGCCTCTTCGACGCGGCCAACGACGTGATCCTCGCGGCGGTGGGCTTCACCCTGGAGGGCGCGAGCTTCCTCTTCGGCGACCTGGTGTGGAACAACGTGCCCGTCGGAGTGGGCGATCCGGGCAACGGCGGTTTCGCCGCCGATGGGCAGTACGTGGCCCGCACCGGGGCCTTCGTCGCCTTCAACGTGCTGCCCACGATCATCTTCTTCGCGTCGATCATGACGGTGCTGTACCACCTCGGCGTCATGCAGAGGGTCGTGGGCGGGATCGCCTGGGTGATGCAGCGCACCATGCGCACGAGCGGCGCCGAGACGCTGTCGGCCGCGGGCAACATCTTCGTGGGGCAGACCGAGGCGCCGCTGCTGGTCAAGCCCTTCGTGGACCGCATGACCCGGTCCGAGCTGATGGCGGTGATGACCGGGGGCTTCGCCACGGTGGCGGGGGGCGTGATGGCGGCCTACGCGGGGATGCTGGTGGGGTTCTTTCCGGACATCGCGGGACACCTGATGGCCGCGTCGGTCATGTCCGCGCCGGCCGCCCTGGTCGTGGCCAAGCTGATGGTGCCCGAGGAGGAGAGGGCGGAGACCGCCGGAGAGCTCAGGACGAAGCTGGAACGCCCCGACGTGAACGTGATCGAGGCCGCGGCGCGGGGGGCGAGCGAGGGGCTGAAGCTGGCGCTCAACGTGGGCGCGATGCTGCTCGCCTTCCTGGCCATGATCGCGCTCCTGAACGCGGTGCTGGGGTGGGCGGCGGGGCTGGTGGGGATCGAGGGCCTGACGCTCGAGCGGATCCTGGGGTGGCTGCTGGCGCCGGTGGCGTGGGTGATGGGCGTGCCCTGGGAGGAGGCCGCGCCGGTGGGGTCGCTCATGGGGATCAAGACGGTGGCCAACGAGTTCGTGGCGTTCCTTGGGCTTGCCGGGGAGATGGCGGACGGGCGGCTCAGCCCGCGTGCCGCGACGATCGCGACCTACGCGCTCTCGGGGTTCGCCAACTTCTCGTCGATCGCCATCCAGATCGGGGGGATCGGGGGGATCGCGCCGCGCCGGCGGCAGGACCTGGCGCGGCTGGGTCTCCGGGCGATGATCGGGGGCTCGATCGCGGCCTTCATGACGGCGGCGATCGCGGGGGTGTTGATCTGAGGTGCGTGGCGGCCCGCGAACTCCGGTTGTCCCTCCTGCATGCCCGCCGTGTCCTTACTTGCGTACCCGTCGGCCGATGGCGGCATCGCAGTATTCCCCCCCGATGTGATTGCGTATCGAGGCCAGCCACTCCACGAACCTGTCGTCGGTGGGGGCGCAGAGATCCGTCGCGTCCCAGTGGAACAGGCTGAGGGGGACACCGGTCAATTCAAGCGGAAGCCGACCGCTCAATCCGCTGTTCAGGTTCAGACGCAAGTCTTTGAGACTCCGGAGATTGCCGATTTCGGGCGGGATCGGGCCGGTCAGCCGGTTCGCGTCGAGCCTGAGTGTGTCGAGACTTTCGAGGTTACCGATCTCGGGCGGTATCGAGCCGGTCAGACCACTCGAGCCTCCCCCGATGTTTGCGTCCAGCGCAAGCACCTCGAGGTTCCCGAGGTCACCGATCTCGGACGGAATCGGGCCTGTCAACTCGTTGAATTGAAGGTGGATCACCTTGAGGGTCTCGAGGTCGCCCATTTCGGGCGGAATCGGACCGGTCAACGCGTTGAAGTCGAGACCGAGCACCTTGAGGTTCCGGAGATTGCCGATTTCGGGCGGAATCGGGCCGGTCAGAGCGTTCTGGCCCAGGCGCAGGGAGTCGAGGTTCCGGAGGTCGCCGATTTCGGGCGGAATCGCTCCCGCGAGCTGGTTTTGTCCAAGGTCCAGGTATTCGAGGTTCCGGAGGTTGCCGATTTCGGGCGGGATCGAGATCAGGCGGTTTATCGCCAGATTGAGGTACTCGAGGCTTTCGAGGCCGCCGATTTCGGGCGGGATGGGACCTCGAAGGCGTTCCAGCCCCAGACTCAGTGCCAGATTCAGATACTCGAGGTTCCGGAGGTTGCCGATTTCGGGCGGGATCGGGCCCCTCAGTTCGTTCAGCGCCAGGTTCAGGTATTCGAGGTTTCGGAAGCTGCCGATTTCCGGCGGAATCGAGCCTGTCAGTCCGTTGAACGCGAGGTCCAGCCGGGTGACATTCCCTTCCGAGTCGGTCGTCACTCCGTACCATGTGTCGAGCGGTGCGTCGGTCGCCCAGTTGTCGCGGCTGTCCCAGCGGGGTCCGCCCATCGCCTCGTAGACCCTGGTCAACAGATGGCGCGGATCCGGCTGGACCGGGTCGTCGCACCCGCCGGCCAGGACCAGGACCGCCAGCGCGCAAACGCACTCGTGGCGTGCCGCGACGATTCGTGTCGTCGGCTTCATCTTCTACCTCCTCGTCGGAAGACGCCCCGAAAGCTATGATGACCGGCGACTGACTACGAGAGGGAACGGCATGGAATGGCGCAGAGGCGGGATCGCGGGATCGCAGCGGCGCGGGCGAAGCGATGGCTGACCGGGAAGCGGTCGGCAAACCACGGATTCGCGAGTGCGCGAACATCCTTCACGGGGAGGGGGGGCTGCGTCCAGGCGTCCACATCGTGCTCGGCTCCGGGCTCGGGGGGCTCGCGGAGCGTGTGAAGGACGCCGTCCGTGTTCCGTTCGCCGGATTGCCCGGGTTTCCCCGGACTTCGGTGGAAGGCCACGAGGGCAGCTTCATCGTCGGGCGCATCGGGGGCACACCGGTTCTCGTCCAGTCGGGCCGCTTCCACTACTACGAAGGAGTGGGCGCACGGGTCGTGGCCGCGCCCGTACGGGTGGGACGTGCTCTGGGTGCCGGAACACTTGTCCTGACCAACGCCGTCGGCGGGATCCGGAGCGACCTGGCACCCGGTTCAATCGTGCTCGTCGACGACCACCTCAACCTCATGTTCCGTGCGCCTCTCGCGGGGCCGGTCGCCGAGGGTGAACAACGGTTCCCCGACATGAGCCGCCCTTGCGACCCGGGGCTGATGGAACTGGCCGAGTCCCAGGCGCTGAAGGCGGGGATCGCGATGTCGCGAGGGACGTACGCGGCGGTTGCCGGACCGCACTTCGAGACGCCCGCCGAGGTCCGGGCCCTGAGGGCGGCCGGAGCGGACGTGGTCGGGATGTCCGCAGTGCCCGAGATGACGGTCGCGCGGGCGGGGGGGCAGCGCGTGCTGGCGTTCTCGGTGGTGACCAACCACGCGTCCGGGGTGGGCGCCGGAGCCATCGATCACGAGGAGGTGATGGCGTATGCGGCGGAGGGAGGAGAGCGGCTCGGGGTGTTGCTCGAGCGGCTGGTTCCCCTGGCCGGCGGGTGATTCCCGGCGGTCGGTGGATCTTGCGCGAGCACCTCGCTCGGATATTGCGGACGCACCCCCCGGGATCCGACAGTGCGGCCGCACCGGCCAGTTCCTCCTTTCCGGATCCCAGAACCCGCTCCTCAATGAGCGGATCACCGAGTCGCTCCCGGGACGCGCGGCGATCCTCCACCTCTGGAACTCCAGCTACGTCCAGACCTATCTCGAGCGGGATGTGCGAAGCCTCCGCCAGATCGGCGACCTCGGGCGGTTTCGGAGCTTTCTCAGGGCGGTTGCCGCGCGCACGGGCCAGCTGCTCAACCTGAGCGACATCGCCCGGGACCTGGGTGTGGCCGTCAACACGGCCAAGGCCTGGCTCTCGGTTCTAGAGGCGACTCATCAGGTCTTCATCGTCCGGCCCTACTTCGCCAACATCGGCAAGCGCCTGGTGAAGGCCCCCAAGGTCTACTTCACCGACCCGGGCACTCTCTGCCACCTCACGGGTCTCAAGGATCCGGAGCATGCCGCCGCCGGACCGCTGGCGGGACCGCTGATGGAGGCGGCGGTATTGGGTGAGATCGTCAAGACGCTGACTCACCGGGGCGAGCGTCCGGAAGTCCGTTTCTGGCGTACGGCGGCCGGGGTTGAGGTGGACTTCCTCGTCGAGGCGGAGGGGCGTCTCATTCCCGTCGAGGTGAGGACGACGGCCACGCCTCGCCCCCGGATGACCCGGGGGATCGGGAGTTTGCGCAATGACCTGGGCGACCGTTGCGGTCCGGGGTTTCTTGTCCACGCCGGGCACGGGAGGCTTCCGATGGGAGATGGAGTGACGGCCGCCGGGTTCACGGAGCTGTTGCGCGGGCTGCCAGGAGGCACTTCGCCCGACTGCTCACGGGGCTCGCGCGGGTGTGTCCACGGGCTGCGGGGTCGGTCTCCGAGGCGGCCGGGCGGCCGGATCGGCAACCGTCACATCGGATCCGCTTCCACGAAGTGATTCAACGGCCCCGCCCCCCCTCCCAGCCCCGGCGCACCCGCGATCGCCTCCCTCACCCACCTCACCGCCCCATCCACCGCCGCTTCCAGCCCCGTCCCCCGCGCCAGCCCCGCGGTGATCGCCGCGCTCAGCGAACATCCCGTCCCGTGGGTGTGACGCGTTTCGATCCTGGGCCCGCGAAACAGCACCTCGGTGTCGCCGTCCCAGAAGAGATCCACCACCTCGTCGCCGCCCAGATGGCCGCCCTTCACCAGCGCCGCCCCGGCCCCGGCGTCCACGAGCGCGCGCGCGGCTCTTGCCATGCCGGGCGGGTCCGGTTCCGTTACCTGTGTCAGAAGGGCGGCTTCGGGCCAGTTGGGGGTCACGATCGTGGCCAGAGGGAGGAGTTCATGCCGTACCGCCGCTACCGCGCCGGGAGCGAGCAGCGCGTCGCCGCTGGTCGCCACCATCACCGGGTCCAGGACGTAGTCGCACAGGCGGTGGCGCCGGATCGACTTCGCCACCGCAACGACGATCCCGGCCGTGGCGAGCATGCCGGACTTGACGGCTCGGGGGGGAAGATCGGTGGCCACGCTCCGGATCTGGGCTGTGATCGTCGCGGCCGGAACCGGATGGATCTCCTGGACGCCGAGGGTGTTCTGCGCCGTCACGGCGGTCACCGCCGAAGTGCCGAAGACGCCCCACTGGTGAAAGGTCTTGAGGTCGGCTTGGATGCCCGCGCCGCCTCCGCTGTCGCTGCCCGCGATGGTGAGTGCGACGGGAGGGGGCTTTCGAATGGTCATGACGGGCGGCGCAGGTGAGGGGGAAGGTGCGGTGAACCGGATCAGCCAATCTAAGCGGCGGCTGGCGCGGCGCCTCCGGTCGCGCCGCGGGCGGGAGCGGGAGGGGTCGGCCCTGGTCGAGGGTCCCGGCCTGGTCGGGGAGGCGTTGATGTCGCCGGTGGCGGTGCGGTGGGTGCTCGTGGGGGAGGAGTACGGTACCCGCGAACGTGGCCGGGCGATCGTCGCCCGGTGCGCGGATGACGGGGTGGAGGCCGACGTTGCGCCCGACGGCGAGGTGAGGGACCTGTGCTCCACCGACGCGCCCCAACCGGTGGTCGCGTGCGTGAGGCCGCCGCCGCTCGAGTCGCGGTCGCTGGAACGGGGCCGCTACCTGTTGGCCGGGGGCGTGCAGATGCCCGGCAACCTGGGCACGCTGATCCGCTCCGCGTGGGCCTTCGGCCTGGACGGGGCGGTGATCGGTGCGGGGACGGTAGATCCGTGGAACCCGAAGGTGGTGCGCGCATCGGCGGGGGCGGTGTTCCATCTGGCGCTGATCGGGGAGCCGGCCGGCCTGGTGGGGGATGGTGACCGGGGCGGAGCCAACGAGGCCGGGCGCCTCAACGTGCTTCGCGCGGACGCGGGGGGAGAACCGCCGGAAGAGGTGGACGAGGCGCGCGCGCGGGACTGGGTGCTCGTCGTCGGGAACGAGGGCGGCGGGATCTCGCCGCCGCTGGGGTGCCGCGGTCGCGCGGTCGCGGTACCGCTGGCCGCGGGCGTGGATTCGCTGAACGTGGCGGTGGCGGGCTCGATCCTGATGTACGAGCTGATGCGGATCGGGGGTGCGGAGGACGGCCGTTCGGCCCCGAATGGAGGTGGGCGCACGTGACTGGCGGAGCGGCGGTGGGGGCGGCGGCCGTGCTGGGGGCGTGCGCCGGGTCGTTTCTGAACGTCTGCGTGGCCAGGTGGCCGGGCGGAGGTTCGGCGTTGTCGCCCCCGTCGCGATGCGACAGCTGCGCGGCGCCGGTGCGGTGGTTCCAGAACATCCCCGTGTTCAGCTACCTGGCACTGCGGGGCCGTTGCGCCCGCTGCGATGTCCGCCTGACGCTTCAGTATCCGCTCGTCGAGGTGGCGGTGGCGCTGATCTGGGCCGGGCTGGCCGCACAGTGGGGAGCTCACCCGGAGGCCGTGCGGGGGAGCCTCTTCCTCACCGTCCTGCTGGGCATCGCCCTCACCGACGCCCGCACCTACATCATCCCGGACCAGTTCACGCTCGGCGGCACCCTGGCGGGACTGGCCCTCGCGCCGATGGCCGGCGGACCGGGGCTGGCGGGGGCCGCGCTGGGCGCCGCGGTCGGCTTCGGACTCCTGTGGCTGATCGCCGAATTGGGCCGGGTCGTCTTCGGAAAGGACGCCATGGGCGGCGGCGACGTGAAGATGATGGCGATGGCCGGGGCGTTTCTCGGCCCGGCGGGGGTCATCCTCACCCTCTTTGCCGGAGCCCTCATCGGTTCGATTATCTTTGGACCCGTCTCCATGAGGACCGGCAGGCTGGTGCCGTTCGGCATCTTCCTCGCGGTGGGCGCGGGAGTCGCCTACGGCTGGGGCGACGTCATCATCGCCTGGTATCTGGACGCTGTCCTCAGACTGAACTGAACCAGACTCAACGGGATTGTGCCTTATGACAACGGCGACGGTTGAACGGGTCCGCGCGCCCGGAGTGTCCGGCGGCGCCGGACGAATCCTGCGCGCGCTCGGAATCGAGGACGTGAACCCGGGCGGGTTCGCGGGCGAATGGACCGGCTCGGGGCCCGCCCTCGAGGTCTTCACCCCCATCGACGGTTCGCGGATCGCCACGGTGAACCAGGTAACGGAAACCGAGTACGACCACATCGTCGACCGGGCCCACGGCGCCTTCCTCGAGTGGCGGAAGCTGCCCGCCCCCCGGCGCGGCGAGGTGGTGCGCCGGCTCGGCGAGCGGCTCCGCGCCGACAAGGAGGCCCTCGGCGCGCTGGTCACCCTGGAGATGGGCAAGATCCGCGCCGAAGGCGAGGGCGAGGTCCAGGAGATGGTCGACATCTGCGACTTCGCCGTGGGGCTGTCGCGGCAGCTCTACGGCCTGACGATGGCCAGCGAGCGGCCCGACCACCACATGCGCGAGCAGTGGCACCCCCTGGGCGTGGTCGGCGTGATCAGCGCCTTCAACTTTCCCGTCGCGGTGTGGTCGTGGAACGCGGCGGTAGCGGCCGTGTGCGGGGACGCCACGCTGTGGAAACCGGCGTCGGGAACGCCGCTCACCGCGATCGCCGTCACGCGGATCGCGTCGGAGGCGTGCCGCGAGAACGGGGTGGACCCGGCCGTGTTCAGCCTGGTGGTGGGCCGGGGCTCGACCGTGGGGGACCGGCTCCTGCACGACCGGCGCATACCGCTCGTGTCCGCGACGGGATCGTGCGGGGTGGGGCGCCGGGTGGCGCAGGTGGTGGGGCGGCGGCTGGGCCGCACCATCCTGGAGCTGGGCGGCAACAACGCTATCCTGGTCACCGCGCACGCCAACCTGGATCTGGCGATCCCCTCCATCCTCTTCGGGGCGGTCGGCACTGCGGGCCAGCGCTGCACCAGCACGCGGCGCGTCATCGTTCACCGTTCCGTGCGCGAGGAGCTCGTGTCGCGCCTGGTGCGGGCCTATCGGGACGTGCGCATCGGCGACCCGCTCGACGACGGCAACCTCATGGGGCCCGTCGTGAACCGCCAGGCCGTGGACGACCTGCTGGACGCGCGCCGGCGGGTGGTGGAGGAGGGCGGCGAGATCCTCTACGGGGGCGAACGCCTAGGCGGCGACAGGTACCCGGGCGGCCTCTACGTCACCCCCTGTATCGCCGCGGCCGAAAACCACTTCCCGATCGTGCAGGACGAGACCTTCGCGCCGATCCTGTACATCATCGACTACGGGTCCGAGAACGCCGCGCCGGCCGGGTCGGTCGCCGAACTCGACGAGGCCATCGCGCTGCACAACGGTGTCCCCCAGGGCCTCTCGTCGGCGATCTTCACCGACCACGTACGCGAAGCCGAGCACTTCCTGTCGCACCGGGGCAGCGACTGCGGGATCGCCAACGTCAACATCGGGACGTCGGGCGCCGAGATCGGGGGGGCGTTCGGGGGGGAGAAGGAGACGGGCGGAGGGCGCGAGTCGGGATCGGATGCCTGGAAGGCGTACATGCGCCGCCAGACGAATACGGTGAACTGGAGTACGGACCTGCCGCTGGCGCAGGGGATCGAGTTCGGGTAGGGGCACCCGGTACTTCGCAACGCGGATTCGTCGATCGCTTGTCGGAGCGGTGCGACCTGCCCAGATTTCACTTGGTCGCACGGAAAGAGACAGCTGGTTTAGGAGGGAGTAGCCATATGCGACGCAGAGAATCGCGGAGGCGCGGCATCGGCGAAAGGAAGCTCGACGCGCGTGCTACCGGTGGTGCCCGTGACCGCGCCAGATGCGCTGTGGGTCTGGTTGCGATCGCAGTTCTGTCGGCGATCGTCGGGTGCGGATCGCTGGAACTGGACCCGGCCCGCTCGTGCGCGGGAATCCATCCCCAGGCTGGCGGCTATCAAGGTGTTGCGGAGCGAATTCCCACCTATGGATTCGACGTCGAATACCAGAATGGCTGCGAGGAATCGGTACGCATTCGGATGTCTGCCGCTGTGTACTCCCAGGATGAGGAGGTGATCGACACCGGGCGCTGGGAGGTGATCGTCGCGGCGGGGGAAAGGGAGTGGTTGTGCCGCCGCGGGGAATCCGACGACCTCTGCACCTTCGACGAGACCGTCGGACTCGGCCCCGGCGATTCCTTCGCGCCCAGAGAGAGCGATCGGATCTGCTATCTGGACGAAGATTGTCCCTACCCGGAGTATCCCGAACTCGGCGTCTTTTAGTGCTCGTCGTCGGCACCGCCTCTCAACGTGACGAGTTCGAGCGGGTCTTCAGATGACGGCAGGCCGTTTGAGCCGCGGTGCCGGTGGATCCGCGACCTCCCGCCGCGGCGGCGGTACGATGGCCGCAACCCGCCTCACGGATCGCTGCAGTCCCGCTGGTACCCGCAGTTCAGGCACGTGATCTTGCAGTGCCGCTCCAGCGTGGGGCCTCCGCACAGCTCGCATGCCGACTCGGCCATGAACCGGCGGCTGAGCTCGACGTAGTGCGCCGAACTCCGCTCGATCCACCCCGCCGCCGCCGCGCTCAGCGGCCTCACCCTCCCCGGCACCCCCACCACCAGGCTTCGCGGCGGGATCTCCGCGCCCTCCTTCACCACCGCCCCGGCGGCGATCACGCACCCTTCGCCCACCTCGGCGCGCTGCAGCAGCACGGCCCCCATCCCCACCACCGTCCCCCGCCCGATGCGGCAGCTCTCCATGAGGGCGCCGTGGCCGACCGTCACCTCGTCCTCGAGCACGGTGGGACCCTGCTCGCTCGTATGCACGATCGTGTTCTCCTGCACGTTCGTCCGCGCCCCCACGCGGATGCCGTGCTCGGGGTGGTCGCCCCGCAGCACGGCCCCGAACCAGATGCTGGCCCTGTCTCCCACCACCACGTCGCCGATCACTACCGCGGTGGGCGCCACGAAGGCCGACTTCGCGATGCGCGGGACGTGCCCGCCGAAGGGGATGACGCGCGCCATCAGCCATTTCGCGCCGACGGGGTCACCCGCCGTATCCGCGCCCGGATCACCTGCGTCTCCGACGCCTTCACCACCTCGACCCGCACCCCCTGCGCCTCGAAGGTCGTGCCGGGTTCGGGCACCCGGCCCAGCTCCTCCAGGATGAAGCCGTTCAGCGACCGGTTCTCGTCCTCGGGGAGCGCGAGGCCGAAGCGCTCGTTGATGTCGCGCAGCTCCGCACCCCCCGACGCGATGACCTCGTCGGGCGAGAGACGGGTCAGCGGGTCCTCGTCCACGTCGGTCTCGTCCACGATCTCGCCCACGAGCTCCTCGAGCACGTCCTCCAGGGTGATCAGGCCGTCGGTTCCCCCGAACTCGTCCGCCACGATCCCCATGTGGACGCGCCGGGCGCGGAAGTCGGCGAGCAGCTTGGCCAGCGACAGCGATCCCGGCACGAACATGGGCGGCCGGGCCAGCTTCGAGAGCGGTGTGTCGCGCCCTCCGGCGACGTAGGCCCGGTACGCGTCCCGCACGTGCAGGATGCCGGTGACGTCGTCGATGCTCTCGCCGTAGACCGGGACGCGCGAGTGGGGCAGGTCCTCCAGTTCGGGCAGGATCTCGCCCAGGAGGCGCGAGTCCTTGAGCGCCACGATGTCGACCCGGGGCGTCATCGCGTCCCACGCGTTCAGCTCGTCGAGCTTGAAGGCGCGCTCGACCAGGCGGTGCTCGTCGGCCTCGACGACCCCCTCGTCCGCGCCGATCTCCAGCGCCTCGCGCACCTGCAGCTCGTCGGCCGAGGCTTCGATCCGGCCGGAACGGCGCGAAATGAGCCGCACGACCGCCGTCAACGGGAAGAGAAGGCGGCCGAGAATGCGCGAACCCGTCCGGAGGAACGGAGCGGCCACCAGCGCCAGCCGCACGGGGCCCCGCCTGGCGAAGGCGCGAGGGACCAGTTCGCCCGCCAGCAGCACGACGACCACCACGGCCAGACCTCCGATCCACGTGCCCCGGGACCCCCAGGCCGCCGCCGCCGCGGCGACTCCCGCCGCCGTGGCCCCCAGATAGCACAGGACCCGGAAGACGCCGAGCGGGGTCGTCTTCGACTCGTCGGAACGCAGTTCGAGGAGCGCTTCGGCCCCCGCGAACCCTTCGCCGGCCAGGATGCGCGCCTTCGAGTCGTTGATCCGGTGAACGGCGGTAAGCGCCGCCGTCAGGGCCGCGGCCACCAGCAGAAGGACCAGGAAAGCTGCGATGAGGCTTGCTATGAGCGCCATCCGTCTCCTCCGCCGATGGTTCGCCCGCGCATGCCTCCCACGTGGATCGATTCGTGCGGGAGGATTGAAGCGGGACGCGGGCCGGAGCCGGTTCCGCTCCCGGGAATGGCGCACCCCCGGCCGGCGCCGCGATCCGGTTGCGGTGAGCTGCGACTCGGAGGTTGGTCGTCGGGTGACGCGGGTTCTATGTCCATTTCCTGCTCTCGGCCAGAAGCTCGCGAACCACGTCGCGGGTGCTCAGGCCCTCGGCTTCTGCGTCGAAGTTGACCACGATCCGGTGCGCGAGGATCGACGGCGCGATGTCGAGCACATCGTCCATGGAGGGCATCGGCGCCCCCCGGAACGCGGCCCGCGCCTTGGCTCCGAGCACCAGGTACTGGGACGCGCGCGGCCCCGAGCCCCAGCTGATGTACCGCTTCGCCACACCCGCCTGTTCGGCGCCGCCGGGCCGGGTCGAGCGCGCGAGCCGCACCGCGAAGCGCACGATCGAGGGGGGCACGGGAATCCGCCGAACCAGCTGCTGCAGCTCGATGATCTCGCTGCCGTGCACCACCGGCTCGACCGGAACGTCCTGAACCTCGCGTGTCAGCGTGGCGATCCTCTCCTCCTCGCCGCGGTCGGGGTAGCCGATCCGCAGGTCGAACATGAAGCGGTCCAGCTGGGCCTCGGGAAGGGGATAGGTCCCCTCCTGCTCGATGGGGTTCTGCGTGGCCAGCACGAAGAACGGAGGAGCCAGGGAATAGGTGGTGCCCGCCGCGGTAACCTCCCTTTCCTGCATGGCCTCGAGCAGGGCGGCCTGGGTCTTGGGCGGGGTGCGGTTGATCTCGTCGGCCAGCACGATGTTGGCGAAGATCGGACCCCGCACGAAGCGGAAGACCCTCTCGCCCGTGATCTTGTCCTCCTGGATGACCTCGGTGCCGGTGATGTCGGTGGGCATGAGATCGGGGGTGAACTGGATGCGCTGGAACTTGAGGTGCAGCGCATCGGCGAGCGTCGAGATGATGAGGGTCTTGGCCAGCCCGGGCACCCCGACCAGCAGGACGTGGCCGTTCGCCATCATCGCCGTGACGATTCCGTCGACGATGTGCCGCTGTCCCACGATGCGGCGCTCCACCTGGCCGCGCAGGTCGTCGGCGATCTCGCCGGCACGCCTGAGGAGCCGGACATCCCGGTCCGCCGCGAGGCCGGGCGGGGCGGGGAGGGGGGGTGAGGAGGTGGGGTTCATCAACGGACTGCCGGGAGCATGGGGGAGGTCGGGGGCCGGAATGGGGCCTCGCCTCTTCGCAACGGTGGTGGGCTCGAATCCACGGTCTTCGATAATGGGCAAATCGGTCCCCGACTTCAATCGTGCGGCGGGCCGCGAACCGGTCGTGGCGAGCGGTCGCCGACCGCTTGCGAAAAATTTCACAAGCGTTAGCTTTGGCCGCGGAGATGGTGTCTTGAGGGCCGGACGGCGCCTCCACCGGAGCCGAGCGGAGAGCGGCTCCCGCCGACGCCGCACAGCCGGCGGGGGACGACAACTTGAAAGGAAACAGGTGAAGCAGGGCCGCCGTTCGAGCGCGGGTACACGCCACTCCATGACGGACATCGGGCACCTGTCCGGGTACGGGCTCGGCTGGGCGATGACCGTCGCGCTCCTCGCGTGGGCGGGTCTCAAGCTGGACGCATGGCTGGGCACCAGTCCGGCGATGGTCCTGCTCTGCACCCTGGGAGGCATCGCGGCGGGGATGGTCACGGTCTACATGAGAACCATGGCCCGGCCGGCGCGGCGGGAGACGGATGCCGAGCGCGGGGAAGAACACAGTTGAGGCGATTCGGGACGTATCCGCGCACGGCAACGGCAATCGTGGCCGTGGCGATGCTGGCGGCCTGGCCGTTCCTGGCCGGCGGAGCCCGCGCCGCCGTCTTCGGCGGGGCGCTCCTGGCTCTGGCCACTCAGCTGGCCGCGCACTTCCTGCTCGGGCGATGGCGGGCCCGCGCGGACCGCTTCATGGCGGCCATCCTGGCGGGGTTCGGGCTGCGGGTCGCGGTGGTGGTCGCCGGCGTGACGGTCTTCACCCTAACGGGTTGGGCCGGGCCGGTTCCCTTCCTGCTCTCGCTGGGCGGGCTCCTCATCGCGCTGCTGGTTGCCGAATCGGTCGTTGAGCACCGGCGGATTCGCGCCGGCGCGGTTCCCGCCGGGTCATGAGGGGCATGATTCCGGCCGGCCAGGAGCACGAGGTGCCCCGGGAAGCGCATGCGGCGGGCCAGGAGGGCGGTTTCGATCTCGGCGAGATGCTGGGTCATCACATCCTGAACTCGGACAAGTACGAACTGCCGTTCATCGGCTACGTCCATCTTCCGCACTGGCCCGACCTCTCGGTGGGCGGGCTGACCATGAACCTGTCGCCGACCAAGCACGTGATCCTGCTGCTGCTCGGTGCGGTGATCACGGCGGCGGTGGCCATCCTGGCCGGACAGCGCGTGGCCCGCGCCGACGCGGGATCCGCGCCCGGCGGGCTGGCGAACGCCATCGAGGCGGTCGTGGTCTACTTCCGGGACGACCTCTGCAAGGGCTACATCGGCCACGGGTATGAGCGTTTCGTGCCGCTCGTGCTCACGCTGTTCTTCTTCATCCTGACCATGAACCTCCTCGGCCTGGTGCCCTGGGGCGGATCGGCCACCGGCAACATCATGGTCACGGCCACCCTGGCCCTGGTGACCTTCGTCGTGGTCGAGGTCTCGGGGTTCCGGACGCTGGGGACCAGGGGATACCTCAAGACCATCTTCTACGTTCCCCCCGGCGTCGAGGGGCCGATGAAGTACGTCGTGCTCGCGGTGATGACGCCGGTCGAGTTCATGGGGAAGTTCCTCAAGCCCTTCGCCCTCGCCATCCGGCTCTTCGCCAACATGACGGCGGGCCACGTCCTGATCTTCTCCGTGCTGGGCTTCATCTTCCTCTTCGGCCACCTCGCCTTCGTGCGCTGGCTGATCGCCGCGGGATCCTACGGCCTCGTGTCCGCCATCCTCCTGCTCGAGGTGCTCATCGCCCTCATCCAGGCCTACGTCTTCGCCATGCTCACGGCCGCGTTCGTGGGCCTGATCCGGCATCCACACTAGAAACCACCCCGAAACGGTAGGGGTCGAACCCAACAGAAGGGACAGGAAACGACAATGCTCGAATCAACCGTGGACATTCTCCAGGACGCGGCCCTCACTCCCGAGGCCGCCAAGAACAACATGGCCCTGCTGGGCGCCGGGATCGGCGTCGGGCTGGCCGTGATCGGCGCCGGCCTCGGCATCGGCCGCATCGGCGACGGAGCCACGCAGGGCCTGGCCCGCCAGCCCGAGGCCGCGGGCGAGATTCGCGGTCTGGCCATGGTGCTCGCCATCCTGGTCGAGGGGGCGGCGCTGGCCGGCATCATCCTGACGCTGATGCTCTTCCTCTTCCTGGCATGATCATGGGAGCGATCGGTACGGGCGCGGTGGTACGCGACGCGGTCGCCGGTGTCCCGCCCGCCCCGGCCGTGCAGGAGGCGGGACACGGTGAGGTGGCATGGGACGCGCTCTTCGCGCCCGACGTGGGGCTGGCGATCTGGACGCTCCTGACTTTTCTCACGCTCCTCTTCATCCTCGGAAGGTACGCGTGGGGACCGCTGCTGGGCGCCCTCGACGCCCGCCGGAAACGCATCCAGGACGACATCGACGAGGCGAAGGGCCGGCGCGAGGAGGCCGAGGAGCTGCTCGCGAAGTACAGGGAGCAGCTGGCCGAGGGGCGCCGGCAGGCGCAGGCCATCGTCGCCGAGAGCCGGGAGGCGGCCGAGGAGCTGCGGCGTGAGCTGGAGGCCAGGGCCCGGGAGGAGAGCCGGGCGATCCTCGCCAACGCGCGCCGGGAGATCGAGCGCGAACGCGACGCGGCCGTGGACGCCGTGCGGCGCGAGGCGGTCGAGGTGGCGATGGCGGCCGCGTCCAGGTTGCTGGAGGAACGCCTCGACGGCGACCGCGACCGCCAGCTGGTCACGGACTACATCGACGACCTGGCCCGCCCCGGAGGCGCCTGGACGTGAGGGAGGACACCGTCGCCGGCAACTACGCCGAGACGCTCTTCGAGCTGGCCGGGCGCCATGAAGGGGTCGAGGCCTTCGGTGCGGGCGTGGAGGCGGTGGCCGCGCTCATGGACGACCCGACGGCCCGCGAGTTCCTGGTGACGCCCCGCGTCTCGGCCGCGGACAAGAAGGCGGCGCTGGCGCGGTCGCTGGAGGGCGTCGTGCCTGCGATGCTGGTGCGGTTCCTGCAGGTCGTGGTGGACAAGGGGCGGCAGCGGCTGCTCCCGCAGATCGCGGCGGCCTACCGGGACATGCTCGAGCGTCACCTGGGGCGGCGCCACATGGAGGTGACGGTGGCGCGGCCGCTTTCTCCCGTCGACGAGGAGGATCTGGTGGCGCAGCTCTCGTCGGCGGTGGGGGCCACGGTGATCCCGCACGTGAAGGTGCGGCCCGCCATCATCGGCGGAATCGTGATCCGCGAGGGCGACACCGTGTACGACGGGTCGGTGAAACGGCAGCTCGACGCCATGCGGCGCAGGCTTATGGCGGCCGAGCTTCAACCATAAGGACAAGAAGGAAGGCAGAGAGGAGAGATCGAGCAGAAATGGCGGATTCCCAACTCCGGGCGGGCGAGATCAAGAGCGTCCTCCTGGCGGAGATCGAGAGCTTCGAGGAGGCGCTTCACTCGGAAGAGGTGGGCGAGGTGCTCGAGGTGAAGGACGGCGTGGCGCGCATCTACGGGCTGACCAGGGCGATGGCGAACGAGATGCTGGAGATCACCTCCAGCGAGACGGGCGACACCGTCACCGCGCTGGCGCTCAACCTGGAAGAGGACAACATCGGGGCGGTGGTGATGGGGGACTGGGAGGAGCTGCGCGAGGGGGACGAGGTGCGCCGCACGGGGCGGGTGCTGGATGTTCCCGTCGGCGACGGGTACCTGGGGCGGGTGGTGAACCCGCTGGGCGAGGCCGTCGACGGCGGCGCGGCGATCGAGGCCGAAGCGCGGCGCCAGATCGACGTGGTCGCGCCCGGGATCGTGAAGCGCCAGCCCGTGAAGGAGCCGCTGCAGACCGGGATCAAGGCCATCGACGCGATGATCCCGATCGGCCGCGGCCAGCGCGAGCTCATCATCGGCGACCGCCAGACCGGCAAGACCGCCATCGCGATCGACGCGATCCTCAACCAGAAGGACACCGACGTCATCTGCATCTACTGCGCGGTGGGCCAGCGCGCCGGGATGGTGGCCGGCGTGGTCGAGACCTTCCGGCACCACGGGGCCATGGACTACACGATCGTCGTGACGGCCAACGCCTCCGACCCGGCCCCCATGCAGTACATCGCCCCCTACGCCGCCACGGCGCTGGCCGAGCACTTCATGTGGCAGGGCAGGCACACCCTGGTCATCTACGACGACCTCTCCAAGCAGGCGCAGGCGTACCGTCAGCTGTCGCTGGTGCTTCGGCGCCCGCCGGGGCGCGAGGCCTACCCGGGCGACGTCTTCTACCTGCACTCGCGGCTCTTGGAGCGCGCGGCCAAGCTGTCCGACGAACTCGGCGGCGGGTCGCTCACCGCGCTCCCCATCATCGAGACGCAGGCGGGCGACGTCTCCGCCTACATCCCCACCAACGTCATCTCGATCACCGACGGCCAGATCTACCTCGAACCCGACCTCTTCAACTCGGGCGTCAGGCCCGCGGTGAACGTGGGGATCTCGGTGTCGCGGGTCGGTGGCGCGGCCCAGGTCAAGGCGATGAAGTCGGTCGCGGGGCGCCTCCGGCTCGACCTCGCCCAGTTCCGCGCCATGGAGACCTTCGCGCAGTTCGCCTCCGACCTGGACGCGGCCACCCAGCGGCAGCTGGCGCGCGGCCAGCGCACCGTCGAGGTCCTCAAGCAGCCTCAGTACCAGCCGGTCCCGGTGGAGCGGCAGATCGTGGCCATCTACGCCGTCACCAACGACTACCTGGACGATCTCGACCTGGAGGACGTGCGCAGGTGGGAGCGGGGCTTCCTCGAGTTCGCCGAGAGCCGCTACGACGACGTCCTGATCGGGCTTCGCCAGGAGGGCCGGCTCACCGAGGACATCGAGGCACGCCTGCGCGAGTGCATCGAGGAGTACAACCGGGTCTTCGCCGCCGAGGCGGAGGCGGCTGCGTAGCGTGGCCGGATCCGGCGCCCGCGAGGTTCTGCGGCGGATCAAGTCCGTCCGCAACACCCGCAAGATCACCCGCACCATGGAGCTCGTGGCGACCTCGAAGCTGAAGCGGGCCATGGACCGCATGCATGCGGCGCGCCCGTACAGCGACGCGCTCGGCGAGCTGCTCAGGAGCCTGCACGCCCCCGGGCTGGAGCAGGAACATCCCCTGCTGCGCCGGCCCGCCGGGACGAAGCGGGCGGCGGTGCTGCTGCTGACCGCCAACCGTGGATTCTGCGGAGCCTTCAACGCCAACCTGATTCGCGAGGCGCGGGGGCGTTTGGACGCACTTCGCGCCGAAGGGGTTGATACCGAACTTCACATCGCGGGCAAGAAGGGATTGGCTTTCTTTCGCTTCCGGGACTCGGCGATCGCGTCCGGGACCACGGATATCGGCGACGCACCCACGTCGGAGGACGCCGAGGGGCTCGTCGCGCCGCTCCGGACGAGCTTCGAGGAGGGCGGGCTGGACGCCGTCTACATGGTGAACGCCGAGTTCCGGTCGGCGATGTCCACCCCGCCCCGCACGGTGCGGATCCTGCCGGTCGAACCCGAGCCGGGGGCGCGTTCGGTGGACGCCTTCATCGTGTCGCCGCCCCCCGCGAAGCTGATCGGGCGGATCCTGCCGAGCTACCTGCGCATGACGGTGTACCGCGCCCTGGTCGAGAACGCCGCCGGGGAGCAGGGGGCGCGCCGCGCCGCCATGAAGAGCGCGACCGACAACGCGGGCGAGATCCTCGAGACGCTCACCCGCACCTACAACCGGGC
>JAPPGI010000075.1 GCA_028874985.1 Gemmatimonadota bacterium | reverse complement strand
ACCCCGATGGCCTACGCGCATGACCTGCTACCCACCAGAAAAGGGGAAGAACCGGTACTCCTTCACCGGTCCCTCGGCCTGATCCCACGGCAGCGACACGGCTTCATACGCTCCCTGCAGCACGGGAAGCGGGTCTGCCACCAGGTCCTCATACCGGATCTCGGTGAGCATGCCTTTGGGAACCAGCTCGCGGTCGCGCATGTAGCGCCGCGTGACCGCCACGTAGTTGTCCAGCGTTGCTGCTTCCACATCCTCCCAGTCGATCGACTGGAGCGACATCCTGGGCAGCAGCGACCTGAGGAGGTGCATGAGTGAACAGAAGACCACGTACGGGTTGCGCTGGATGAATATGAAGCGGGAACCCGGCAACAGCTGCTGGAGGATCGCCGTCCGCCCCAGGTTGGCCGGGCTCTTGAGCACCAGACGCTTCCCGCCGCAAGCCAGGGTCACCCTGCGGAGGACGCGGAGATACTGACGCTTCCACTCCCCCAGCTCGTCCTCCGAGAGCTGCATCTGATGGTATCGCCGAAGGATCTCTCGGATGCTGCCGGGGAAGGTGAGTGAGTGCGTCACGGACATGTGCGACGCGGTCGCGAGCAGCGGATCCTCCTCCTGCGGAAAGTCCAGCGCGAGCTCGACGTTGTCCATGGGCCTCGTGGCGGGAAGCTGATTGGCGATCAGGCGATCCATCCAACCCCGGGCGACCAGAAAGAATGGACCTGCGAAGAGCTGGAATGTGTTCACGAAGGCGAATTGCGGGTCGCAGGCCATCAGATTGTGCAAATGAGTCGTTCCGGTGCGGGCGAAGCCCAGGATGTAGACCGGCGGATGTTCGATTCGCGTCCTCGCGATCCGTCGACCGTAGCACATCCGCTCGGCGAGCCGGAGGGGACTCGTTAGCGCACTGGTGGCAACTATGCCCGCAAGTCGGGTGCGGTAGCCGGGAGACACCCCGCCGAATTCGCGCAGAAGGCGCCGCCAGAGAGAGAGTGGAGCGAAAGCGCCGATGTGCAGCATCGGCGGTGACTTGTCCTTCGTACTCACCACGCGCCCTCCGGTCAGCTCCGCCGCTTCACGAGAACGGTCAGGTTGCCGGAGCTGGGGGCTGCGCCGGTGTACTTCACCTTCAACGGACGGTGGGGATGGGTCAGGCGGACGTCGTTCAGATGCAGAATGCGCGCCAGCGTGAAGACCAACTGCGCTTCGGCAAACCCCCATCCGAGGCACCGCCGCGTTCCTGCTCCGAATGGGTGGAACACGCCGGGTGCCGCGTGCTCCGCGCGGCCGGGGCCGAAACGATCGATATCAAAGGTCTCCGGGTCGTTGAAGTACTCCGAACATTGGTGAGGCACCGTGTTGCCGAGCATCACCTGAGCGCCCGCAGGAACCCGATAGCCGGCGAAATCGAAGGGGTTGATCACATCGCGGAGCGTGATGCCCTGGGCGGGATAGAGACGAAGGCACTCCTGCATCACCCTGTATGTGGTGTCCATCCGGCCCAGCTTCGCACCGGTAGGACCGTCCTCACCCGAAAACAGACTGTCGGCCTCGACGCGCACTCGATCGCGCAGTTCGGGATCCCGCACGGAGTGATAGAGCATGAAGCTGCCAACGTGGGAAGCGGTGTCCAGGCCGGCTATCTGCGGCCCCACAACCACCGCCATCAGGTCGGCCGCCGCACAGAAGCCGGGATCGGCCTTGTGCAGTGACATGAACCGGTCGACCATGCCCCCCTTGCGATACCTGCCCTCGGCGTAATCGACGAGCAGGCGTTCGTACAGGCGCTCCATGGCGGCCCGGCGGCGGCGCATGGCCGGTGTCCGCATGAGCACCTTCGGCAACCCCATGGCGACCACTCGAACCGCCCGGGTGGTGTAGTCGCGGATGAGCGCGAAGTCCTTCTCGTCGGCCGCGTAGCCTGCCGAAATGCCGCCAAGCTGATCGCTGACCAGCCGCTGGAACAGGTCCTTGACGAGCACGGGCCGATCCGAAGGAAGACCGAGAATGACGTTGTCCGTCAGGGCAGCCGCCTCATCGAGGTGGTTGCAGTAGAAGGACCGGCTGTAAGGCGGGGCCATCTGCTTGCGCCACTTGAAATGGTAGCCGCCGTCCACGCTGAAGAGGTTGCGGCGCGATCCGAACGCACGTATCAGGGCGGCATAGCGCTCGGTGGCGCGAAACACTTGGTGCCCCTGGCGCTGAACGAAGGAATTGGCCTCCGGCCCGGCCAGAACCACGACTTCGCGATTCATGAGCCTGAGCCTGAAGACGGGTCCGACGCTGCGGAAGGCATGGGTGAGGAAGGCGGTAACCGCACCGAGCATGCGGTGAGCGTGCCCGAGCACGGGGAGCGCGCCGGGAGCCATCGGCATCCTGGCCAGCGCGGTCTTGATGGAGCCTTTCGTGGTGAGGAGGTCGATCGGCCCCAGCTCATCCTGCCTCGCGGCGACCCGGATGTGCTCGCACAGCACGCGGCCCGTCAGTTCAAGGCGACTGTACAGGTCGATGAGCTGTTGGGTCTCCGCGTCCCGGTCAGGCATCAGGGTGTCGAACAAGCCACAGGCGTTCGCCAGGGCAACGATCGCCACCTCACGGGGAGAAGGCGTTTCACCGTCGAGGGTCCTCATGATGCGGAGGCGCACGTCATCCTGCGTCCTGCCGTCCGGGGTTCGGTAGGTGCGCGTCCGCCGGACCCTTTCATCCAGTCGCAGGTAGCCGTTGCTTTCCCGGACCATGACGCCACTCCTCTCGAGGCTGGCCAGCGCGGTATCGCGGATTCGGTAGGCGACTTCGGGTGAGGAAAACCGCTCCAGCCAGTACCCGGTAGTGCGGTCCTCGTCGTCCATCGCCATGGATGCCAGCCACGGATCGAGCAGTTCGTGTCCCACGGGCTTGGCATCCACCAGGAACAGCCGATCGCCCTCGCCCTTGGGGCCGAAGTCCTGGTCGATGCGGTTGGCGTGGGCCAGGTCAAGCAGGACCGAGCCCGCCAGCGCAAGGCGGAGAGCGCGATGCGAGGGGGCGGAGACGGCCCCGCTCTCCTCGTCGTGCATCAGGAGGAGCATCTCCTCGGCCAGGAACATTGCGGTCCCCCTACCTTTTCCTGCGAAGTCCGGCCGTTTCGGAGATGTCGAGGTCGGCCGGTCGGGAGTTCGCCGTTCCAGTCACGGAGTATTGCCTGCAAGCGTCCGGTTCGTTGGTCCCGCACGACGGCGATGCGGCGCTCGTCGCCGGTGTCGGACATGACCGCGCCGTTCTGGTCGCGCACTTCGGCGGTCAACCGCGCCGTATCGGCCAACGCCTGAAGCTCGATGCTAGCGGGACCGACCGTCACACTAGCCGGGCGGGGCGGTGGAGGTGGCGTAGGGCCCGTCGTGTCTCCGTCTCCGCACGCCAGCCACACTGCGAACGACAGCACGGCCGCAGCCATACAGGCCGCACGGGGCGAGAAGCGACGTGAAAGCAGTCGTTGAGAGCCTGGGTTGCGACTCGTCATCTGTGTTCGCCAGTCTGCTCCTTGTCCAACGGTCGCATCGATCCGATCCTGACTCGCCGATCTCGGCAGCGCCGAGCGGGTGCGGGCCGAGGAGAAGGTCGGCGCCCTCGTCGAGCGGGCGCGCGCGGCGCTCGTGGTCGTGGCCGCCCTGCGAAGCCCCAGCGGCGCTTCGGCGGCTCTGATCCGGTGCGCGCTGCAACGTCGGTTCACGCTGCTTCTTTCCGTGCCGCTCGCGCTCGAGTACGAAGCGGTCTGCGTCGATCCGGCCCAGCGAATCGTCTCCGGTCTCGACGAGGCCGGGGTCGATACGATCATCTCTGCGCTCTGCTCGGTGGCCGATCCGGTTCGCGGCAGCTTCCTCTGGCGGCCGCAACTTCGCGACGCAAACGACGAGATGGTGCTCGAGGCGGCTGTGAACGGAATGGCCGACGCTCTGGTCACATTCAACAGAAGGGGACTTCGGAGACGCGCCCGAATCCTTCGGGATCAAGCTGCTCTCACCCCCACAGGCCCTGAAGAGGATATCAAAATGACGGAGAAGAGAAAGCAGATCACGACCTACCCGCTGCGCCTGCCGTCCTCTCTCAAGCAGGTGAACAGGCGGTACCGGGAGACGCGCGGTCCGTGGACGACGTATGGCCCCGGGTAATCCGGAATCATGTACGTACCTGCGCTACACCCCGCGATCAACCCCCCCGCCCACCACCTCCGCCACCCCACCCAGCACCGCCCTCACCGGATACCTCGCGAACACCTCTCTCCCGGTCGTTCCCGTCAGCACCGCCACAAACCCCATCCCCGCCCCCCGCGCCGCCATCGCGTCCACCTCCGAATCCCCCACGAACACACAGTCGCCCACCGGCATCCCCAGCAGCCCCGCCGCCCGCAGCACCCCATCCGGCGCAGGCTTCGGCCGCGGCACATCGTCGACGCCGACCACCACGTCCACCACCCCCACGAGCCCGTCCCGCTCCAGCACATCCTCGACACGATGCCGGTACTTGGTCGTCACCACGCCGACCCGGTGGCCGCCACCGTGAAGCGCCCGCAGCACCCGCGCCGCGCCCGGCAGTAAGGCGGTGCTGTCGACCATCACCTCGTCCGCCTTCCTGACGAAATGCTCGAAGAATTCGTCCTCCCGGGACCTCCACTCCGCACCCGCCAGAATGCCGAGCGCCGTGGGAAGGTCGAGCCCGATGGTCCGTCGGATGGCGTCCGCCGGGGCCGGAGGGTGTCCCAGGCGGCCCAGCGCGTGGTTCATGCAGACCACGACGCCTTCGGAAGAATCCGCCAGCGTGAAGTCGAAGTCGAAGAGGACGGCGCGGGCAGCCGCGACGGCGGGGTGAACTTCCACTCCTCTACCGCCTCCAGATCTCCCTCAGCGGCACCGCCAGCATCCGCTGATCCTCCATCGGCAGAGTATCCCGCCCGTTGTACAGGACCATCCCCCCCTCGAAGTCATCGCCGCAGAGTGCCGCGAGGCGCATCATGCCGCGGCCCGCCGACCGTGCCGGCGTGCTGGTCGCCTTCACCTCGATGCCCCAGGTGCTTGCACCGAGGGTCATGACGAGATCGACCTCCTGGCCATCCTTGTCGCGGAAGTGCCAGAACCGGAGATCGGGGTCGGTCCACCCGGCCTGGGTCACGAACTGGTGCACGATGAAGGACTCCAGGAGGTGGCCCATGCGCGCCCGCTTCGTGATCCAGTCCCCTGGGCTCAGTCCGGCCATGGTGGCGGCAAGCCCGCTGTCGACCAGGTGCATCTTCGGTGTCTTGACCAGCCGCTTTCCGACGTTCCGATGCCACGGTGCCAGGCGGCGAACAAGGAACAGTCTTTCCAGCACCGCGACGTACTCTCGTACCGTGCTCCTGTGGAGACCGAGTTCCCGGGAAAGGCCGGCGGTGTTCAGCAGCTCGCCGTTTCGTGCCGCCAGCAGCTGCAGCAGGCGCGCGACGCCGTCGGCATCCCGGACCCTGCCGACATCGAGGACATCTCTGTCCACGATGCTCCGAACGTACTGCCGGTACCACTGGCGGGCACGGACCGGGTGGCGGCCAAAGGGCTCCGGATACCCGCCGGATACCAGGCGCCTGCCGAGGTCGGCGGGGTCCGGCGCCTGCGTTCCCGCGTGCAATTCCGGGGCAATGTCTCCCCGCAGGAGATCGGCCAGGAAACGGCCGGGACGGCGTTCCTTTTCGGACTCGGACAGGGGCATGAGGCGCGCGATTTCCATGCGCCCCGCCAACGATTCGGTGACAGCGGGAAGCAGGAGAAGGTTCGCGGAGCCGGTGAGGACGAAGCGTCCGGGTCGCCGGTCCTGATCGACGGACAGCTTGATGACTGGAAGCAACTCCGGCGCGCGCTGGATTTCGTCAATGGTGACTTCCCCGGGAAGCGCCGCGACGAAACCGGCGGGATCTCCCTTGGCGGCGGCGAGGTACGGCGGATGATCCAGGCTGAAGTACGGGCGCCCCGGCATCATCGCCCGCACCAGCGTGGTCTTGCCGCTCTGGCGCGGGCCGGTAAGGCACACTACGGGCGTGTCCGCCAGTGCCTCTCCGACGACGGTGGCCAATGGACGCGGATACAGTGCCGGAGAGTCGAACATGGTTGGGAAGATAGCGGCCATATGTCGATTTGACAAGCGGCCATGTGGCGATTAGAGGGGCGGCTGATTGGACAATTGGAAGGAGCCGCCTCACCACATTGGGGTTGCGCTGCGCGGCAGGCTACTCCGGTTGTCGGATGGGAGAATCCTCGGTCACCCTCCGGCAGGTGGCCATTCGGGCATCGCACGGAACATGTACCGATCGAACATGGGTACCGTGAAAGCCGTCTCCCCGTGCGCGGGGCTCCAGATCATTCCCTTTCGGATCAGACCGGTCCGCAGGGGCCCCGCCGAGGTGACCGCGATCCCCAGCTTCGCGGCCACTTCTCCCGAGCGGTGTGGGCCGGGACCGAGGTCAGCCATCGCTCTCAGGTAGTCCTGCTCTCTCGGCGTGAGGCGATCGAAGCGTACGCGAAAGAAGCTTGCGTCCAGAGCGGCCGTGGCCTTCCCGCTGGCCGAGACGACGTCCTCCAGGGTCACGGGCGAGCCGGGCGCGACATTCCACGAGTGAGACCCCCATTCCTGAAGGAAATAGGGATAGCCTTCGGTTCTCTTGGCGATCTCCAGGAGAGCGTCGTCGTCGATTTCCGCCCCGGCATCCTCGATCGGAATCCGAACGGCGTCCCTTGAGGCGTTCTCGTCAAGCGGGCCGACGGCGGGGAAATCGAAAAGGCGTTCCGAGTAGCTCTTGGCCTCTCCCGACAGCGCCGCGATCTGGGGCAGACCCGCTCCGAGCATGAGCATGGGCAGCGCCCTCTGGGCGATTCGGTGCAGTGCGACAATGAGCGCGCACAAGTCCTCGTCGTTCAGGCCCTCGCGGCTTCTCCAATCGCAATCAGGAGGTCTGTTAGATCGGTTTCCAGATCTCCGGACGCGGCCAGACCCGGCTCGGGCGTGACGCCCACTTCGAACTCCGCGTGGGACACCTTGAAGGCGCTGGCGAAATTGCGAAGCGCACCGAGGGCGTGGTTCCCCAGGACCCGCGCCTTCTCTCGCCCGCTGATTCGGTAGAGGATTCTGCGGAGCTTGGGGACGAGGAGTCCCGCAAGGCGGCGTTCCTCCGGCGCCTCGATGACGGCGGTCAGGTACCCCAACGATTCGGCGAGTTCTTCGATCCGGGCCAGGAGGACGGTCTTCCCCACGCCTCGCAGGCCGAGAAGCATCATGCTCTTCGCGTGGCGTCCGGCCTGAATGCGTCTCAGGGCAATGCTCGCCGTGTCGAGCAGCTCGTCACGGCCGGCCAGCGCCGGAGGCCGCGATCCCGCGCCTGGTGCGAACGGGTTTTCGACGGGATCCATGGAATCCCTTAGAGAAAATTAGGGAACATTAGGGACATCGGCGACCATAATGCTATCTAAATCTTCCTAGCTTTGTCAATATGGCTGCTTACCCTTCACTTCCCACCAGCGGCAACAATCTCACCGGGCGCCCGTCCCATCGACCGGAACGGGTTGACCACCCGAACTTCCCCGAACGCATGCCCATCCTGCAGATCCTCGGTCGATCCACTCGTCCGCGCATGCCTGCCTGGCCGGGTCGCCGCGGTCGTGACGGTGGACGAAGATGTTCGCGTCAACGAAGACGAGAGCGGTCATACAGTTCTTCCCGGGAGGGTCGGCGCCCATCGGGCCATTCGATCTTGCGCGGCTCTCTGGCCAGATACCGTTTCATGGCGATCTCGTAGTCGTCCTCGCGGTGCCGTTTCCGTTCCAGGAGTTCGCGGATCCATCTGGAGACGCTGCGGTCGTCTTCGGCGGCCCTGACCCGCAGCCACCGGGCGAGATCCTCCGGCAAGGTGATGGTGATGTTCTTCATGGTGCCGTCAGGATGTCGGCAGCGAATTGAGGTCGCAATATGTCAATCCGAGCGCGTAGTCGGCCCCGAACTCATGGACCGAGAAGGTTGCTGCCTCCCCGGGGCGTTCGAGATGGCAGAGGAACTCGCCATCGGGAGAGAAGGCCATGGCGCGCGTTGGGCCGGCGCCCGGCCGCCGGTACGGCCAGACCCAGAGACGCCCATCGCGGCCGACTAGCACGCCCGAGATCGCCGGCATCATGTCCGCCACCGGTCGGCCGGGACTGATCATCGGACCGTCGTAGTCGTCGGACCATATGTTGCTGCCCGTGCTGCGGCGCCTGACGTACTCCTCGCGCCACGCATGCACGTCGCCGGAGGTCACCTCTTGATCGGGGACATGCCAGCGAACGATGGAGCGGAGGTTGAACCCATCGTCCAGCAGCCTCACCTCGGGGGTTGCGGTGTGCGCGAGCGCGATGGTCCGCTCCCTGGCCTCCACCAAGGCAAGGGGATCGAACAGGACACCGATGTAGTAGTTGTAAGCCTCGGTGTCCGGGGCTGGTCCGAGCCTCCGGGTCGGGAACCGCGAGAGCATCCCGACCCGGTTGCCATCCCGGTCGTGAACCTCCACGACCAGAGTATCCGGTTTCGTGAAATCCCGGGCGCGTGGCGACCGGTTGACCGAGTTCACCGACGCGCCGTTGTCGAGCACTCCGCCGCCGCGTGACGGGTTCGGGTAGATCGGGTTGAGCGTCACATTGCGAACCCATTCGCCCTCGGCTGTGAAGACGACGAGGCGGTAGGGCCGGTAATCTCCAACCCAGATCGTATCTCCCGGCAGCACCCAGAGCACAAAGGAATCCTGGAACTCGCCGGGCCCCTCGCCGTGGCGGCCCATCGAACGGAGGTGCTGCCCATCCGGAGCGAAGATCCGAACCTCGGCGCTCGTCCGGTCGGCTACCGCCACCGAGCCGTCCGAAAGTCGGCCCACGCCCCGAACGCTAGAGAACCACTGCTTATCGTCGCTTTCGTCGTCCCCAACTCGGAAGGTCGGCACCTCGCTAAGCGTACACGTCGCGGTGAACGTCGCCGGGTCGCTCGTCACGATCCGCACACCCGCGCTGTCGATCGCGATCATGAGAACCGGCGGCTCCCCGGGGTCCGGAGCATCGGCGATTCAGCCTGTCGGCATGACATTGACTTGCTCGCTTATGGCAGACACTCTCTGCCCGGACCGGCCGTCTCGTTCCCCCGCGGCGAGCGGTCGCTCGGCGTCCGTTCCCCCACGGAGACTGCGGCGATGCAGTCCAGTGCCTTGGAGAGCCGGGCTTCCTTGCAACGGGCTGGGAGCGGTGTGAGTCTAATCGACCGGTTGCGGGCGGCCAATCGGGAGGCGAAGCAAATGGAGTGCAACAGGAGGTGGACCCATGGGCACCGGGGCAAGGTGGGACCGGACGAAGACTCTGACGACTGCGGCAGTGGTGGCCCTGCCGATCATTGTGCTCGCGTCAACCACGCGGCCACTCGACTGCCAACAGGCATCATGGGATCACTTGGACACGCTCGTGGTGCTTGGGGGCGGGCCGACATGGAGCGAGCCGCCATTCTACAGGGTGTTCGACGGAATCCTCGACAACGAACGGAACGCCGTCTTCCTGGCCAACGGGGGCGATGGCGAGCTGATCCGTTACGATGTCGGCAGTGGGCGGATCGAGCGCATCGGGAGGCGCGGCAGGGGTCCGGGAGAGTTTGGGCGGCCGCTATGGATGGAACCGTACGGTCCGGACTCACTGCTGGTGTACGATCTGGACCTCATCCGATTCTCCGTCTTTTCCAGATCGGGTGGCTTCGGCCGGACCTTCAGGGCTCAGGGAACCGGCCTTAGAGGAAAACACGCCGCGGCGGTGGCTCGGCTGCCCACAGGAACGTGGTTGGGTGTCCAGTCGGGGACGCCGCAGGTGCTGATGGGGGTGGACACGCCGCCCGGAACGAAGGCGCGCGACACACTGATCGTCTACGCGATAGACGAGGACGGCAACGCCCACAACACCATCGCGCGTGTCCCCCACGGGCTGTGGGAGCGGCTACCGGACACAACATCCTTCAACGTCCGCCGCGACGAGGATGCCGGTGGGGCGGCAATTGCCGGCGGTGAGGATCGGCTGTTCGTCGCCGGCATCGGCGATTCGCTGGAAGTGTTCGAGTATCGTGTCGGGGACAATGCGCGCGAGCCGCCCCGGTCCCCGGTCTCGCCGCCCGGGATGCCGCGCCAAGGGGTACATCAAGTGTTCGCGAGCCGCGAAGGAAGCCTGTGGATCGGTCAGCGTGACCCAGCGGCTGAGTCTTCCGTCTTCAATGTGTTCGAGGAGTCATCGGACGGCTGGTTCCGGACCGGAACGCTCACGCTCCAAGGGAAAGTCCTCGTCCTCGATGCGTCGCAGGACAGGGTCCTCTTCCTGCATCACGATTCCTTGGGGCAGGAGAGCGTGGTCGTTGCGCGGGCGGGTGGATAAGAGTGGGGTTGCCACGGCGTTTCCACGACGCCCGGCCACGCGGCACGGACATGGGGATAGGGGGCGAGGCCACATCCGCAAACCCCCCGGCCCTTCCTTCACTCCCCCCGCCCCACCGCCCCCCGCAGCCCCTTCCACACGCTCAAGCACATCACCAGCACCAGGATTGCGAACGGGAAGCCCGTGATCAGCGCGGCCGTCTGGAGCGCCACCAGTCCGCCGCTCACCAGGAGCGTGATGGCGACGATCCCTTCGAAGGTGCACCAGAAGACGCGCAATCCGGCCGGGGTGTCGACCTTGCCGCCGGCGGTGATCGTGTCGACCACCAGCGAACCGGAATCGGAGGAGGTGATGAAGAAGACGGCCACGAGGACAATGGCGATCCCCGGGGTGATCTCCCCGAGCGGGAGCGCGTCGAGCAGCCCGAATAGGGCCAGTTCAAGCCGTCCGTCCGCGACCGCGTCGACCACCGCCGTGTGGCCACCGTCGATGTGCATCGACAGTGCCGTCGCCCCGAACGCGTTGAACCAGAGCGCGGAGAGGAGCACAGGGACGACCAGCATGCAGCTGACGAGCTGGCGCACCGTGCGGCCGCGCGAGACCCGTGCGATGAACAGGCCGACGAAAGGTGCCCAGGAGAGCCACCACGCCCAGTAGAAGGTGGTCCATCCGTGCATGAAGTCGAGGTCGCGACGCCCGATCCAGTTGCTGAGCGGGCCGATTTCGGCGAAATAGTGGCCGATGCCGGCGACGAACCCGAACAGCACGTCGAGGGTCGGCCCCGCCGCGAGCACGAATGCGAGCAGGAGCAGCGCCAGGGACAGGTTGACCTGGCTCAGGCGCTTGATCCCCCTGTCCATTCCGGCCACGACCGACAGCGTGGCGACGGAGGTGACCGCGACAATCACCAGAACCCTGGTCGCGCCGGTGTCGGGCACACCGAACAGAAGGGCCAGCCCGGCGGCCAGCTGTTCGGAGCCCAGGCCGAGCGAGGTCGCCAGCCCGAAGAGCGTGGCGAAGACGGCCATGACGTCGATGCAGTGGCCGAACCGGCCCCACACCGCATCGCCCAGCAGAGGTTGGAACGCCGCACGCATCGTCAGCGGCAACCGGAGATTGTAGGCGGAGAAGGCCAGCGCGAGCGCGACGACCGCGTAGAGCGCCCACGGCTGTATGCCCCAGTGGAAGATCGTCGCCGCCATGGCCACGTTGCGAGCGGCGGTGGTGTCGGCCGGGTCGACGCCGAGCGGTGGACTGAGAAAGTGCTGGACCGGTTCCGCCACCCCGAAGAACATGAGACCAATGCCGATTCCGGCCGCGAAGAGCATCGCGAACCACGACCAGATGGAGTAGTCCGGTGTGGTATCCGGGCCCCCGAGGCGTACGCGGCCGACGGGCGTCACCAGGAGCAGGAGGCAGAACAGGAGGAAGACGTTGACCGTGCCCATGAACACCCAGTCGAACGTCGAGACTAGCCAGGCGTACAGCGAGTCGAAGACGCCGCCGGCGGCATCGCGGAACGCCAGTACGCCTACGACGAACGCGATGATCGTGAGGCTGGAGACGAAGAAGACCGGCCCATGGACCTCGAGGCCCAGGAACCGCACATTGTCCCGGCCGGCCTCGTAGCCGGTTTGCTTGTCGGCGGAAGCCATGCAGTATAGGATACCTCGGGCGGGCGTGGCATGCACGCGTTGGTCCAACTGGAGACCGCCCGGCACCATCTCCCGACACCCCCGCCCGAACAGAGACGACCATGAAGAAGAGCGGATGGACGAAGAAGGAGAAGTTGCTGGTGGCGCTCACGGCGACGGTTGTGGCGCTGTGCCTGGGTCTGTTCAGGGGTGCCAGGTATCCGGCCATCCTGACTTATGACGTGACGCGCTACCCAAGGGACTACGACGAGGCCGAGGACTACCGCGAGACCACCCGGTGCTGGGGCATCCCGATCATCTTCTGGACCTGCAGGACGACGGTGTCCGCCCCGGATTCGGAGTCGGGATAGACCCGCCGCCCCCTACCCCACCTCCTCCACCCGGTGTCCCAGCTCCCTCAGCTGCGCCACGATCCCCGCCACGTGCTCCCTCCCCCGGGTCTCGATCTTCATCTCGATCGCGACCTTGCCCACCGCGATGTCACCGAACGCGCGCGTATGCTCGATGTGCAGCACGTTCGCGCCCGCGATCGCGACCACCCCGGTCACCTCGTTCAGATAGCCGGGACGGTCGCGCACCACTACCGACAGGCTGGCCAGGCGGCCGTCCGCCCAGAGCCCCCGGTCGATGATGCGCGACACCATGTTCATGTCGATGTTGCCGCCCGACAGGACGCACACCACGGTGTCGCCCGGCGTGACCCGGATCTTCCCTGCCAGGAGCGCGGCCACCCCCGCCGCCCCCGCCCCCTCCACTACCAGCTTCTCGCGCTCCAGCAGGAAGAAGATGGCGCGGATGATCTCCTCTTCGCCGACCAGCACCACGTCGTCTGCGAGCGCCTCGATGTGCGGCCAGGTCAGGTCGCCGATCCGCTTCACCGCAATCCCGTCGGCCAGCGTGTCCGACATCTCCACGTGCGCGGGTGCGCCGGCCTCCAGCGACCTGACCGCTCCGGGTGAGGCCTCGGCCTCGACGCCGATGATCCGCACGGCGGGCCTCTCCGCCTTCACCGCCGTGGCCACCCCCGCAATCATCCCGCCGCCGCCGATCGGCACCACGATCGCGCTCACGTCCGGCACCTGCTCCAGGATCTCCAGCCCCATCGTGCCCTGACCCGCCATCACCGCCAGGTCGTCGAAGGCGTGCACCTGGGTGAGCCCCTCCTCGGCGACCAGACGGTCGACCACGGCCATCCCGTCCGACAGCGTCTCCCCGGTCTGGATCACGCGGGCCCCGCTGGCGCGCGTGTTCGTGACCTTGATCAGCGGCGCGTTGTCCGGCATGACGATCGTGCACGGAATCCCCAACCGCGCCGTGTGCCGTGCCAGCGCCTGGGCATGGTTGCCGGCGCTGGCCGCGACGACCCCGGCCTCGCGCTCTGCCTCGCCGAGAAGCAGGAGCCGGTTGAGCGACCCCCGGTCCTTGAACGAGCCCGTGCTCTGCCGGAATTCCGCCTTCAGGTACACGCCGCAACCCGCCATTTCGCGCAGCGCGAACGACTCCGGGCACCCCGTGCGCACGACGTGAGGTCCGATGCGGGCGTGGGCGGCTGCGATGTCTGCGGCTGTGAGCATCGTGCTGGCGGGCCCGTCGGCTGTCAGCGGCGCCGGCCCGTCGGCCGGTTCAAGCGAGTGGTCCGCGGCCGGGTCACCCGAGCGGCTCGTGGACGATCCCCCTCGCCGCTCCCGTCCCCTCATCCACCCGCCGCCAGCGCCCTCGCCACGACGTCACGCTGCGCAATGGCGTGATTGCGCGGGTTCCCCTCGGCGGGACTCGCCCGCTCGGGGCGCGAGACGTGCAGCAGGCGGACCTCGCGCGGCAGCACGGCCCTGATCCGCGGCAGAGCATAGGTGAGCGCCCCCATGTTGAGCGGCTCCTCCTGGGTCCAGATCGCCGTCTCCACATTCGGGTAGCGCTCGTGCAGGGCCCGGATTTGGTCGGCCGGGAAGGGATAGAGCGTCTCGACCCGGACGATCGCGGTGTCCTTCGCTTCGGCCCGCTCGTCCGCACCGGCCAGGTCGTAGTAGACCTTCCCGCTGCACAGAATCAGCCGCCGCACCCCCTCCGCGTCCCCACCCCCCTCGACCGACGGGTCGTCGATCACCTTGCGGAACCTCCCCTCGGCCAGCTCCCGCACCGGAGATTTCGCCCGCGGGTGCCGCAACAGGCTCTTGGGCGACATGACGATGAGCGGCCGCTCCGGTTCGCTGAAGGCCTGCAGGCGCAGAAGGTGGAAGTACTGCGCCGGCGTCGTCGGATACACCACGCGCATGTTGTCCTCGCCGCAGAGCTGCAGGAACCGCTCCAGCCGCGCGCTCGAGTGCTCCGGCCCCTGGCCCTCGTACCCGTGCGGCAGCAGCAGGGTCAGCCGCGAACGCTGCCCCCACTTCGACCACCCCGCCGACAGGAACTGGTCGATCATCACCTGGGCGACGTTGACGAAGTCCCCGAACTGCGCCTCCCACAGCACCAGGTCCCGGTCGGCCGCGACCGCCACCCCGTACTCGAAGCCGATCGTGGCCGCCTCGGTCAGCGGCGAGTTGTAGATCTCGAAGCGCGTGTCCGACACCTCCGCGAGCGGCGAGTGCTTCTCACCGGTCCTCGCGTCGTTCAGCACCAGGTGCCGGTGGCTGAAGGTGCCCCGCTGAGAGTCCTGGCCGGTGAGCCGGACCGGCACCCCGTCGCCGAGCAGCGACCCGATGCCGAGCGCCTCGGCTTGCCCCCAGGCCACCGTGAAGTCCGGGCCGAAGTCCTTGCCGCGCCGCTCGAGCTGGCGGACCAGCTTGGGATGAATGTTGAACCCGCCGGGAACGGTGAGCAGCGTCCGGTTGATCCGTTCAAGCCGCTCGAACGGCACGCCGGTGTCCCGCTCGAACTCCTGGCCCACGGCCGTGTAGCTGGGCACCTGCCACGGCGGGGCGGACTCCTCTTCCTTCCGCTTGCGGCCGTCCTTGATCGCGCGCAGCCTGTCGGCCATCGAGGCGACGCGCTCTTGGGCCTCCTTCCCGGTGATCAGCCCGCGCGCGACGAGCTCGCCCGCCCACTGCATCCGCACGGTCGGGTGGTGGTTGATCCATCCGTAGAGGACGGGTTGGGTGTACCCGGGTTCGTCGGCCTCGTTGTGGCCGTGGCGCCGGTACCCCATCAGGTCGATCACCGCGTCGGCGTGGAACTTCGCCCGGTAGGCCATCGCCAGACGCACCGCGGCCAGACACTCCTCGGGGGCGTCGCCGTTGGCGTGGATGACCGGGATGTCGTACCCCTTGGCGAGATCGCTCGCGTAGCGGGTGGAGCGGCCGTCGCCGGGGTCGGTGGTGAAGCCGACCTGGTTGTTGCCGATGATGTGGATGGTGCCCCCGACCTCGTAGCCGTGCAGCCGGGCCAGGTTCAGCGTCTCGGCCACGACGCCCTCGGCCGCGAAGGCCGCGTCGCCGTGAATGAGGATGGGCACGACCAGCGAGGGGTCCCGCTCGCGGCCGCCGTTGCGGTCCACGTACTGCTGCGTGCGCGCCATGCCCAGGATGACCGGGTTGACGAACTCCAGGTGGCTGGGATTGGGGGCGAGCGTGACGCGGGTCGTGCCGCCCGCGCGGAGCGGATAGTCCCCCGTGGCGCCGTGGTGGTACTTCACGTCCCCCGTGCCGGGGTCGGGCACCCAGAGTGCGCTTCCCGGCGCCGCCCCCTCCTCGAACTCGGCGAGGATCTCCGCGTACGACACCCCCATGATGTGCTTGAGCACGTTGAGGCGGCCGCGGTGCGCCATCCCGATGACGATCTCGGTCGCGCCCTCTGCCGCCGCGAGCTCGATCGCCTCGTCAAGCATCGGGACCAGCATGTCGATCCCCTCGATCGAGAAGCGCTTCTGGCCCAGGTAGGCGCGGTGCAGGAACTGCTCCAGCCCCTCCACCTCGGTGAGACGGTCGAGGGTTCGCACGCGGTCCTCGTCGCTGTAGCCCTCGAAGTGCGTGCCGCGCTCCACCTGGTCCCACAGCCACGAGACCTTGACGGGATCTTCGAGGTGCTCGAACTCGTAGCCGAGGTCGCCTCCGTAGATGGCCTTGAGGCGGTCGAGTGTGAAGGCGAGGGGGGCCTCGCCGCCCTTGGGGAAGAGCACGGAGGTGGGGATCTCCTCCAGCTCCTCCATGGTGGTGCCGAAGTAGGCGGGGTCGAGCTGGGGGTGACCGGGTGGGGTGCTCCCGAGGGGGTCGATGCGCGCGGCTTGGTGGCCGTGTTC
This sequence comes from Gemmatimonadota bacterium, assembly GCA_028874985.1. GTDB lineage: Bacteria > Gemmatimonadota > Gemmatimonadetes > Longimicrobiales > Gaopeijiaceae > Bin94. The sequence goes on along the minus strand of JAPPGI010000075.1, from coordinate 4,775 downwards.
GCGGAAGGCCTGCAGGAGGTTGGCGGCGCGGGCGACGAGGGAGAGGAGGCGGGGGTCGGGTTTGGGGGGTCGGGTGGGGGTGGGGCGGGTGTGCGCCACCGGCGGAGCGGGCCCCTGAGGTGTGTCGCGTGGGGTGGGGGTGGGGGGGGGTGGAACCGCGGGTTCGGGCGACGCGGCGGGTGCGGCGAGGGGGCCGCCACCGTTCACGTCCCGCCGGCCGTCCGTTACAAGCAGTCCGGCGTCGACCAGCTCACGGCTGCCGCGCCGGAAGATCTCCCGCCACTCCGGGTGGACAGCCTCCGGGTTCCGGGTGAACTCCTCGTACAGGGCCTGCACGTAGGCCGCATTCTGGCTGTCGAAGTAACCGCTCATGATGGGGTGAAAGCTAGTAGTTTTCGGGGCGGGCGGAGAGTGCCGGTGGAGGATCATCCCGACGGGGCGGGAGTTGCGATGACGTCCGGAAGTGTGAGGCCGCCGGGAGCGGCGGGAACGCATCGGCTGTCGGGTGATCCGACAAGCGGGCGGGCGTTCTCGACGACCCCCGTGCCGGAATGGGGGAGTCGCTTTCCGTGGCTGCGGGCCGGGACGACCCGGCGTATCGTGGGGAGGGATGGCGTTCCGCCCCTTCATGACATGCTCGTCCTGACCGCGGGAAGCCCCTGGCGCACCGTGGTCCGAAGCCGCCAGGTGCACGGGCCGCTCACGCGGATCCATGCCGACGCTCCCTCGGGCCTGCAGGTCGTGGGCGAAGGCGACGGGCACGCGACCCGCGATGCCGGAGTGCTCCTGACCGTAACGATCGCCGACTGTGTCCCGGTGTTCATCGCCGACCCCGACGCGAGGGCGGTCGGGTTGCTTCACGCGGGGTGGCGGGGGACGGCGGCGGGGGTGGTCGAATCGGGGATCGGCGCGCTGGAGAGAGCCTTCGGAAGCAGGCCGGACGACATGGCCGTCCACCTCGGTCCCGCGATCTGCGGGCAATGCTACGAAGTGGGCCCTGAGGTATTCCGGGCGCTGGGTGAACCGATGGCGGCGACGCCGGGGTCCATCGATCTCCGGCGCGTCGTCAGGCGGCGGGCGGCCAGGTGCGGTGTCCGCGACGAACGAATGACGGTGAGTGGCGACTGCACCCTGTGCGGCGACGGAGGGTATTTCTCGCACCGTCGCGGTGACGCGGGTCGTCAACGCGCCTATATTGGGATCGTCGCGTAGCGCGATTCGCCGGGTGGGCACGGTGCGGGAAGCGGGGGCGACTGGCAGCTGACTATGAGGGTCTTTGGAACCAGGAGGCAACAGATCCCGTAGTCCCGCCCATGCTGGATCGTGCCTGGAGCGAGACCCATGGAGACAGATGATGACCCGGTTCTTCCTTCCCCCGATCGCCTTGTCCGCCTGTGTGCTTTCGACCGCGCTTCCGCTGCTCCCGGGCGGAGCGTCCGCCCAGCTTTCGCGGCGTGACGGGTGGGCAAGGAGCTGGCCGGCGGGGCAGCCCTACAGCCTGAGCTCGGCCATCGAAACCGCCGGGCAGAGCCCGTTCCGTGTGTCGGGCCTGGTGGCCGGTTCCGCTGGTGCGCGGATGTTGCCGGGCGCCGCAACGCTTGTGACCGCGGTGGGTCCGCGCACGGGTGGGCGCGGGGTCGTGATGCAGGAGGCGGGCCGGGATGTGGAGACCGAGGCGTGCCGGCGGCGTTGGTGTTCGCTGCAAGCGCGATTGGAGCCGGGTTGGCGGACCTGGCGGCATGGTACTTCTTGGGAATGCTTGTAGCCATCCCGTCGGAAGATGCGCTTGAGCCCCTCTTGATCATGGCCATCCCGGTGACCGTGGTGGCCGGTCCGGCGGTTGGTGCAAGGGTGGCCGGGGCCGACCTGGGGGCCGCCCTGCTGGGGTCTTTTCTCGGGGCCGGCCTCGGCGTTCCCGCACTTGCCGTGGGCGGTTTACCCCTCGCCGCGCTCGTGCAGGCGGGTGCGACCACTCTGTTTGTCGCAGCGACTGGTGGTCTTGACCGTCAATCAAATGTCGGGTGCAGCACCGACCCGTCCCGAACAGGAGAACAGGCGCTTCCATGATTCGAGTTCCGGGGAAGGCGGCACTTGCCCTGCTTCAGGCCATTTCGGCAGCGTTCGTTGTCTCTTCGCGCGACGGGCACGCGCAGGACCGGCCCGGCGACCGGGCACAGTCCATGGCGGCACTCGGTGCGGCCGTCGCCGAGGCGCAGCGAAGTCCGTTCCACCGCGTCGGTACCGCCGGCTCCGTCATCGCCCCGGGCGCACGGGTCGCGATCGTGCCTCCGCGCGGAGTAGTGCTCCGGGAGACGGAACGGGTCGCTGCCACCGATGAAGCGTCGACATCGGATGTGTTCCTCGCGACGGCGATTACGGCCCATCTGACGCACATCGTCGGTTACCTCTTCGTCGGTGCGGCTATATATGGAAACATGTCGGAGACGACGGCGAAACTCCTGTTTCTGTCCGGCGCGGGGTTGGCCGCGTTGGGCACCTCGCTGCCGGCGGCGATTCTCTGGCGGAACTTCGGGCGCTCCCTGGCGGGATCGGCCCTTGGCGTGGTCATTGGCCCCCTCGTCGGCGTCGGCTTGGGGAAAGCCGGTGTGCCCTTTCTCCCGGCATACTCGCTGGGCGCGCTGGTTCATGCGGGCGCCATAACGCTGGTAGCCGCCGACGGCAGCTGACTGCGTTCCAGTCGCGCCTCGCCGGCCGATCGGCCTCCGGCGCGTTGTTCGTAGGCGGGCGGAGTGGCCGCGGGCTGGCTCGACGAGTACGTTGCAGCGGGTGACGAATGCACTCTCCGCGGGACCGACGGTACTTCTCCCATCGTCGCGGCGACATCGGCCGGCAGCGCGCGTACGTCGGAATCGTCCCCGGGGGGGCCGGGACGCGCGGACTCCCGGGTGCAGCCCTGCCGAGGCCGGCCCGGCCGGGGCATCCGTCTTGAACTGACCTGAAACGAAACCCCGAAGCGTGGTCGACCATAGTGTGGGAACGGCACCGACCGGATTCCTACAGAAGAAGAGGAGCAACCATGATTCGCGTTCCGGGGAAGGCGGCCATCGCCCTGCTTCACGCCGTTTCGGCGGCGTTCGTTGTCTCTTCGCGCGACGGATACGCGCAGGACCGGCTCGGCGACCGGGCACAGTCCATGGCGGCGCTCGGTGCGGCCGTCGCCGAGGCGCAGAGAAGTCCGTTCCACCGCGTCGGTACCGCCGGCTCCGTCATCGCCCCGGGCGCACGGGTCGCGATCGTGCCTCCGCGCGGAGGAGTGCGCCGGGCCATGCTCCGGGAAGCAGGCCAGGACACGGCTACCGACGAAGCGTCGAAATCGGAGGTGTTCCTAAAGACGGCGGCTTTGACCTATCTGTCGGACATCTTCGGCGGGGGTCTGTTCTTGTATGGTGGCTTGGGGGGTGGCTATCGCTCAGGAGGACCGACGGCCGCCGACCACCTCCTGACGCTGTCCGGCGCGGGGGTGATCGTGTTGGGGCCGCCGTCGCTGGCGGCATGGTTTCTCGGGCGGGATCTCATGGGCGCCTTGGCGGGATCGTTCCTGGGCGTAGTCTGCGGCACCGTCGCCGGCGTCGCGGCCGAGGCATCCGGTATTCCCTCTCTCCTGGCATTCTCGCTGGGCGCGCTGGTGCATGCCGGCGCCATAGCGCTGGTAGCCAACGGCGGCAGCTGACTGCTTTACAGTCGCGCCTTGCCGGCCGATCGACCTCCGGCGCGTTGTTCGGAGGCGGGCGGTGGCCGCGGGCCGGCTCGACGAGTACGTTGCAGCGAGTGACGAATGCACTCTCTGCGGGACCGACGGTACTTCTCCCATCGTCGCGGCGACACCGGCCGGCAGCGCGCGTTCGTGGGTTTCGTGCCGGTCCGGCGGAGAAAGAACCGGCTGCGGAGTGCGTAGGTTCGAACCGAAACACCGCAACGTGAACCGGGTCACGACCATGCCGACACCGGCAGGCGCGTTCCGGGTAGACGAGGGCGGCAAGTCATGAATCGACCTTCACGGAAAGCGGCATTCGCTCTACTCGGCATCGCCTCGGCGGCGTTCCCGGTCTCTCCGCGCGAGGGGTGTGCGCAGAGTCGGGCGGCGGGCCGGCCCTACAGCCTGAGTTGGGCGATCGAGACCGCGAACCGGAGTCCGTTTCGCGCACAGCCGCGAGCGGACGGTTCCGCCGGTGCCGGGATCGTGCCGGTTGCCGCGGACGCTGTGACAACGACGCTGCCGCTTGCCCCAGGACCCCGTCCGATGCTTCGGGAGACGGGCCGGCGCGCGGCTGCCGATGAGGTGTCCAAGGGGCAGTTGTTCCTGGTGACGGCGAGCGCGGCCCTCTTCACGGACTATCTCGGCGTGGTCCTTGCGGGGAAGGAGACGATTCTTCCCGGCGGCAAACGGTTTTCCTTCCTTCGGGCATTGACCGGCCTGGCGACCGGAGCGCTGGGGCCGGCGCTGAGCGGGGGGGTGCTCACCGATAGACCCGGGGCCGCCGCCTTGGGATCGGTTCTGGGTTCCGGGGTCGCCCTCGTCGCCGTCCTCCCCTTTGCGGAATCCGGAGCGCCCCATCCCGTGCTGTTGTTGTCATATGCGCTTATTCACGGCGGCATTACCATGGTGTCCGTCACCAGATGATCGTCGATTGCGGTGGGGTGATGCCCGCCGGAACAGCACGATAGTGACGCGGGTAAGCAGAATTGTCCGTCGAGGTCGGCCTGTTGCCGGGCGCGCAAAATTGCACACATGTGGGCATCCAAAATGGCACGGT
>JAPPGI010000100.1 GCA_028874985.1 Gemmatimonadota bacterium | reverse complement strand
GTAGCGCACCTGAATGGGGTTCAGGGGGTCGCCGGTTCGAATCCGGCCGTCCCGACTCAGCGCGGCAGCCCCTCGCTGATCACGATGTCGGTGTCCCCGCTCACCAGGGTCTCCCCGCCCCACCAGTTCCGCAGCACCCCGCGCAGCCGTCCGGTGCCCCGGTCCGTGATGATCGCGATCGGCGGCGCACCGGATCGCTCCAGGGTGAAGAGACCTTCCGGTCCCGCGAGCACCACCCGCTCCAGCGACCCGTCGCGCGACGGGTCGAACGGCACCGCGAACAGGAAGCTCCCGCCGCCGAACTCCGTCGGCCGGGGGGAGAAGCTGAAGGCGAAGCGCAGCTGTCCCGCCGGCCCGAAGCCCTCGATCCGGTAGGGCCCGGGACCATCGGGCAGGGTTGCGGGCAGGTCGGTCATGAAGGCCGGATCCAGCAGCAGTTCTCCCTCCCCGACCCTGCCCCACAGCAAGAGGGTCTCGCCGTCCCGGCCGCCCCCGGCTGCGTCGACAGCTCCGCCCCGGGGAGGTCCGGTCAATCCGGCTTCCTCCTCTTCGCGGAAATCCATGGCCTTCGTGAAGTGATAGTCGCTGACCCAGTTGGGAGCGCAATAGCCCATGATGTCCTTGTAAAGGAACGGGTCCACAAGCCGGCGGGCATGAACGTCGTAGCCCCACGCGCCGACGATCCCCCCCTCGTGGGGGTAGTCCTCGTCCGCGTCGCCCGGGCCGCCGCACGGGGCGTGCCGCAGGCTCATGTTGTGCCCCAACTCGTGTGCCAGCGTCTCCGCATCGGCCTCACCCACCGCCACGGGGTAGCCGATGACGCCCAGGCCGCGCCAGCGTGATTCCGCCGCCGGAATCACCGCCCCGTAGTAGTAGCCCCGGGATCCCTCGCGCACGCGCAACAGGGTGATCTCCGCGAGAAGCTCGCCCCATCCGCTGCCGGTCGTCAGGTCGGCCGTGGTGACGATGCCCTCGTGAACATCGATCCGAAGCTCGCCGATCGGCAGCACGGAGCGGGGAAAACGCAGCGCCTGGCCGTCGGCCGAGAGCATGCCGGTCCAGTCGCGGATGTCGTCGCCCTGGGCCGTGTCGGAGGCCACGACGACCGGGACCACGGTAAGGTCCAGCCGGGGAAGCGGCCGCACATCGAGGGGGATGCGTCCCTCCGCGGGAATCCGCAGTTGACTGCCCGGACCGTGAGGAACCACCCCTTCCGGGTCCACTTCGATCACCAATTCGGCGCCGGGCGTCATCGCCCCTCCCGGCACCGCAACGTTGAAGGACCGCTCGAGGCGGCGCTCGTCCACCTCCGTGGGCAGCATCTCGATATCGAGGCCGACGTCCGACCAGTGGGACAGATGGTTGTCGCGATAGAAGCGGGCCCTCACCCGGGGCCGGTAGAAGCTGGGAAGGTCACCGGTCACGAACACTCTGAGAAACGCTTCGCGTCCGGCGATGAGCGGCACGCCGAGGTCGGCGTTCTGCACACCCTGGGTGACGGTCAGGGCCGGCACCGAGAGCACCAGGACATCCGGATTCACCCTGAGCCGGGTCCAGGACGCCAACCCCGCGAACGAGACCCTGACCTCCGTATCGATGTGCACCGCGGCCTTCGCCCGGCCATCCTCCCGGAGGTAGAGGGCATGCGGATCCAGGGTGGTCCACCGGGGCCGCGCCCAGGACGGCACGGGCGTGATGGGCACGCTGTCCTGGTCCAGCACGGTCACTTCATAGCGAGTGGTGTCGCCCACCCGCAGCAGGGCATCGGCGGGCGAAATCACCAGAAACCAGGGTGTCCGGCCGGACTCCAGCGCCAGGTCGGCACACCCCGCGCCACCCAGGGCCAGGGCCAGCAGCGCGTGGCGCGGCCGAAGCAGCCCTGCGTTCAGAGCACGCCTCCGGGCAGGCCGTCGCTGACCATGACCTCGACGTCACCGCCCGGAACCACCGGACCACCCTTCCAGCCGCGCCGGATCGCACGAATCCGGCCGGTGCCGCGGTCCCGGATGATGGCCGTCGGGGGCGTGCTCGAAGGTTCCAGCGCGAACTCGCCCCCCGGACCCGAAAGGACCACGCGCGCCAGCACCCCGTCGCGCTCCGGGTCGTAGGGCACGTTGAACAGGAATTGCGCGCCCCCGTGCTCCACGGGATTCGGGGTGAAGGAGAATGCGAACCTGAGTCCCCCGCCGGGTCCGAATCCCTCCAGCCGGTAGGGCCCCCCCGCGCCGGGCGCGTCGGCCACGGCGTCGATCAGGAACGCGGGCTCCAGCAGCAAGTGGTCGCGGCTCGCGCTGCCCCACAGCATCAGCGTCTTCTCCGGCACGCCGGGCTCCGGCGGCGGGTCCTCCGTCGCCAACCGATGCTCCATCGCCTTCACGAAGTGATAGTCGCTGACCCAATCCGGCGAACAGTAGCCCATGAGGTCCTTGTAGAAACCGGGATCCGCCAGCATGCCGCGCTTGAAGTCGAATCCCCACCTCCCGCTGCTGCCCCCGCCGTACGGGTAGTTCGGATCCGGGCCGGCGGCGTCGCCGCAGGGGGCATGACGAAGGGTGAAGTTGTGACCCAGTTCGTGGCTGTACAGGCCGGCTCTGGGTGCGCCGACGCTCACGTGTCGTCCATCGTAGTAGCCGTACCCCCCCCAATAGGACCCCTGCGGGAGCTGTACGACTCCGTAGTAGTATCCCTTCCTCCCCTCCGCATTCCAGAGGACTTCGATCTCCCGCAGGTACTGCAGCCACCCTTCGTGGGTTCTGAGGTCGGCGTCCGTCTCGTAGGTCCCGCGAACCGTGACCTTCATGTCCCCGATCGGCAGCAGAGTGCGGGCCAATTGCAGCTGCGGGCTCTCCGGATTCAGGTCGCGGGTCCACTCGAAGACCGACTCGTCGCGGTTCCAGGTGAGCAGCGTCGGTACGAACGTCTGATCGAGCACCGGCATGTCGATGACGTTCAGGGGCATCCTGCCCCGGGCCGGAATTCTTGTCTCGCTGCCCGGGGACTTCGGAACCGTGCCCTCGGTGTCCAGCTCGACGACCAGCTCGAGTCCGGGCTGGACCAGATCGCCCGGGACCACCGCGTTGAAGGAACGGTCGAGACGGTTCTCCTGCACCTCGTCGGGAAGCAGATCCGTGCCCTGAGGCATCACCTCGGTGAGCACCTCCCGGCCTTCCAGGTAGAAGGTGGCGCGGACGTGCGTCCGGTAGAAGCTCACCTGGTCACCGGTGACAAAGACGCGCAGCAGCGCCTTGCGGCCGGCGATGAGCGGAACGCTCGCCTCCGGGTTCTGGATGACCTGGTTCAGGTAGATGACGGGTGCGCCGAGCCGCACGCTCCGGGGATTGATCCGCAGGCCCGTACTCACGTCGAGCCCGGCAACCCTGGCGGAAACCACCAGGTCGCCGCCTCTCAGCGCATCCAGCTCGCCGTCGGGCGCGATCCGGAGGGCGCGCTGATCGCTCACGGTCCATTTCGGCGGAGCCCAGGACGGAGGTCCGGGCATGAGATCGCCCTGCCGGTCGAACACGTGAACGGTGAGTCTGGCGGGATCACCCGCCATGATCATCGTGTCCCTGGGCGTGATTTCCAACGCCGCGGGGACCCTGTCCGGTTCCAGGGCGATGTCGGCGCAGGCCACGGCCGCGACCGCGACCGCGACCGCGGCCACTGCACACGACGCTCCTCGCAACGGCGACTCCACTGCTCCAGCCTCCTGTTCGCAGCCCACGCTCCCCCGCCACAGGCCCAACCGAACATCGAAATCGCCGGTATCGTAACCGTCCCCGGGGCCTGGCGCAACGGGTCCGCCGCCCTGCCCCGGGGACGGTCCGGTTCAGCCTCCTCCGCCCCCGATCCGATACGCGAAGCCCAGGTCCACGGACACCGCCGTTGCGTGTCCCTTGTCGTCACCCTGAGTCGCGGCCATGCGCTTGTAGGAGAACCCCGGCACGAAGAGGAACTGACCGGACCCCACCGAAAGACCGACCGCCATGTGGATGCCGATGCCGGGTTCCGGGTCGTCACCCAGCGTACCGGCTCTGGTGGAGCCGAACATCGCGCCCGCTCTCAGCCAGGGCCTCGCGGGGCTCTGTTCCATGCCGCTGGGGCTCCATTCGACACCGAGCACTCCGTGGTTGCCCACTATCGTGATGGCCGGGTCCTGGTCCTTGCAGAACCCCTCCTCACAGCCGAAGGAAGTTCGGGAGAACCCCCCGTAGACCGCAATGGACGAGAGCATCTGCCGCTGGACCACCACATCGACGGACACCGCGGGCACGACATCCATGCCCGCAAAGGAAGCCGAGTGGTTGCCGACCGTGAGTCCGCCCCGCGCTTCAACCTGCATCTGCCCCGCGGCGGGCGCGTGCGCGAGAGCCGCGCCCAGGATCAGGGCCTGAATCAATCCAACCTTCATCGTATGCCTCCTCTTCATCGTACGCCTCCTGGAATACCGTCGCTCAACATGATCTGTGGAAAAAGGTTTTCGCGCGCCAGACCGGCCGGCACGGTGCCGTCCCAGTCCCGCAGGAACGCGCGAATCGGGCCATCGGGGCCATCCCTGATGATCGCCATGGGCGGAGTGCTGCCGGGGGTCAGGACGTCTTCGCCCCCCGGACCCGACAGCACGATCCGCTCGATCACCCCGTCCCGGTCGGGATCGTAGGGCAGGGTGAAGAGGAAGTGCGCGCCGCCGTGCTCCACCGGGACCGGCGTGAAGTCGAAGCCGAAGCGCACCTCGCCGGAGGGACCTGTTCCCTCCAGGCGGTAGGGGCCCGAGGTGGACGGCTCCGTCGGAGGCGACCTGATCAGGAATGCGGGTTGGAGGCTGACCTCCTCCCGGCTGGCGCTTCCCCAGAGCAGCAGCGTCCGCTCCGGCGGGGGGGGCTCGGCGGGACCGTGTCGTCTGTCCCTGTATCTCAAGGCCCTTCCGAACTGGTAGCCGTTGACCCAGTAATTCAGGGGGCAGTAACCCATCACATCGTCGTAGTCGGGATTCACCAGGTCGCCGCTTGCGAAGTTGTACCCCCATGTCCCGATGCTCCCATCCGGATAGGGGTAATTGGGGTCGTCTCTGTTGACGTTGCACCCCGAGTGGTACAGGCTCATGGTGTGGCCCACCTCGTGCGCGAAAGTCCACGTGTCGTCGGCCCCGACACTCACGGGCGGATGGCCAATTGCATAGGCCCGGCCACCAAGCGGGGATCCTGGGGGCACTTTGACGACACCGTAGTAGTAGGCGTTCCGTCCTTCGGTCTGCCAGATGGCCCAGATCTGCCCAACAAACTCGGCCCAACCAGTGCGGTTTGTCAGGTTCGCATCCGTGTACAGAGTGGCATGAGCCTCGACGGTCATGTCGGCGATGGGCAGCAGGTTGCGCAGATTCCGAATGTGTTCGACGTCGAGGTTGACACCACTGGACCAACTCGCAGGGACGACCGCGTCGGGCCTCTGGTTGAGGACGGTGGGGACGAGAACCAGCTGCATCTGCTCCGGCGTAAGGATGTCGAGGGGCTGCCGGCCGGTCGCGGGCATCCGGGTCTGGCTCCCCTGTTTTCTGGGAATCACCCCTTCGGGGTCGACTTCGATGACCAGCTCGGTTCCCTCCTGAAACACGCTGCCGGGAATGACGGCGTTGTAGGAATTGACGAGGTTGCCCTCCACCACCTCCGTCAGCAGTTCGTCCCCCGCCGGCGGCATCAATACGGTATGCACCATCTGGCCGTCCCTGTAGAAGTCGGCACGGACGTTCGGCCGGAAGTAGCTCGTCTCGTCGCCCGTAGGGAAGACGCGGAGGAGCGCCTGGCGGTTCGCCAGGACCGGGACCGTGCCCTCGGCGTTCTGGGTGACCTGGTTGAAGTAGTACTTGGCCACCGAGAGCTTCACGCTGCTCGGGTTGATCCGCAGCCGCGCCTTGGCGGGCTCCATCCCCGCCAGGAAGGCGGTGAGTCCCAGCGAAGCCCCCTTCTTCGCGACCACGTCCCCCTGCGGCGAGATGGTGATCGCGTCCTTGCGTCCGTCGACGAACCACTTCGCGGTCGCCCACGAGGGCGGTCCGGCCATCTCCTCCCCGTTCTGGTCGCGCACCGCGATCCGCAGCTTGATCTGATCGTCGACGAGCAACATCGTGTCGTTCGGCGCGATCTCCATGGTGGTGGGGATCTGTTCGGCCTCCGGGGCGAGATCGCAGCCCGCGACCACCAGCGTCACGGCTCCACACAGCGCTCCTCGGCTCAGCTTGTTCATCGCTTGCGTCCTTTCCGCAGCAGCCCGGCCGCTGCCCGCGTTCCTTCCCGGGCGGTGTCGGCAGCGGCCAAACCCGTTTCGACAACTCCGATCCTACCCTTCACATGACTGTGGAGTTCCCGGTTTGTCAAGAAGAGCAACGGCGGCGAAGCCGTCCGCGACGGCCGCCCCGGCGCGCCACCGGGGCGCGAATCCGGGCCGGACCCAAGGACGCCTCAGAACTCCCGGATCCGGATGTTCCGGTACCACACCGGATCTCCGTGGTCCTGGAGCCCGATGTGCCCGGCCTCGGCCATCCCGTAGGCGGGCCACTCGGCGAACTTTGTCGCGGCCACCGCCGCCCGCCATTCGTCCGTCCAGAGCTCGTATTCCACGACCTTGACCCGGTTCATCCAGTGCTCGACCCGCGCGCCCCGGACCACGATCCTCACCCGGTTCCACTCGCCCGCGGGCCGGGTCACGTCCGCGACCGGGGCGTGCAGGGCGTAGTTGGCGCCGGCCGACGTCTCGGGCACGCGTCCGTCGGGATGCCCCGCGTTGTCGAGCACTTGGAGTTCCGGACCGGTCCAGTAGGGCGCCCGCTCCGCTTCGGTCGCCCGGTAGAAGACGCCGCTGTTTCCGCCCTCCGCGACCTTCCACTCCAGGGCCAGTTCGAAGTCGCCGAACCGCTCCCTGGTGATCAGTGTGCCGCCGTCCGCTCCCGGGGTGAAGGCGAGGGTGCCGTCGACCGCCGACCAGCCCGCGGGTGCGTCCTCGCGCCGATAGCCCCTCCACGCATCCAGGGTGCCGTCGAAGAGGAGTCTCCAGCCGGCCGCCTCCTCCTCGGGCGTCAGTTCCTCGACCGCGGTTTCCTCCCGGGCCTCCCTCGTCCCCGGCACCCGACCCCCATCCGCCCCTCCGTCGCCACCGCGACCTCCGCACGCCCCCGTCCAGGTCAACAGCGGGATTGTCATCGCGATCAGCGTCCGCATCGAAGTCTCCTCCATGAGTTGCGCTACCCCGGGTGGGCGCGGTTCTCGCCGTCCCGGCCGAAGGCGGCGTCAAAGGCTGTGCCGGACGGCGGAAACACCAGCCCGCGTACGAAGACGCACGCCTCCGCCGCGCCGTGCTCGCGGTCCATGCCCGCGTCTTCCCACTCGACCGAGAGAGGACCGTCGTACCCGGTCCGGTTCAACGCCCGCACGACCTCCTCGAAGTCTACGCGCCCGCGCCCCGGCGAGCGAAAGTCCCAGAAGCGGCGCGCGTCGCCGAAGTCGGTGTGCCCGCCGAAGACGCCGGCGGACACCGGTCGCTCGGACCACCACACGTCCTTGACGTGGACGTGCGCGATCCGGTCTCCGAACCGGCGGATGAAGCCGACATGGTCGACGCCCTGGTAGGCCAGGTGGCTGGGATCGTAGTTGAAGGCGAAGGCCGGGTGCCCCTCCAGCACCGCCACCGCCCTTTCCGCGGTGACGATGTCGAATGCGATCTCGGTGGGGTGGACCTCCAGAGCGAAACGGACGCCCTCCGCGGCGAACACGTCCAGGATCGGATTCCAGGCCGCGGCGAATTCGCGAAGACCGTTGTCGATCCACCCGGGCGGCACCGGCGGAAAGGAGTAGAGAAGGTGCCAGACCGGGCTTCCGGTGAATCCGTTCACGACCTCGACGCCCAGACGGGCGGCGGCTCTGGCCGTGTCCCGCATCTCGCGGGCCGCGCGGCGCCGCACCCCATCCGGGTCGCCGTCGCCCCACACCCTGGGCGGGAGGATGGCCCGGTGCCGGTCGTCGATCCGGTCGCAAACGGCCTGGCCGGCCAGGTGGTTGCTGATCGCCCACACGCCGAGGCCGTGCCGGGCCAGCAGGTCCCGCCGTCCCTCGCAGTAGGACGCGTCGGTGAGCGCGGCCCGCACGTCGAAGTGGTCTCCCCAGCAGGCCAGCTCGAGGCCGTCGTACCCCCACGCGGCCGCCTTTTCCGCCAGAACCTCCAGGGGCAGGTCGGCCCACTGGCCCGTGAAGAGCGTCACCGGGCGCCTCACAGGTACGTCCCCACGTCCTCCCACCGCCGGCGGGCATCGGACTTCAGCACGCAATCTATGAAGTGCATCCCCCGCACCCCGTCCATGTGGTCGGGAAAGTCGCGGTCCAGCGGGTGCGCCTCCGCCCCCGCCAGCGACGCGCCGATCACCCTCCCCGCGCTGCGGTAGATGTTGGCGAACGCCTCGATGAAGCCTTCCGGGTGTCCCGGCGGCAACCGCGTCGCGTGGCGCGCCTCCGCCGACAGCCAGGGGTTCCCGCGCGTGTGCGTCTGCCTCGGCGCGTCGGGAAACAGCAGGTGCAGCCTGTCCGGCTGCTCCTGCCGCCACTCGAGCCCGGCCTTCTCCCCGTAGACCCTGAGCGTCAGCCCGTTCTCCTCTCCGGTCGCCACCTGGCTCGCGAGAAGGACCCCGGCCGCCCCTCCCGCGAACCGGAGCAGCATGCCGGCGTCGTCCTCCATGCAGCGTTCCGGGACCTGGGCCGACAGGTCGGCGACGACCGCTTCGATCTCCAGCCCCGTCACGTAAAGCACCAGGTTGTGAACGTGCGAGCCGATGTCGCCCACGGCCGAAGACCGGCCCGCCCGCATCGGGTCCAGCCGCCAGCGGGCCTGTTTGTGGCCCGTCTCCTCCAGCAGCGTGGAGAGCCAGCCCTGGGGGTACTCGGCGACCACCTTGCGCAGGGTGCCCAGCCGCCCCGTGCGGACGAGGTGGCGCGCCTCCTTCACCATCGGATAGCCGGTGTAGTTGTGCGTGAGCGCGAAGGTCAGGCCGCTGTCCTCCACGGTCAGGCAGAGGTCCGCGGCCTGCGCCAGCGAAGTGGTCATGGGCTTGTCGCAGACCACGTGGATGCCCGCGTCCAGGAAGGTACGGGCGACGGGGTGGTGGAGGTGGTTGGGGGTGACGATCGCGACGGCGTCGATGCGGCGGTCCTCGCCCAGCGCGGCCTCCGCCTCGGCCATCTCGCGGTAGGAGCCGTAGACGCGCCGCGCGTCCAGCCCCAGCGCCCGGCCCTGCTTCCGCGAGCGCCGCGGCCGCGACGCGAAGGCCCCCGCGACGAGCTCCCACTCCCCGTCCAGCGCCGCCGCCATCCGGTGCACCCCGCCGATGAAGGCGCCCGGACCGCCGCCCACCATGCCGTAGCGGAGCCGCCGCCCGATGTGCGGGTTCACGCGCGCGCCAGCCTCGGCGGTTCAGGACAACCGTTCGGCACGGTAGCCGCCGGAACGCCTCTCCCTCATGTACATCAGGCCGAAGATCAGCACCAGCACCCCGCTCAGGGGCACCAGGTAACGGAACGAAACCAGCCCACCGTGGTTGTCCGCGAGACCCAGTATCCCCCGGGCCCGCTCCACCGCCGGCGAGGCGGATCCCGATTCGACGAACGCGCGCAGGGCGTTCGCGGTCTCGACCGGCGGAAGGTCCGGCATCTCGCCCACCGGCGGAAGCACGCCGGTGACCGTCTCCATTGCCGCCCTCAGCTCGTCGCCCTCCGGCCCCGGCTTGTCCCGGGACTCCGATCCGAGTACGGCGCTCGCCTCCAGCAACACGATGAACGTCTGTTCCTGGTCCAGCGCCTCGTGGCCGGCCTCGTCGGCGATCCCTCCCATGAACGGTGTGGTCACGAGCCCCACGACGGCCATCCCCACCGTCCCCATCAGCCCCAGTCCCAGCGCACCGCTCCTGGGGATGCGCTCCGAGACGAAGCCGAGCATCGTCGGCCAGAAGTAGCATACCCCGACCGCGAATACCGTGGCCGACGCGACGATCGAGGCCACCGAGCCCCCGAAGCTCAGCCAGAGCAGACCGGCGCCGGAGAGCACCGCCGAGACCAGCAGGATGCCGGTGGGCGACAGGCGGTGGACCACCGGCCCGGCCCAGTACCGCATGACCGCCATGATCCCGTTCACGTAGGCGAGAACCAGAATCCCCGCCATCCCCCCCGCCTCCAGCACGGCGGACACCCAGCGATTGGGACCGAGTTCGATCGACGCGGTCATCGCCATGCACAGCAGCATCAGCAGCATGAGCGGGGTGGTCAGGGTGGCGCGGAACATCTCGCCCATGGAGACGCCGGATCGAACCCCTTCGGTGGCCGGGAAGCGCTGCCCCAGCAGAAGCACGCCGTACGCGGCGGTCGGGATCAGGATGAGGGCGACCTTCAGCTGCCACGACTCGATCCCGGCGCTGTCGAGGCCGAACGAGGCCAGTCCCCCGAGCACGATCCCCCCCGGGAACCAGACGTGGAACCGGTTCAGCTTGACGGTCTTGTCGTCGGGATAGAGCGCCGCGACCAGCGGGTTGCAGGCGGCCTCGACAAGTCCGTTGGCCATGGCGATTACGAGCGCCCCCGCGAAGAGGGTCCCGAATCCGGTGGCGAAGATCATGATGAGAGCACCGCCGAGGTGGCCGACGAAGGCCATCCGCACCAGAGTGCGCATCCCGAGGGTGTCGCAGAGCGGCGCGAAGACCACCTGCGATACCGCGAAGCCCCACAGCCCGGCACCCGCGATCCAGCCCACGTCGGCGTTCGTCAGC
Source organism: Gemmatimonadota bacterium (assembly GCA_028874985.1). Lineage (GTDB taxonomy): Bacteria > Gemmatimonadota > Gemmatimonadetes > Longimicrobiales > Gaopeijiaceae > Bin94. Next base: position 10,299 of record JAPPGI010000100.1, on the reverse strand, counting down.
ACGAATTCGCCCTTCAGCGTGAACATGATCGCGGCCACCGTCGCGAAGGCCACCGAGGTGGCGATCAGCGCGACGCAGCTGCCCAGAAAGAGGCGCTCCCTGTTCACGGCGCCGTTTCCACCGGATCCGTCATTCATCGATTTGGTTCCCCTTTGTCTCCATGGAGGTGAAAGGTCGGGCGTCCACGGGCCTACATCGTGGACAGGTAACGATAGCTTGCCCGGATGGACGCGAGGGGGTCGCCCGGGCTGTCGTGCTCGACGAAGAAGTGCCGCATTCCCGCCGTGCCGGAGAGGGCGAAGAGCCCTGCCCAGTCGATCTCCCCCGCGCCCACGTCCGCCATGCGTCCGTCGGCGGTCAGGTCCTTGAGGTGGCACAGGGGGAAGCGTCCGGGGTGTTCCCTCAGCAGGGCCGCGCTGTCCGCGCCTCCCACCGCCGACCAGTGGAAGTCGATCTCCAGGTCCACCAGCGCGGGGTCGAGGTGCTCGAGAAGGAGCCCGTACCCGGTGACGCCGTCTTCGTCCAGCGCATCGAACTCGAACGCGTGGTTGTGGTAGGCGACCCGGACGCCCGCGGGGGCGGCGGCCGCCCCGGCCGAGTTCAACATCTCCGCAAGTCGCCGGTAGCCGTCGGGCGTGCGCATCTCCTCGCCGATCCACGGCAGGACCAGCCAGCGGTGACCCACGACGCCCGCCGTTTCGATCGAAGCCTCGAGCCCGGCACCGGCGAGGTGCTCCACAAGCGCGTGCGACGCGGGCGCGGACAGCCCCGCGCCGTCGAGCCATCCGCGGATCTCGGCCGGGTCGTGGCCGAAGTAGCCCGCGAACTCGACCTCGTCGTAGCCGATGGCGGCCACCGCGTCGAGGGTGCCGGCCACATCCTCCGCCATGAGGGAGCGGACGGTGTAGAGCTGGAGCCCGATCCGGTCCAGCGGGGGGTTCAGGACGAACCGGCCGGCGGCGGCGGACGCCACCGCCCCCCACGCCGCCCCCGCCACATGCAGGAACCGCTTCCTGTCCATGCGCCCGGCCCGGTCCTCGCCGGGGGCCCGCACGACGCGGCCCGTCCGGTCCATGCGTCCTTCCACCGAAGTCATGCGGGGCAATAGGCGCCCTGCGCGCCCGTCGCACAATCCCCACCCCGCCTCATCGCACGGTGAATCCCCCTGCGAGCGGGTCCCCCTCCTCGGCCCGGAAGCGCGCCGTGCCCGTGTAGTGCGCCCGCCCCCCCACCAGCACCGTCACGGCTTCGTGCTCCCCCACGAGCGTCTCCCCGATGACGCACCCCGTGAACACCGCGCCGGTCACGCTCGAGAACCGCCGCTCGTCCCCCACCCCCGCCTGCCCCCGCGCCTTCTGGATGGCCATGCGCGCGGTCACCCCGCTTCCCGTCGGGCTGCGGTCCACCTGCCGGTCCGCGAAGACGCAGACGTTGGCGCTGGGGCGTTCGTCGCCCGGGGTGCCGTCGGTCAGGATCGTGCCGTACAGGTACGCGAGGTCGGGATGGTCGGGGTGGTCGAGATCGAGCTGCGCCTTGGCCGCGCAGGTCACCGCCCACGCGGCGTCCACCAGGGTGCGCGCCGGCGAGGTGCGCACGTCCAGGCCGAAGCGCGAGGCGGGCGCGAAGGCGTAGAAGGCGCCGCCGTAGCCGACGTCGACCTCGACCGTGCCCGCGCCCTCCACCTCCACCTTCGCGCCGAGCAGCGGGGCGAAGGCGCCGACGCTCTCGAAGTGCACCATCCCGGCGCGGCCACCGGTGACCCGCGCATGCGCGGTGACGAGTCCGCACGGACACTGGATGCGCACGGTGGTGCGGGGCTCGCGGGGCGTCACCAGCCCCTCGTCCACCGCCCACCTGGCCATGGCGATGGTCGCGTGGCCGCACATCGTGGAGTAGCCCTCGTTGTGGCAGAACAGCACGGCCAGGTCGGCGCGGGGGTCGTCCGGCTCCACCGGGATGACTCCGTACATGTCGGCGTGGCCGCGCGGTTCGTGCATGAGGAAGCGGCGCAGGTGGTCCAGGTGCTCGCGCGCGTACCGGCGCTTGTCCAGGATGGTGAGGCCGGGGATGGGAGGATAGCCGTCCGTGACGATCCGCACGGGCTCGCCGCCCGTGTGCATCTCGCAGGTGTGGATCTCGGGGGGGAAGGCCAACGTCATGTCAGGTTGACATTTCGTTCCCTCGTCGCGCCATCCGGAGCGCTGCGTGGAACACACCGTACGCAGCCGCCGCGAACGCCAGTCCCCACGCCGACGGAGGCATCCAGCCCCCGGCCCCCGCGGACCGCGCCACCAGGAGTGCCGCCACCCCCGCCCCCGCCGCCGCGAGCGCCTCCACCGAGCCCGGACGGCGCGAATGCAGCCCGGCCACCACCGGCACGAAGAGGCTGACGCCCAGGAGCGCGTAGAAGATCGTCAGGGCCCCCACCACGTTCGGGATCACCACCGCGAGCACGACCCCGGCCACCCCGCCCGACACCGCCGCCACGCGTGCGACCTTCAGCACCTGCCGGTCCGTCGCGGCAGGCTTCACGAAGCGCTTGTAGAGGTCCTTCGAGAGCGAGGTGGCCAGCATGAAGAGGATCGCGTCGGCCGAGCTGATCTCCGCCGAGAGAACCGCGGCCAGCCCCAGCAGCCCCACCCACGCCGGGACCCCCTCGGTCAGGATCACCGGCAGCGCCAACTCGCTGTTGTCCAGCCCGGGGGCTACCGCATGCGCCACCATTCCTAGCGCCGGCGGCAGCACCGCGAAGAGCATCAGCGCCACCCCGCAGGCTCCCACGCCCACGCGCACGGTGCGCACGTCCCGCGCCCCGAAGATCTTCTGCAGGATCCCCGGCGACACGATGAACGCCGGGGCCAGCAGCACCAGGTACGTCCACCCCGAACTCCCGTTGCTCATGAAGTCCAGGTGTCCGGGTACCGCCCGCGCGCTCTCCAGCACCGCCGAGAGGCCCCCCGCTCCCCCCACCGCCAGCGGCACCGCGATCAGGAAGCCGACCGTCAGCACCACAAGCTGCACCAGGTTGACCCAGGCCGAGCTCAGCAGGCCGCCCGCGACGAAGTACACCGTCATGACCACACCCCCCGCCACCGCGCCCAGCCACTTCGGCGCGCCCGCCACCACCTCGAGAATCCAGGCCATGGCGATCAGCTGGCCGGCCAGGATGGCCAGCGTGCCGAGCCAGAGGAGCATCGCCATCGCGGCCCGCACCGAAGGGCCGTAGCGGTGCTCCAGGTAGTCGCCGACTGTGCGTAGCGAATGGTCCCGGGCCACGCGCCACATGCGCGGCCCCAGCCACAGCGCGAGCACCAGGGTGCCGATTCCGGCCGAGCCGACCCACCACCACGCGGCGATGCCGTTCGCGTAGCCCAGCCCCGCGGCCCCGACCGTGGAGCCCGCACCGATGTTGGCCGCGAGCAGCGTCGCGAAGAGGAGCCCGGGACCCAGCGCGCGCCCGGCCACGAAGAAGTCCCGCGTGCCCGAGACCCGGCGGCCGATGGCGAGACCGACCGCGGTGATGAGCGCGACGTAGAGGAGGAGGATCCCCAGCGTGACCGCGGCGCTCATCCCTCGTCCGCCGGCAGGTCCCGCACGGCCGGGATCGAGGGCAGGCCGCGGGCGGTACGCACCGCGCGCACGACGGCTTCGGCCACGACCTCGGCGGCGAGAGCGCCCACCTGGCCCACGCTGAAGCCCTCCGCCAGGGCCCCGGTGGCCAGAGAGAAGACCGTGTCGCCGTCGCTCGGCGTATGACTGGGGACGATCGCGCGGGCCAGTCCGTCATGGGCCATCTGCGCCACCTTCGTCGCCTGCGCCTTGGTCAGGAGCGCGTTGGTGGCCACGACGACGGTCGTGGTGTTTTCGCCCTCCCGGGGGGACGGCGCTTCGCCGCGCACGATGCGGCGCGCATCGGCGAATCCCCCGTCCTCCGTGCGGGCGCCCGCGATCACATCGCCGGTGCGCGGGTCGACCACGTCGCCCACGGCGTTCACCACCGCCAGCGCACCCACCACCAGGCCGCTCTCCAGGGTCACCGAACTGGTGCCGGTGCCGCCCTTCATGGCCCAGGCCATCCCTCGCATCTTCCCCACGGTGGCGCCCGCGCCCGCGCCCACGCTCCCTTCCGCCACCGGATCCGCCCCGGCTGCCGTCGCCGCCCGGTAGCCGCAATCGGGACCGGGACGCACGCCGCCCGAGACGCGCAGGTCGAAGATGATGGCGCCCGACACGATGGGAACGACGCCGAGGCCGGGGATCGGGTAGCCCTGGCCGTTCTCTTCCAGGTAGCGCATCACGCCGCGCCGCGCGCCGAGGCCGTAGGCGCTTCCGCCCGCCAGGAAGACCGCGTCGACCCTCTCCACCGTGTTCACCGGGTCCAGGAGGTCGGTTTCGACGGTGCCGGGAGCTCCGCCCCTCACGTCCACGCCCCCCACCGCCGTCCCGTCCGTGATCACCACCGTGCATCCCGTTGGGGCGTCGGGGTATGTGAAGTGGCCCACCCGGATTCCCTCCACGACGGTGATCCCCCCGGTGGCGCCCGCACCGTCGGAACCGGCGGGTGCGGTCTGCGGCGCCACCGGCAGGGGCACGAGGAGACCGGCGCACAAGGCGGTCGCCACCAGGGGCGTCCGGTGCGACCCGGCCCCGTCCCGCACCCTGCGGGCGACAAGCGGGACACGGTGGCGTGTCGTGTGAGACCTGAAAACCATCGACTACCTCTCCTCCCTGCGCGGTGGAATGCACGACCGGCGTCTCGCGGGGGACCATCCGCGGCTCCCCGGCCAGGGCCACGAAGATAACGCAGGAACGCGGGCGGAGACCCGTCGGATGCAACCCTGCGTCCGCCGACGGCATCCACTAGACCATGAAGACCGGTGGCGGCGGAAGCGTGGGAGAATTGTGGCACGCTTCTTGCTGCTTATTCCAGGCGTCGCCGGGGGCCGCGCCCGGCGGGAGACGAAAGGGAAGGAACAATGAGAACGGTACACTTGAGACAACACTGGAACCGCCGGTTCACCACACTCGGGCTGGTCCTCTCCATGGGACTGATCCTGGGCGCCGGCCAGGTCATCGAATCGAGCGCCGCCGAACCGGATCCCGCCTCGGCCGACCGCGAGGAGATGGTCGAGCCCGCCGACCGTCACCATGTACGTGAGTCCCCCGGGTCGTCACGGGCTGTCCACCAGAAGGGACACCGGACGGTTCTCCGGGGCTTCCGGCTGTAGCAGTTCCCTTGCAGCGAGTCCTTCGCCAACGGGCGGCACCGCCGCCGGCCCTTGCCGGACGACCCTCCTCGGTGCATACACTTTAGCGGCCCGGCGCGGACCTCCGCGCCACCCGACCCCCTGACGCCGGGGACTCCCGGCGAGGCCGCCGAGTCCGGATGCACGCACTCCTGAAGCGTTTCGCGGGGCGCTTTGCGCTCACGCTCTCCCTCGTCGTTCTGGAGGCGGCCGGGTGGATCCTCTTCCCGCTCGTCATCGGCCGCGCCATCGACAGCGTTCTCGCGAACTCGGCGCGGGGACTGTACGAGCTCGCGATCCTCGGCGTCGTCACCATGGGGATCGCCGTGGTTCGCCGCCTCGTGGACAGCCGGGCCTACGCGGGGATCTACGCGACGCTGGGCGAAGAGATGGTGGAGGCGGCGGAAGGGACCGGCACCTCCACCCGAACCGCGCGCCTCGGGATGCTCCGCGAGATCGTGGAGTTCTTCGAGAACTCGCTGCCCGAGCTCATCAACAGCGTGCTCGGGCTGGGCGGAACCATGGTGATCGTCGCGGCGCTCAACTTCCGGGTCTTCCTCGGGTGTCTCGCGGCCGCCGCCGCAACCGTCGTCCTCTACGCCCTCACGGGCAGGCTGACAACCCGGTACAACCAGGGGCTCAACGACGAGCACGAACGCCAGGTCGACGCCGTCGCCAGCGGTGATCCGCGCCGCCTGGGCGGGCACCTGCGCGCCATGATGCGTTGGAACATTCGGCTCTCCGACCTGGAGGCGGCCAACTTCGGGATCAACTGGGTCTTCATGATCGCGCTGCTGGTCTTCGCGGTGAGCGCCGCCGTGCAGGAGACGGCGGAGTACGGCGCGATCTTCGCCCTGGTCATGTACGTGTTCCAGTTCATGGAATCGATGATGATGCTGCCGTTCTTCTACCAGGAATGGCTGCGGTTGCGAGAGATCTCGGGGCGGCTGGGGGAAGTGACGGGAGGGGGTTGAGCCGGGGTCGGACGGATTCGACGGTCCGGGTAGTGGTCAGCGAACCGAGAAGTTCACGGGGAAGCTGATCCAGACCGCCACCGGTTCGCCATCCTTCATGGCCGGCGACAACCGGGCCACCCGAGCGACCCGCAGTGCCGCGCGGTCAATGGCCGTGTGTCCGGAACTTCTGCGGACCATCGCCTCCCGGACCATGCCCTGCTCGTCCACGTAGACCCAGACAATGGTCGTACCACTGATTCGCCGAACCCTCAGCAACGGCTGATACTCCCGTACCAGGGCCCGTTCCATCTCGCGCTTGTTGAGGTAGGACGGAGGGACGTCCGTGCCGGCCGATTCGCCGGGGAACCTCATCGTCGTCCACTGCTCCACCGGCTTGCAGTCGACCATGCCGGGCAGGAACCGGGCGGCGCGCGCGGCGAGAAGCACCGCCTGGTCGAAGGCGGGCAGACCGGAGCCGGTCTCGATCTTCGCTTCCCTGACCCGCCCGTCGACGCCGACGAGAACCGACACTGCGGTCTCGCCTATGCGACGCTCGAATCCGGAGGGTTCGGGGACGGCACGGTCCGTGGCGAACGGGGGCGAATCACAGTCGGTGCCGGAAGCAGGGCCGGAGGGTGCCGGCCGCGCGCCGGCGCACCCCGCGGAGAGAATCGCGGTGATAAGCGGCAGGGTCCGCCTTCGGGGACTTCGGCCACCCGCGGTTGTCGTGATCGTTCCTACCGCGCCAGCCACGCGCTGAACCGCTCGTTCATCTCGTCCTGGTTGTCCACCCACCACTCCCAGTCGTAGCGCAGGGCGCGCTTCACGTTCTCGGGGCTCGCCGGCATGTGCGGCGCCATGGCCACCCCGGCGGTGAGGTGGGAGGTGACCAGCGGCACACCGGACCTGCGGACGGGGGAATAGGAGATGCGGCGGCCGACCCGCGCCTGCGACTCGGCGCTTGTGGCGAACGCCAGGTACCGCAGCGCCTCCTCCATCCTCGGCGTCCCCGCAACCACCCCGATCACGCCCACATCCAGGAGCTGCCCGTCCCAAACGATCACGAACGGCTGGTTATCCAGCACCTGCGCGTTGAAGATGCGTCCGTTGTAGGCGGTGCTCATCACGACTTCGCCGTCGGCCAGCATCTGCGGCGGCTGCGCGCCCGCCTCCCACCAGACCACCCGGTCCTTGATCGTGTCCAGCTTGCGGAAGGCGCGGTTGAGCCCCTCGGGCGTGTCGAGCATGGCGTACACCTCGGCGAGCGGCACCCCGTCGGCGATCAGAGCGAACTCGAGGTTGACCTGGGGGACCCGGCGCATGCCCCGACGCCCGGGAAACTTCTCCAGGTCGAAGAAGTCCGCCATGGTCGTCGGCCTCTCGCCCGGGATGTTGTCGGCGTTGTAGGCATACACGGTCGACCACCACAGGTGACCTATCCCGCACTCGGTCCGGCCTTCCGGAACGAAATCCTCGGCGGCGGGCGTCCCGTCGGGTCCGGGAGGCAGGGACTCGATGTCGATCGGCTCCAGAAGGCCCTCGTCGCACCCGCGCACCGCGTCGGCGATCTCCAGGTCCACCACGTCCCACCGGATGTTGCCCACGTCCACCTGCGCCCTGATCTGGGCCAGCCCGCCGTTGTAGTCCTCGACGATCACCCGGATTCCGGTGGCTTCCGTGAAGGGGACGTTGACGCCCTCGTTGACGGCGCGGCCGAACGAGCCGCCCCACGAGACGGCCGTGACGGACTGGGCGGCCGCTTCGTGGAGCGGGACGAGGACGGCGATTGCGAGCAGGGCCAGAGGTCCGTGGATGGATCCGCCGTGGGGACTTCGTCCACGGGCTCCCCGGGCCGATCGCGGCGGGGTTGCTTGCTGGCGTTTCGTCATGTGAAACTGCGTGGACACGCTCGTCGTAGGCCGGATCAAGTCGTACACCTCGGATAATCCCGTACGGACAAGATGTGCAGAAGGGAGTGAGTCCGCCATGGCAAAGCCCGCAAATGGCCGAACCCGGATCCTGCTGTCGGCCGCGATGGCAGCCGAGCTGGCCGCTCTGCCCCCGGACCTGACGGCTCAGGCCGGCCCCGGCGAGCCGGGCCGGTCACTCGCCGCCTGGATGGAACAGGCACGGGAGAACCCGTTTCACGGTTCCACGCAAACCGGTACTCCGGAGAATCCGACTGCGGCGCCGGGCGTCGGCATCGGTATGACGGACACGCACGACATGTCCCGGAGACCGCCTCCGGTGCCGGACAACGCGGTCTCACCCGGGAGGGTGTTCGCCTTCACCCTGGCCGGGGCGACGATACCGCTGATCCCCGCAATGGTCAATCTGCGCCCGACCGAAGTCGTTCTGGGTGTATTGGCGACCCTTGTCACCGTTCCCGTGGCGGCGGCCAGCGGCGGAGTCGATAGTCTGCCACTTAACTTGGCCGGCACTGTTGTCGGGTTCTTGTTCGGGGTGGGGGCCGCGGGAGTAACCCGCTCCGAAGTCTGGGCCGTCCCCGTCTTCTCCGTGACCTGGGCCTCGGTCGCCACGTTGATCACGACCGGGTAGTAACGAGAGGAGAGCCCACCCATGGCAATGACACTTGATGCCCGAACCCGGATCCTGCTGTCGGCGGCGATGGCAGCCGGGTTGGCAGCGCTACCCCCGGACCTGACGGCTCAGGCCGGCCCCGGCGAGCCGGGCCGGTCACTCGCCGCCTGGATGGAACAGGCACGGGAGAACCCGTTTCACGGTTCCACGCAAACCGGTACTCCGGAGAATCCGACTGTGGCGCCGACCGTCGGCCTTGGTATGGCGGACACGCACGACATGCCCTGGAGACCGGCTCCGGTGCCGGACAGTGCGGTCTCACGCGGAAGGGTGTTCGCCTTCACCCTGGCAGGGGCGACGATCCCGCTGATCCCCGCAATGATCCAGGCCGGTTTGTGGGAGTGGGGGAATCCGACCGATCGCAAGGAATATCAGGGGATTCCCGAGGGCGTTCTGGGTCTATTGACGACCCTTGTCACCGTTCCCGTGGCGGCGGTTGCGGGCGGAGTCGACAGTCTGCCGCGTACCTTGGCCGGCACTGTTGTCGGGCTCAAAGTCGGGATCGCGGCCGCGGTGGTAACCCGCCCTTTCCTACCCGTCGTCTGGATCATCCCCGTTTTCTCCGTGACCTGGGCTTCGGTCACCACGTTGATCACGACCGGTTAGTAACGAGAGGAGAGCCCACCCGTGGCAATGACACTCCATGCCCGAACCCGGATCCTGCTGTCGGCGGCGATGGCAGCCGGGTTGGCAGCGCTACCCCCGGACCTGACGGCTCAGGCCGGGTCCGGCGAGCCGGGCCGGTCACTCGGCGCCTGGATGCTACAGGCACGGGAAAACCCGTTTCACGGTTCGACGCGGACCGGTACTCCGGAGAATCCGACTGTGGCGCCGGGCGTCGGCCTCGGTATGGCGGACACGCACTACATGTTCTGGAGACTACCCCAGGTGCCGGACAGTGCGGTCTCACGCGGAAGGGTGTTCGCCTTCACCCTGGCCGGGGCGACGATACCGCTGATCCCCGCAATGGTCTCTGCCGGCTTGTGGGAGTGGGGGACTCGGACCGTGTATCTGGAAGGTCTGTTGTCGTTCGCAGTATTCCTGGGTGGATTGGCGACCCTTGTCGCCGTTCCCGTGGCGGCGGGTGCGGGCGGAGTCGACAGTCCGCCGCGTACCCTGGCCGGCACTGTTCTCGGGTTCGGGGCCGGGCTGGCGGCCGCGGGGGTAACCGAACCTTTCCTACCCCATGACGATTTCTGGGGCATCCCCGTCTTCTCCGTGACCATGGCCTCGGTCACCACGTTGATCACGACCTGGTAGTCTTGATTTGCCGCGGCGGCGGGCGTTGCGGTTCGACCGCGGGCCCGGGCAGTCCCGGCACCGCGATTCCCCAACCGCCGGTTCTCGGATTCACGGGGCCCTTCCCGCAGGACCGTCCCGAATCACGGGTTCGCGGTCCCGTCCGAGCATGAGCGTCCCAGATCGTCCGATCACAGGCCGGTTTGACCATGTACGGTTTCGGATTCGCGCTCTCGCGGCGCCCGGGACCGCTTCCA
>JAPPGI010000149.1 GCA_028874985.1 Gemmatimonadota bacterium | reverse complement strand
AGCGGAATACACGCACCGGACCCTACGGGCACCGCGCCACCTCCTGACCCTACCCTCCGTCATGGCCGCCGCGGTCTCCTCGTGGGCCACGGAATCCGCCGCGCAGCCCCCTCTGCGCGAGACCCTGCCGAACGGTGCGCTTCTCGTGCGGCATCCCGACCTCCCCGACATCGACGCCGTCGGCCCCGACGTCGCCGAAGCACATGTGGACCTCAGGTTCGGAAGCCTCGACGGGGACGACCCCAATCTCCTCTTCGGGGACATCAGGGGCATCCAGGCCACCGGCGATGGCACCATCTACGTGCTGGACCACCAGGCTTCGGAGGTTCGCGTCTTCGACTCCGATGGGCAGTACCTGCGGACGATCGTCCGGCAGGGCGAAGGTCCGGGCGAGATCACCGCAGCCAACGGGATCATCCTGTCGGGCGACTCGCTGCTGTGGATCCACGATCATGGCAAGTGGAGGATCGTCGGGGTGGACCTGGACGGACAGGAGGTGCGCCGGTTCAACAAGCCGGTACTGAGGTACGCCGCCATGTGGAGCGGCGTCTTCGACAATCGAGGACGCTACTGGAGATACGAGTCCCATTCGGACGAGGAACAGCCCTACCCGCCGCCACACGGCTGGAGCAAGAGTACATGGCGTCGCTATTACAAGTACCACAACCTGTCCGACGGCGCCGTCGACTCCGTCTACCTCGGCGAACGCGTTTCGCGATCATATTACCACCACTACCGGGAATCGAACGGGCGCTTGCGGTTCCTGGGACGCCACTTCGTGCCAGGCGAGACGGTCGAGGTCAACCCGTCCGGCGGATTCTGGCACGCGAACACCGGGGCCTACCGCATTGTGCGAACCGGCGAGGGCGGGGACACGGTGCTTGTGATCGAGGCCGGAGTGCCCGCCATGCCGGTGACGGACGAAGACCGTTCGGCCTACATCGAGGAGAACGTCGAGGACCGCCCCGAGGCGCGCGGTGCGGCCGAAGCCGTAGCGGCCCTTCTGCCGGACTTCAAGCCCGTTCTGAGACGCATGTTCGTGGACGACGAGGGCCGGCTCTGGGTGCAGCGGCTCACCCCGGCGGATGCTCCCGCGTTCTTCGACCTGTTCAGCGAAGACGGTGACCATCTGGGCTCCGTCCGCTTCGCCTTCACCCCCGCGTTCACCGAGTACTTCTGGGTCCAGCACGGCAAAATCTACACCTGGGTCGTGGACGAAATGGATGTGCAGTACGTGGTGAGGGCGCGGCTGGGGTGAGGCGCTACCGGGGAAAGCGGCTGCAAGGACGCGTCAACCGGGTCACGAAGCGCGCCACGGTGCTGGGTTGAGGATCCGGAGGGTGCCCGCTGGTCCGATGGGCGCCGCTACGTCCGCTACTACGTGCCGCTCAGGGGGCTCCGACCGATTGCGGCTGATGGGCAAGGGCCCGCCGTGTAGGCGTCCCCGACTGTCCAGCCAATCGTCTGTTCGTCAGGCCGTCGATTGGCGGGAGAACCCTGCGGCCGCCTTGCGCCACGCGCTCGAGCCGCTGCGGGACAGAACTCCGCCCGAACTCATCGAGACCGGCGCCGGTGGGCTCTTTGTTCCGATCCACGTGCCTGTCGGGAAGGAGCGCGGGGCAGTGCTGGACGCGGTGGCGGAGCGGCTGCGACCGGTCGGCGATGTGCGCCGCCAACTGGCTGGTGCTCATGGCGTCCAGGTCCGAGGCGTAGGCCAGGACCTGGGTTACGGCGTCCTGGATCAGCTGACCGCGCTTGAGTTCGTAGACCACCAAGCGGCCATCCTTGTCGAATGCGAGCAGATCCAGCCAGCCCGCCTGGGTCGGTGTCTGTCGCCCCCCCGTCACCCGATCCTGTACGAGCGGAGCGGCAGTGCGGTGGTCTCCAGCGAGGAGAGATCAAGCCGGTTCGCAGCGCGATCGATGTCGAAGCCAACCAGGTTCCCGCGGGCATCGATATCCACGTTCACGCCATCGACGACTTCCCTGGTCTCCACGCCGGGCTCCTGGGTGAGCTCTATGTAGAGACTGTCGGTCTCGGGGTAGTAGTGGAGCTTCATGGGGATCCTCTTCCGAAGCTGCGGTCGAAGAACGCGTTGTGGATGGTCTCTCCATCTTCGAGGGTAACGACTCGAAGAACGCGCGTGAAGGCTTCGCCCGGTCGCCTGACCTCGCCCCAGAACCGAAAACGGCCATCCGGCTGCCTCTCCCACGCATGCGGTGAAGCGACCACGGCAACACACCAGGCAGGGTCGATGTAGGGACGTTTCCGCAGCACTTGCTCGTCGAAGTACCGAGTCGTCTTCATCGGCCCTGGACACCCGTAACTCCAGGCCCCTCACCGAGTCTGGCGACGGCCGTACAGAGGAGGATGTCGTACATGGCGGCTCCGTGGATTCGCAGGGACCCACTTTCGCATGGAGCCGCGGGCGCTTGAATGGCTAGATGGGCCTGCGGATTCCAGAGCATTCCGATCACTCATTCCATTCCATTTCGATCACTGATTCCGGTTCATTCCGATCACCCTTGGCTTGAGTGGGCAGCCGTGCTGGAGAACCCGATGTAGCGACGCCTTCTTCCCTCCTCGCCGGAGGTTCCCTGAACGAGGAGGAAGAAGGTGCCGTTCGTCGACTACGCGGGGCCGACGTTCGAGGTCGTGGACCGGAAGACGGGCGAAGTGCGCGACCGCCAGGTTTCAATGCCCGCCCTCTTCCTGCTGTGGCTGGAAAACCGCAGACCACATCCGCTGTAGTCGCGGCCGGGGTCGATTCCCCAAGAGCGCGGACGACTGCTTCCGGATCGCGATCGATCACTGTCAGCAGCACTCGGGCCGCGCGGTCCCGGACACGTCGCCCCTGTTCCCAATCCTGGACAGCCCGGACATCGAGCCCCAACCGGTCCGCGAACTTCTGGCGGCTCAGCTTCATGCGTTTGCGCAGAGCTACGATGTGCTTCGCAGCGGGATTGTCAACGATACGGATTGGAAGTACCGCCTCGCCTCGCACGTGGGCGAGCACTTCCGCAAGAGCCGCTTCCAGTTCACGTCCCAGGTCGGTTCGGGTAGTCATCGGTCCGCTTCCTCCTTCTCCGGTCCCGCGGATAACAGGCGCGGCGCTCGGATCGGCAATGATCGCGGCCCTCCATGGCGGTTCGGTCCCTTTCTGACAGCAGCTTGCGTATGGCGCGCTCGTCAAGTTGACGTGGTGATAATCGGCCTAAGGCGATCACTTCTCCGGGCCACCTATCCCGTCTGCCTGCCAACCTCCGGTATCGCGCACTCGGGGCCATGTGCCCCGCCTTGACGCCCCATCCCTTCACCGGCAATCCTAGGGTAATGAGAACGACCTCACTGGCTTCCCTCGGACTCGCGGTCCTCGCTTCCGGCGGCCTCGCCCTTGCGGCTGCACCGGCTGACGCCGCCGGACAACTCTCGTTCGATCGGGTCGACGCCGTCGTCGGAAGCCCTACCAGCGCGATCCTGGCTCACGACCTGAATGGCGACGGGAGGCTGGACCTCGTGGTTTCCGGCGGCCAGAGCGTCTTCGCGTTGACCGGTCGGGATAATGGACGCTTCGAGGTGACGTGGTCCGGTGCCGCCGGCGAGAATCCGGTGGACCTGGCCGTCGCGGATCTCGACGAGGACGGGCTTGCCGACCTCGCGGTCGCGAACCACGAGACGGACTATGTCACGCTGCTCTTCGGGATCGCCGGAGGGGGCTTCGAACATCGGAACCACTCGAGACTCCGCGTCGACGTCTCGCCGCACCCGCACGCCGTTCGACTGCACGACATCGACTCCGATGGCCACGCGGACCTCCTGGTCGACGACCGGTCGCCCGAGTCCATCCGGCTGTTCCGGGGTCGCGGGGATGGCACATTCTCGGGGGCACCGTCGATCGACGTCGGCGGCGATCCGTACCGGGGCATGAGTCTGGCCGACGTGACGGGTGACGGCCTCGCGGACCTGATCACGCCGAATCCCGACCACGTGGCCGTCCTTGTCGCCGAGGGGGACGGCGGCTTTCGGCCGCGGGCAACCCTGCCGGCGCCCTTCGGCCCGTTCTCGGTCGTCGCGGCGGACCTGAATGGTGACGGTCGCCGGGATGTGGCGGCCGCGTCCGGAGAAGGCGCGGGTCTGCTGGCGATCTGGCACGGACTTGCCGACGGGTCGTTTCGCGCCGCCGGCCGATACGAGATCGCGAGCGGCCCGACGAAGAGCGCGGCGGCGGATCTGACGGGTGACGGCAGCGCCGAGGTGCTGGTCGCGAGCTACGCCGGTGGGGAGGTCGCCGTGCTGGTCGGAGGGGACGCGCCGGTGCTTCAGCGGATTGAGATCGACGGGAACCCTTACGGTGTGGCGACGGGTGACTTCGATGGGGATGGGCGGGTGGACTTCGCCTTGGCGAACGACGGGGTGGATTACGTCAGCGTGTTTCTGACGAGGTAGCGGTTTTCCCAACCTCTTCGTCGCCCCCACCCGGCGACTGGACTCGCTTTGGCCGGAGTTGTGTCGTTTTGGCCGATTTGGCGTCAGACGTTGCACTGGGCTCTGACGCGGAGGGGCCTACGGGTGTTGCTGGCGCTCTCCGGGTCAGCCAACCTTAGAGTCCTCGGACCCGGAAACGGAGAGAACAGGATGACGAGGCAGCTGACCGCGATCGTGGAACGCGACGGAGGAAACCGAGAGGCGCCTGCGAAGCGAAGTCTACGTGACCCACGTCGAGGTTGCGGTTGGGTAGGCTTCGTGTCCTTTCTGGCCCGTGCGGTCTGCCGGATTCCGGCTTCGCACGGTTTCGCCGAAGTGAGAAGACGCGGCAGCCATGTCGTGATGCAGAAGATGGAAGCCACAGGAACCGTGACTGTTAGGGGGATCCCGGACGGGCCGGTCGCTCGACCCTCAGCCTTCCCTCGCGAGCCGGGCACTCACCAGGCGATTCATGCTCACTCCCTGCTCCGCCGCCCGAATGGCCAGAGCACGGTGTGTCTCCGGCGGCACCCGCACCATGAACTTCCCGCTGTACGCCCGGTCCGCGATCGGCTCCGGGACCGGCTCGCCATTGGTCCGCATGTCGTCCACGCAGTCGGCCACCAGGCGCCGGATGCCCGACAGGGCTTCTCCCGGGGTAGGCGCCAGCCAGCTCAGCGACGGAAACTCGGCGCATAGGCCCACTTGCTCCCCGTCCTCGGCCGACCACGTGATGCGGTAGGTGTAGTGGTCGCTCACTGAATGTCCTCTGGGGTTTGAGGACCGACTCGGGGAAACCGTCGTGCACGGAGTCTCAGGGATGGTAGGGAGCCGGTATTTGGTCGGGCCCGGTCCAATCAGCCGGTCTCGCTCCGATCGGCTTCCCGGGCCCGTGCCGGCCGGAAGGCGCGCATCGACTCCACCTTCGCCCGGTACCCTTCGCGCCCTCTCTCCAGCAGCTCGCGCCGCACGAGCCAGTTCATGTCCCGCGTCAGCGTCTTGCCGGTCTTCCGCGCATACGACCTGGCCAGGTCGGCGTTCAGGTCCGGTATCGCCCGTCTTGGGACCGTTGCGCCGGTCCGGCCCAGCACCAGGGCCACTTCGCGGCGCCGCCTCATGGCCGTCGACGACGGCATCCGTCGGAATTCGCCGTAGACGAAGTGCTCCCAGGCCAGCCCCAGCTGGATGTCCGCGACATGCCGGGCCTGCTCCCGCAGACCGTCGACGAACCCCGTCAGCGAGTAGAGCAGGAAGCCGAGGGGGTCCCCGCGACCCGGGTTCGCCCGGCTGGAGCGATCCAGCTGCCGGTAGTACTCCGCCCGCGTGAGGTTGTAGTGGTTGCTGAGCAGATGGGCGCAGGGCGACGGCACGCCTTCCCGGGCAAGGATCATGAACTCGGCCAGCCGGGCGGTGCGTCCGTTCCCGTCGCCGAAGGGGTGTATCCACGCGAGGTACAGGTGCAGGTAGACGGCGCGCAGAATCGCCGACGCGGTGCGGTCCTCGCGCCGATCGGGGCGCACCGGCCAGCCGTCTCCCTCCAGCCACTCGCAGAGCCAGCCCAGCAGGAAGGCGCTGTCCTCGCGGGGGGCGCCCCGGTAGCGAAGGACTCCGACGGGGTGCGCGGGAATCTCCCCGGGCACGACACCGTCCTCCAGGTGATCTTCGAGACCCTCGAGCAGGCGCCGGTTGGCCCCGGCGATCCAGTCCGGCGTCAGCGCCGGCGGGCTGCCTCCCATGATCCCGTCGAAGACGTCGTTGACCGCACCGAGCACGTTGTCGACCTCCCTCTTCAGGTACTCCTGGGACGACGGAAGATCGAGCCGCCCCTCCGCATGGGCCGCGATCTGCTCCTCGCTCAGCGTGTTTCCCTCGATCGCCGTCGTGCCCCGGACGCCCTTCACCAGGTAGAGCTGGTGCATTCTCCGCGCGTCGGCGGGTGGGAGCACGGCCTGCGCGACCTGATCGCACCTGGCGGACGCCTCGCCCAGCAGCGACCAGTGGAGGGGGTCGGCGCGCTCCAGGTGGTGCCGGAAGCTGATCCACGGATGCGTGCGGTGGTATCGGCGGTCGTCCGTCATGGTCGGGCGGCAGGCTGTGTGGGGTGATGGTGGATTATGATACTGTGGAATGTCCGGCTAGATGTCCACTTCTGGTCGATTGGTCGTAGGGCGATGGAAAATGGTGTATCGTCAATCTCTGCTAACTATGACCGAGACTGTGGTTCAGGTCGCCAAGGGATTTGCGGTGCTTTCAATGACCATGGATATGTCCCCAGCATCCCCAGCGTTCCCAGCTGCCGGACCTACCGAACGCCGAGTCATACCCCGCCCTCCTGAACGTGGCCTACGAGATCGCGAACTCCGGCCAGCGCGTCCTGGTGGTGGACTTCGACTTGGAAGCGCCGGCGATCCGTCCGGGACCGATGGAAGCAAGGCGCGGTCGACGACAGCTACGCACAGCGGCTCAACGCCATCGACTGGACCGGTCTGCCAGAGGCCTGAGGTGCCGGTCTCGGACCTAAACGGCCCGGGCAATCGCCTCCAGTTGCCGCTGCCGCTCTCTTGCGCGATCGTCGAGCATATCTTCCTTCGCCGCCACGATTGCGCCTCGAACCATATCGCTCCCGGTGGCTCCGTCCGTCGCGACCGCGATGTCGCGCAACCACACAAGAAGCTCCCGCTGTATCCTCAAGCGCAGATCCTTCTGACACCTCCCCGTCGCCAAGGGGCTCTTGGAGAGCGTGCGCAGACGCTGAGCCATGTCGGCATTCGCGCGAGCCAAAGTGAGATAGTATCGAATGACCGCGGGAGCGAACCGCCTGGGCGCCACGCGATAGCGGTCCGCCACGAGATGAAGCACGTCGTCGAGCTCCCGCGGCATCCGGACGCTCATCACCTCCCGTTTCCCCGCCTCCCTCGCTGCTTTCAGTTCAGTTTCGGCGTCGATTGGGCCGGCACCGTCAGAACTTCTCCGGTTTCGGCATCCACGCCGACGAGGACGTTGCCGACCGTGGCCTGCGACTTCTCGAGTTCGACCGTTAGGTACTCGTAGACTATCTCGACCCGCCCGCGTTCCGGCGCCAGAGCGTACCCGCGGTCTCCCTCCCGCAAGATCTTCATCTCAGTTCCCTGCTCGATGAACGCTCATGAACACCGCTTTCCGGTCGTCTCCGTCGGTCTCCAGGAAATACACCTTGATGTACCACCGTTCCTCCTGAACCGTTGGCGTAAACGTGTGCACCACCACGGGTTGATCCCAGTGGTGGGGCGATTCCCGGTAGTCTTCAGAGCGAGTCTTGAGTACGAGTTCGGCAACGTCGCTCGCATCGACATCGCCAACCGCCACGGGATTCCGATCACTCATTCCACGGGAATTCGATCAGTGATCCCGGTTGATTCCGATCACCCCTTGGTCGAGCGGGCGGCCGTGCTGGAAAACCTGATGTAGCGACGCCTTCTTCCATCTTCGCCGGAGGGCAGCGGGATCCACGCCCAGTCCGACCAACACCATGCGCGGTGGTTGGGCTGAACTGATCAGAGCTGCGGGTTCTTCAGTAGCTCCGCACCCGGTCGATGAACTCGTCGCCCGTGGCGCACTCGATCAGGGCGTCGGTGACCCTGTCGATATCTACGAGACCAGGGGGTTCGTCGAGTAGATGGGAAAACTGCCCGGCCGTCTCTTCGCCGAACCTCCGAGTGACCAGCCGACGTAGAATCTGCGCCCGACCCTGCCGAGCTCCCCTCTGGACCAACTCGTCCATGCCCTGCTGGAATCTGTCGACCACCTCTGCCATGGTCTTCGCTCCTCCCTTCATCAGTTTCTTTGGGTAGTCCCTCAACTGTAACATGGTGGCCACCATCTGGACCATGAATCCATCCAGGCCCGGATCTCCGTTCGTATCGACAGCACGCCACAGGGCGGACAGGTGCATGGCCATATCCTCCGGCGAGAGGTTGCGGGCCAAGCCGAGGACCACCGCCGCGAGATCGCCGCGCGACCCGTCGTCGCTTGCGTCACCCCATGGGACCAGACGGTACCGTCCCGGATCGGAGCGCTGGAACAGGTCGGCCAGACGGGCCGGGGCCGTCCACGGGCCGTCGCCGTGGTAGAGGACGAGATAGACGAACTCCGGGAGCGGATCCCCGGGACGGAGGTCTGGTCCGGCGGCGATTCCCTCGAGCGTCAGTCCGGCGTAGGTGGTCGTGCGCAGGGCCATAAGGCGCTCGATGGTGCGCTGGAACTCCAGCAGGAACAGGACTCTTTCGCCATTGACGGTGTCGGCGAACCAGATCATGTCGGGGTGGCGGCGCTGGTGCGTCTTCTTGCTCACGAGCCCGGTGGATTCCTCGCGAAGCGTCGAGAAGTCGATCTCCGTGGCCCACTCGGGTGCGTGGTGGCGGATCAGGATCTCGGCCATGCGGCGGTCGGCGAAGACCGACTTGAGAAAGGCGTCGTGCACGGAGTCTCCGGGATGGTTGGGACTCCAAGGTGGGGGAGGGACGTGGGCGTTTGGATGGTTGGATGGGCCTGATTGGGGATGGGATGCGAGGCGAAGCGGCCAGTGGTGTCCCCGGAGCTCAGCTGGATGGCCCCGCTCGCACCCGTTTCTCAGCTTCGCGAAACCGATCACGAATGTCCGCGGCTACCTCCTCGACTTCCCGCGGCGCGCGTATCGGGTCGCCCGCGCGCTCATGCAGGGCGACGATCAACGGACGCAGGCTGGCGGACTTGCCGACGTCGCCCGCCAGGACGGCCAACAGGTCCTGGGGTGGAACACCTCTCGCGACCAACCCGGCCACCAGTTCCAGCATCTGCCGCGTCGTCACCTGGTCGTCGGTGAGGAACACGACATAGGCAGCCTGAAACGAGGCCAACGCAGCTCGATAGTTCTCCTGGACGGCCAGGGCCAGTGACCTGGCGCCCTCGACGCGCCATGTCAACCAATCGACCCAAGGTTCCGCCGAGGGATCTTCCTCGTTTCCGGGCCAGGACCGAACTACCTGTTCCAACCTCTTGCAACTCGCAAGGGCTTCGTCGGCCAGACCAAGATCGGCCTGCGCCATGGACTTGCGGCTCAGGGCGAGCGCCACGTCCCGCCGGAGGTGCAGAACGTCAGAGGACTGGAAGCGCTCGATAACGGCATCGTAGCTGCGGATCTCCGCCAGGCGGTCGCCGAGGCGTCGGCATGCCAGGGCCTTGCTCATCAGCGCGGCAGCGAGGCTCGCCCGCGTTTCGGGGTCACGGGTACCGTCGAATCGACCCACCACTTCGTCGTAGTCGCGGATCGCGCCGCGCACGTCGCCGAGATGCCCCTTGGAGCACCCGCGCGTAACAAGCGTTTCCGCGATCACCGCCTCGAATCGCCCATGGTGCCAGAGCCCGAACCGGCGCATGAAGTCGTCACATGTATCAATGGCGGCAAGATACTCGCCAAGGCTGTGCTGTGCGGCTCCCCTCATGGCCAGCGTCAGGGCCGTCCACAGCTGCACAGTCTCGTCGCGGCTGTCAGCAAAAGCCAACGCCTGGTCGGAGAGTGACAGAACGGCGCGGGCATTCCCCGATTGTTCATGAGCGTGCGCCTTCAGGTACCTCGTCCACGCGGTGTACGAATCCGTCGGGGGCTCCTGGGTCTCCTGCCACCGGGACGACAGGTCTTCGTCCACGAGTTCGATGACCCTCTCGAAGTCCTCCGCCTCAGCCGCCGCTTGAACCGCTTCCTCAAGTTCCTCGATTGCCCGGGTCTCCGCGCGGGTCCTTGCATGTTCCGAAGCCCGTTGGATGGCATCCCACTTCCTGTCGACAAGACAGTCGCCGATGGGCGGTCTGTTCAGGAGCGCCCGCCGGATTCCCCGTCGAAGGGCCGCCGACTCCGCCGCCTCACCGGTCAGCCGCACCGAGAACTTCCACAGGTCCCCCAACCCATAGCACGCCACCATGAACCGAATCAGGTTCTCCACGACCGCCGCCTCGTCCCGCTCCCGCCGCAGCTTGTAGTACATGCTGTACAACGGCTCCGCAGCCGAATACAGCCGCTTCCGGCCGCGACCCTGCCGGAGCACCGCACCGCGTTCGACCAGCCGTCCCAGCATGGTCGACGCCACCCGGATGTCCACACGGGCCCGCACTGCGATTTCGCTTGCCGAGGAGGGCCGCCAGAGGTCGATCACGGCGATGTACACACGCCGCTCCGTCTTCGCCAGCGCCTCCAGATGACCCCGGAAGTACTCGGTGTGCTCGTCGATCATGGTGACCAGTTCGGACATCAGCCGGCGGAGGGAGCGATGCCGGGCGAACTCGGCCGCCATCACCAGCAAGCGGGGGTTGCCGCCGGTGAGAATCTGCAGGGGTCTGACTTCGGACCGGCTCGCGCGCTTCCCGCTCACGACTTCCCACAGGCGACGGCATTCGTCGGTGTCCAGCGGCTCCAGTTCGACGATGCGGAGCATTTCGAAGAACGGCTCGCTCACATCGTCGAGTTGGCGGAAGCGGCTGGTGGCGGAGCCCAGCAGGATGATCTGCGGTTCCGTCTGAAGGACTTCGCGGAGTTGCCAGCCGAAGTCGTCGTGGACGTCACGGAAGAGCGACTGCAGGTTCTCGACGATGAGGACGAGTTGCTTGCCCAGTCGGTCCGCGGCATCGAGTACGGTGGCGCGGGCGTGCGCCTCGGTGATCTGCTCCCGCCAGCGCGGCGCCAGCGCTTCCCGGGTGTCGCGCAGCTCCCGGGCCAGCGTGGCGTCGTGTTCGTCAACCTCGTTGGCCAGATGGAACATGGTCTCGAGCCAGAAGTCGGTGAGACTGAAGATCTCCTGGCTCTCTTCCATGAACCGGACCGGCAGCAGTGATGCGGCGAAGTCCTCGTTGCTGCGCAGCTCGGCCGCGACCCGTGCGAGGAGCATCGTCTTGCCCCTGCCGCGAGGCCCGATCACCAGAATGTGCTGGCAGGAGGGGGACGCGATGTTGCCCCGGAGGTCGTCGAGCAGGAGGCTGAGTTCGTGATGGCGGACCACGAATTGCTCGCTGATTCCCTCGTCTGATTGGAGCAGGCCGGGATTGAACTTGCGGATGATGGGGGTGGGGTGGGTGGTCATGGGTGGGAAGATATACACAACAAATTCGTTGTCAACAGTATTGGTGTGTATTGGGAATTGGGGTGTGCCAGACTCGACGGTGCCCCAAGGGGCGTGAGTCCGAGTCCTGGATCGGTTGTCTGGGCTCGCCAGGTCAGCCAACTTCAGAGTCCTCGGATCGGAAACGGAGAACACAGGATGACGAGACAGCTGACCGCGATTGTGGAACGCGACGGGAACGGGTATGTGGCTCTGTGCCCGGAGGTGGATGTGGCCAGCCAGGGAGATTCCGTGGCCGAAGCGCGGTCGAACCTCGAAGAAGCCCTGGCTCTCTTCTTCGAGACCGCTTCCTCCGAGGAAATCGAGAGGCGCCTGCGGAGCGAAGTCTACGTGACCCACGTCGAGGTTGCGGTTGGGTAGGCTCCGCGTCCTTTCTGGCCGTGCAGTCTGCCGGATTCTGGCTTCGCACGGTTTGGCCGAAGTGAGACGACGCGGCAGTCATGTGCTGATGCAGAAGACTGAACCCACAGAACCGTGACTGTTCCGGTGCCGGATCACCGTGATCTCCGCGCCGGTACATTGAGGTCGATCATCAGGCAGTCCGGCTTGCTGCGGTCGGAGTTCGAGTGAGCCAGCTCAGCTAAGCGGTTAGCCCCCCATGCCCGCCCCCACCCAACCCGCCGACGCCCTGAAGAGCCTCTTCAGAGACATCTTCCAATGCCGCGGACGCGACTTCGGCAGCCCATCCCGCGGCGTCGTGGGCATCTCGGACGGCAACGAGGGTGTCCAGTGGAACGCCGGCTACTACTCCCATGACGGCGCGGTCTGGCTGGGCGTCAACCTCGAGGGCATGAAGTACGACGACTGGCCGGTCGCGCGACTCATCGAGCGGGAGATCTCCCGGCCGCTCCTCCTGACCCGGTATCGCCCGCAGGTCGCAAGACCCGACAAGGTCACCGTGCTCTGGTCGCGCGACGCGTGGCAGTACTCCGCTCGGCGCGCGATCAAAGGGGCGAATATCGACCCCACGCCGGTCGCGCTGGATCGCCTGGACGGCCAGGGCTGGGCGGAAGCACTGCGACGCGCGAGGGAGTGCCTGAACCCCCGGAGGCAACATCGCGGCCGCAGGAAGGTCCCGGTCACGCTGCTCCCTTCGAAGCGGTATCCGTGGGAACGAGAGGTTGAGATGGAGGTGAGCCCTCACCTGAAGATCAGGACTCAGCTGGTCGGGATCACGAGTCGGGCGATGCGGGAGGGGAGGGACGACCTGGAGGGGATCTGGGAGTTCGCGGTTGAGCGGTCGAGGCCGTACCGACATCGCGGAGGGTACTAGGTGAGGTAGCGCTTCCCAACATGATTGTTGCCAACGATTCTGTTGGAGACCATGTCGAGGGGGAGGTTCGCCACGTTGTGACGCGAGAGGTGTCCGACTACCTTCGGACTGCGGAGTCTCCGGAACGCGCGGACGCTCTGGCGGCGACCACGGTTGCGTCCGACTCGGAGTGGTTCGCCTTCAACCCATCCGCACCCGCTCGATGAACTCGTCGCCCGTGGCGCACTCGACCAAGGCGTCGATGACCCTGTCGACGTCTTCGGGACGGGGCGTTTCATCGAGAAGCCGGGACAAACGCCCAGCCGTCTCTACGCCGAATCTCCGAGTGACCTGCCGACGCATCAAGCGCGCCTCACCCTTCTGGACCAGCTCCTCCATACCCTGTCTGAATCTGTCGATCACCTCGGCCATCGCCGTCGCTCCTTCCCTCGTGAATCGGCCCGGGTAGTCCCTCAACTCTAACATCGTGTCCACCGTCCGGGCCATGAATCCTTCCAGGTCCGCAGTCCCGTACCCTTCGAGCGCACGCCGCAGGATCGCGAGCTGTTCGGCCATGTCCGGCGGCGAGAGGTCGCGGGCCAGACCCAACACCAACGCCGTCAGGTCGGCCGACGCCGGATCGTCCCCGGCCTCCCCGCTCCACCGGACGAGGCGGTGCCGGCACCGGCGGACCAGATCATGTCGGGATGGCGCCGTTGAAGCGTCTTCCTGCTGACCAGCCCGCTGGGTTCCTCGCGGAGTGTCGCGAAGTCGATCTCCGACGCCCACTCGGGCGCATGGCGGCGGATCAATCCTGACGACCTCCAGCGGCGGCTGTGCGACCAGCTCTGCGCGTCCGTTCGCGTCGAGCGGCGTCCCGGGATCAACAAGGTCATCGGGCGGCTCGCCGACGCCAACGACTACCTCCTCAAGGTGGCGAAGGCGGCGCAGAGTCGGCTGGATTCGAAGGTGCTCGAGCGGTACGCGACGCTGACTGCGGCGGAGATCACCGAGCTCGTGGTCGGCGACAAGTGGATGGCGAGCGTGGAGGGCGCGATCGGTCCAGGTGGTGGAGCGTCTGACGGGTGGGCTGGTGGATCGGATCAGGGTGTTGGAGGGGCGGTATGCGCGGCCTCTGCCGGAGCTGGAGCGGCGTGTTGAGAAATACGGGGCGAAGGTGGAAGGCCACCTGAAGCGGATGGGCGTTTCGGTATGAGCCGGACGCGTTGCTGCGGCTGGAAAATCGCAGACAGCGTTTGCGGAATCCGGTGGGCCGCTGGGGATTCAACAGACGGTGTCTGTCGAATCTCCCGGGCCGGATACGAGCTCGCAGTCGATGCGCCAGCACCCTTTGGCAGTGGGTTCTCGTAGCGTTCACCGAAGGGACCCCCCGAAAAGGTCCGACACTGTCGGACCAATTCGCTCAAGCCGGGTCTCACTGCGCTGCCGGCGTGCTGATCGGCCACTGAACGGATCGATACCTCGCCGATGCGCGGCTGCGGTCGTCACCGTCTGGAGCAGAGGCAAGGTCCACACTGGAGTGATCTCCCTTCCGCTCCATGGGGATCGGGGTCGAGTAGACTTGACCGAAGATACCAAATGACTATGCTGAACACTTTCATACCGATGAACGGATACTCTCGGGAGCCGGGAGTATGTCATATGAGCAATTATCGTCATGAAATCACTGGAAGGAGCGAACTTGGCCCGACGAGCATGAAACTCCAGATCATCGGGTCACGTCCTGCGCAGCTTCCACCACTCGGAGCGTGACCGCCATGCCTGGAGTCGCATCCCCCCCCACCGTTCTCCGCGAACTCGACGGACCCGACGCCTGTGATATGTGCGGGAGCCCGGGCCTCAAGACCGAGCTCGTTCGGGATCCGTTCATCTACGGCGCGGGCGACGACGGAGCGTCGAGCTGGTCGTAGACATCCCGGTCCGGACCTGTTCCTCCTGCGGACCCTACACGGATGACGAGGCGGAAGACATCCGCCACGACGAGGTATGCCGACACCTGGGCGTCCTCACGCCAACCGAGATTCGGGATCTGCGGGCGAAGTATGATCTGTCGCGAGCGGAGCTGGCGAGGATTACCGGGCTCGGCAAGTCGTCGATCGCCCGCTGGGAGACGCGCGATATCATCCAGAACGTTGCCAACGTCGCTCGCGAGCCCCGAGCGGGTCCACGCGGAGCCTCGCGAATTGGCGCCGGACCTTGTAGCCCGGCTGCGCGACTCCGGTGCGCATTTCACCCTGCAGCACCATGGAACGGCGAGGGACGAGGCTGGCGAAGTCGTACATGGCACTCACACGCAGGATTTCGAGCCAGGAACGTCGGCGATCGCGGCGGCGTGCTCGACGGCTTCCGAGACCAACACCTTCCGGTCGGCGGACGCCATACCGACTACCTCGACCGCGTCGGGAAGCGCTACCGGGATGACTCCGAGGTCCTTGCGATGGTGGCCGAGGCCTATGGGCGCGAGGGTGACCTCCTGGAGGCGGCACGGCTACTGGAGAAGGCATCCCGGATCGGTCAATTGACCCTGCGGCAGCTCTATAGCCTGGCTCGCAGTCGACAACTGACCGGTGACTTCGATGGTGCGCTGCAGGCGCTGAGATCCTTCTTCGATGGTTCCGCTAAGCCGAACGGGGAAACACCGCGGGCGCTCGTGCTCGCGGCACTCGACCTCCTTCAGCTGCTTGGGGGCGAAGAAGTCGGCGTCATGGTTGCGGACAGCCCGGTCATTGCCGGTGCTCCATGCTCGACGCGTGCGGCGGTCGCGGTTCGGCTGGAGCGGTCGGTGATCATTCAGCCAAGGCCCGCACCACTGCCTCGGGATCGCGGTCGATGACGGTCAGCAAGACCCGAGCCGCCCGGTCCGGGACGCGCCGCCCCTGTTCCCATTCCTGTACCGCCCGCACGTCGAGGCCGAACCGGTCCGCGAATCTCTGGCGGCTGAGCTTCATGCGCTTGCGGAGTGCCACGATGTGCTCCGCAGCGGGATCATCGACGATTCTGCAGGGGAGCGACGTTTCTCCTCGCACATGGGCAAGCACTTCGCCAAGGGCCGCTTCCACCTCGCGTACCAGACCCGTTCGTCCGGTTGTCATCGGTTCCGTTCCTCCTTCTTGATCGCGGCGACGAGCCGCGAAAGCAGCTTCGTGTCAGCTGGGCTGAGGTCTTCCCGATCCGCTTTCGCGTACGCCGTCAGCAGATGGATCGAGTCCGATCTCGCGTGGCGAAGATCCGTACCGAGCAATGTGCGGCAGTGCCGCATCTCGGGCAAGTGGGGGTCTGCCGAAAGGCGTCGTCCATGGAGTCTCCGGGATGGTGGGGACTCCAAGGTGGGGAGGCGGTGTGGGCGAGGGGATGGTTGGATGGGCGGGGTATCGTAGTTGTCGGGTCCGTCAGCCCCCGTTGGAGACTGGACAGGCCGAACCCAGGGAATCATACTGAATTCAAACCGAATAACATATGGAGGCCGACATGCACCGCACTCAGGACACCTATTCGCTGAGCGATTTCCGGCAACGCACGAGCGAACACCTGGACCGGATTCGAGAGGGGCGGGTGGAGACGATCACCCAGAACGGCCAGGCCGCCATGGTCGTCATGAGCCCCGAGCGCTACGACTTCCTGGTCCATTCGGCCGAGCGCGGACACATGTGGCGCGAGGTGATCCGGGCTCACAGGGCAGGAGAGCCGGGAATACCCGCGAGAGAAGCGATCCGTGACCTGGCCGAGGAGCTGGGTCTGGAGTTGTGAGCCGATATGAGGTTGTCTTCTCCGCGAGGGCACTGGAATCGCTGAGGCAGGTGACTCGGTACATTGCCGAGGAAGCCGGGCCGGGCCGAGCCACCGACTGGTTGGCCAGGGTCACGGATGGCACGGTTACTCTCGAGACCCACCCCTACGCGTTTCCTCTCGTTGGCGAATTCGCCGGAGAGCACATCCGCGCGCGGTCCATCAAGCGGCACGTCCTCTACTACTTCGTCGATGAGTCCGCCGACACTGTGACGATCGTAGACGTGGTCCACTCCGCCCGCGGGAGCGCAAGGGAACGCTACGAAGGGGGGTGAGGATGCGTGACAGGGTGAGGTCGCCCCGCAATGACCCCGCCGACACCCCGAAGACCCTGTTCCCAGCCTTCCGAGACCCACGGGACCGCAGGAAGTGGGGTGCCAAAAGCCGCTGCCGGCACGGAGACGACCGGTATCAACCGCACATCCATCGCGCGACGGAGGCCGCGATCACCGACGGAAGAAGTCGGAGCATGCGGCCGAAGAAACCGCGCGCTACCAGACCCTCGAGGGTGCCCTTGCGTGTCTGATCGAGGACTTTAGTCTGCCTGGAATACGCGCCAACCCCGATCACCCGAGTCTGTTCCATGGCCATCAATCCTGACGACCTCCAGAGGCGGCTGTGTGACCAGCTCTGTGCGTCCGTCCGCGTGGAGCGACGTCCCGATGGCGAGCTCATGCTCCAGACAGATTTCGAGTTCCCCGACGGGGATCGCTATCCGATCTACCTGTCGGAGGCTCCCGGCGGCGTCCGCCTATCCGACCGGGGCGACACGCTGATGCGGATCAGCTACGACCATGACATCGACGCGTTCCTGGCGGGAAGCCGCGGGCAGCTCGTCGAGCGGATTCTGGGTGAGGAACGGGTCGCCCAGGACCGGGGCGTGTTCCATCTGGACGCGCCCATCGACCGTCTTTCCGACGCCCTCTTCCGCTACGGCCGCGCTCTGACCCGGATCTGCGACCTCACGCTCCACTCGCGGTCACGGGCCACCTCGACGTTCTACGACGACCTCGCGGACCTGCTCTCCCAGACGGTCGACGAGGAACGGATCCAGCGTGATCACCTGCTCCCGGACCTTCCGAACGCCGAGGCCTACCCGATCGACTATCGAATGGAGGGGAAGAGCGGCGGCCAAGTCTTCCTCTACGGCGTTCCGAACCGGGACAAGGCACGCCTGACCACGATCATCCTGTCCCACTTTCACCGAAACCACCTCGACTTCGATTCGATCCTCGTATTCAGCGACCAGGCCGACATCCCGCGGATGGATCTGGCCAGGTTGTCGGATGTGGGTGGGGATATGGTGTCGTCGCTGGCGTCGAGGGAGGACTTTCGGCGGAAGGTGCAGAGGCGGGTTGGGTAGGGGGGGCATAACCTCTGATACCTCGGCAGGGCCGGTTTCCGTTTCTGCCACCGAGGAGATTCGGCAGACACTGTTTTCCGAATTGCCCGTTTCAACTGGCCGGGAGTCGGAGGTTTCAGTGCCCGCCCTCTTCCTGCAGCGGCTGGGAAACCGCAGACAGCGTCTGCCAATTCCGTGGGCCGCTGGGGATTCCACAGACGGTGTCCGTGGAATCTCCTGGGCCGGATGCGAGCCCTCAGTCGATGCGTCACCACCCGTCGGAAGTGGGTTGTCGCAGCGTTCGCCGAAGGGGGATCCGCCGAAAAGGCCGACACTGTCGGACCAATTCACTCACGCCGGGTCTCCGTGCGGTCAGCGCACGCCCAGCCCAGTCACGATGAAGAATTCCGCAACGCCGTTGCGGAATTCCGGCCGCTGATTCGATTTCCGAGACGGCGTCTCGGAATTCAGCCTGTCTCTCGCTTGGACCCGCTCCACGTCTTTCTCGGCCCGCCAAGCGGCTCCTCCTCGGCCGGCCCACTGCTTGGCACGATGCACTGCCGGCGTGCTGATCGGCCCCTCAACGGATCACGCTATATTCCCGTGACCGGTTCACTCACCCCGACCGGCGCGACCCCATCCATGACGCCTGACTCCCGCAACGTCCTGTGGAAGCGCTCCTGGGACGACGAGCACCTGCAGCGGATCTGCGGATTCGCCAACGCGCAGGGCGGTGTCCTGGAGATCGGCAAGGACGACGCGGGCGAAGTCGTCGGGGTCAGGGGGGTCCTTGGCCTGCTGGAAGAGATCCCGAACAAGGCGGAGTCGCTACTCGGGATCGCGGTTGACGTCAACCTGAAGTCGGATTCCGGCCGAGAGTACATCGAGGTCGTCGTCGCACCCCACCGCAATCCGGTCAGCTACCGGGGCGAGTTCCACTACCGGACCGGAAGCACGAAGCGGGTGCTCGACGGTGCCGATCTGCGTCGTCTCCTGCGCGCGAGATTCGGACGGAGGTGGGACGGCGTGGCCTCGCCCGGCGTCGGCCTGAACGATCTCGATGGTCGGGCGGTCGACCGGTTCCGCCGGAGGGCCGTCGAGTGCGAGCGGCTTCCCCCCGAGGTTCTCGACGAATCCTTGGAAGAGATCGTCGAGAATCTGGATCTGCGGCAGGGGGCCCACCTGAAGCGGACGGCCGCCCTGCTCTTCCACCCGTCGCCCCACCGGCTCGTGCCGGGCGCCTACGTGAAACTCGGCTGCTTTCGCGGGCCGGAACTTCTGTTTGAGGATGTGGTGAGGGGCGACCTCTTCACGCAGGTCGACGTCACGATGGACCTGTTGTACACGAAGTACACGCGAGGCCTGATCTCCTACGACGGCATCTACCGCGTCGAGACCTTCCCGGTGCCGCGCTCGGTCATGCGGGAAGCGGTGATCAACGCCGTCGTCCACCGTGACTATGCCAGCCACGCGCCGATCCGGATCCGGGTGCGCGACGACCGCATCTCGATCCAGAACGCGGCTCGTCTGACTCGCGGGTGGAGCGCCGAAGAGCTGGCCGGGGAGCGCTCTTCGCGGCCGCACAACCCCAGCATCGCCCATGCGTTCCTCCGGGCCGGATTGATCGAGGCCTGGGGGCTGGGAATCCGCCGCATGATGGACACCTGCCGCGAGCTCGGGAACCCGACGCCGAGATGGAGGCCGGACGCGGGCGGCGACGGTCTGCGGGTGACGTTCCCGTTCTCCGAAGCCTACCGGGCCGCCGATGCCGTTGCTCGGGGGATCGTTGCTCCGCGTACTACCGAGAGAACCACGGCGAAGGCTACCCCGGTAGCCGAATCTGCCAGAAAACTACCGGTAGACAACCAGAAAACCGCCAGAAAGCAACCAGAAGGGCGGAACCCCAGCCGCGGCCTCGCCGACCGGATCCTCGCGTTCCTGCGAGACAACCCCTCGGCCAGCCGTCGCGAGATCGCGGAGGAGCTTGCTGGCACTACCGAGGGCAGCATCAGGTATCAGCTGGACAAGCTCAAGGAATCGAACAGGTTACGCCGCGTGGGACCGGACAGGGGAGGACGTTGGATGGTGCTCGATGGTGACGGTGCGGGGGGCGGGAGCGCGAGCAGGGCGCGCTCTGGAAAGCAACAAGACCCGGGCGACGGCGCGCTACACGATAACCGCCAGAAAACCGCCAGAAACGGCGGCCAACCACCAGAAGAGCACCAGAAACCCGCCGGAACAGCCAGAAAACAGCCAGAACCGCTCCCCCTCCCCGACCGCATCCTCGCCGTCCTCCGCCAGAATCCGTCGACGAGCCGCCGCGAACTCGCCGCCGCGCTTGACACCACCCAGTCGACCGTCCGATACCGCCTGGACAAGCTGCGCGCGGCAGGCAGGATCGAGCGGGTCGGTCCCGACAAGGGCGGCCACTGGAAGGTGCTGGATGTCCCGCAGGCGGAGGCGGGCCCGAGCCGATGACTCCGATCCGCGTCTTCATCAGCAGCGTCAGGTGACGACATGGCCTCGAGGTTGTCGGCTCTGGAAGAAGAGACTAGCGTAGGAGATCAGCCACGGAGGAAACGATGACCAAAGAGAACCCAAGCCCCGAGCCTACCGGTGCCGTGATGACCACTGCGGAGAAGAACCGCTCCGCCAGGGAAGCGTCTGGTCATGTGGGGCAGCGCCCTGTTTCCAAGGAGTCCGAGGCAATCATCAAGGAGGTCTCGGTTCGCCGACGCACGGCCATGAACGTGTTGGCCAATCGCTGACCGACCACTACCAAATCACGTGGGCGGACGCAATCCGTGCCCATGACGAGGCGCTACTGACAGGCGGTGCGCCAGGCATTCTGAACCGTTCGGCGATCGAGTCGGCGATCGCCCGGCCCTACCACGGTTACCATCGTCGCATCCACGAGAAGGCGGCCGCTCTGGTGCACGGCATCGTTACCAATCACGGCTTTGTGGACGGGAACAACCCAACAATCTTCACAAGACCGTCTCGGCCCTGTTCGCTTACCGTAACAAGATGTTTCATTGGGGTCTTGAATGGCCACTCGAACAACGGCAGCGGTTCGTGCGGCGAATCCGTAGTGAAGGTTGGGGCAAGTGGTTCTCGGAAGCTGAGTCTGGCGGTCATCCTTGGATCATCTATATGTCCCGAGAATTCGTGGATCATTGCCTCGATACCATCGATGGGGTAATCGACGGCATCGGTGCGTACTGTCGCGACAAGTTATAGATATAGACGCGGAATCGTCAGGGATAGCCCCTGACGAGGTCAGGACCCGTTTTGGTCGATGACCCTGTCGGCGCGCATGTCGGCCCTGGCCCTGGCCGTCACCCAGCTAGTACACCGGTTCAGAAGTTCGATGACGTATTGTCATGCCGCGTGGGGAAGT
>JAPPGI010000082.1 GCA_028874985.1 Gemmatimonadota bacterium | reverse complement strand
CCCTATGATTCAGCTTCGGATCCTCCCCACCCACCACGACAGGTGAAGAGCCATCGCGAGCAGGTGTCCCTCGTCCTGCCAGGCCGTCTGAGCCACGTTGCCCAGGCTGAGCGACGACCCGGAAGCGAGTTCCCGCACCACGACGTCCACGCCCTCGCTCTTCTTGCCGTCGGGCTTGTAGCGCCGGAGCAGGATGTAGAGCCCGTCCTCCGAAAACGAGAACGACTGGATGTCGTCGACGGTCTCCTGCTCGCCGGTGCCCAGATCCAGCAGCCCGAGCTTGTTGCGGACGGGCTGCTTCTGCTTCTGCATCCGTTCGCGCTCGTCGGGCGAGACGCCGATCGAGTAGGCGAGCCAGCGGCTGTCCGAGCTGAAGACCGGACGCGTGGCGAAGGGGACCACCACCACCGAGTCGGAATCGGTCTCGTGTATTCGCAGTTCGCCTTCGTCGTTGACGCGGCTGATTCCCACCGCGACCCAGCGGCCGTTCGGCGAGAGGGTCGCACCGCCCAGGCGCTCCCACCGGCCGTAGTCTTCCACGGCGAGGGTGGGTTTTTCCTGAGCCCGGAGGGCGGGCGGCGCCACGGCGGAAGCCGCGAGGGCGATCGTGCAACACAGGAGCGTGGCAGGTATGGGTAGGGTGGCGAAGGGTGTGCGGGGGCGCGACTGTTCGGACTTCATGATTCCACCGGGGTTCGAGGGGTTCGCGGCAATGTCGATGGCTTTGCAGGCGGGGTAGCGGCGACGGCGGCTTTTGGCCGCGCGGCCTTTCGCGTAGCTTGCGTAGCACGCACCCGGGCCGCAACGGGCCGGGCGCCCAACGTAAGCGAGGATTTCCCGTTGAGAAAGACCGTAGAGGTCGACATCGGTGGTGTGCGCGTGGGTGGCGGCAACCCGGTCGTCGTGCAGTCGATGACCAACACCGACACCGCCGACCCGGCCGCCACCGCCGCGCAGGTCCGGGCGCTGGCCGACGCGGGCAGCGAGATCGTGCGCGTCACGGTCAACAACAAGTACGCCGCCGCCGCCGTCCCCGAGCTCTTCGAACGCCTGGAAGACCTGGGCTGCACCGTACCGATCGTCGGCGACTTCCACTACAACGGCCACATTCTGCTGCGCGACTTTCCCCGCGCGGCCGCGCTGCTCGACAAGTACCGGATCAACCCGGGCAACGTGGGCACGAGCCGCCGGGACGAGAACTTCCAGGCGATCGTCCGCATCGCGATCGAGAACGGGAAGGCCGTGCGCATCGGGGTGAACTGGGGCTCGCTCGACCAGCGCCTGCTCACGCGGATGATGGACGAGAACGGGCGCCGCGAGCACCCGAAGGACGCGGGAGAGGTCCTGCGCGACTGCATCGTGGAGAGCGCCACCCGGTCGGCGGAGCTGGCCGAGGAGACGGGGCTCGGGGCGGACCGGATCGTGCTCAGCGCCAAGGTCTCGGGCGTGCGCGATCTGATTCTGGTGTACCGGCAGCTCGCGCCGCTTACGGAGTACCCGCTGCACCTGGGTCTCACCGAGGCGGGGATGGGGTCGAAGGGAATCGTGGCGACGGCCGCCGCGCTCTCACCGCTCCTGATCGACGGGATCGGCGACACGATCCGGGTTTCGCTCACGCCCCGGCCCTCCGGTGACCGCACGGAAGAGGTCAGGGTCGCGCAGCAGATCCTGCAGTCGCTCGAGATCCGCAGCTTCGAGCCGCAGGTGACGGCGTGTCCGGGGTGCGGCCGCACCACCAGCACCTTCTTCCAGGAGATGACCGAGGACATCCAGGGCCACATTCGCGAGCGCATGCCCGAGTGGCGCCGGGACTACCCGGGCGTGGAGGACCTCAAGGTGGCGGTGATGGGATGCGTGGTGAACGGCCCCGGCGAATCCAAGCACGCGGACCTCGGGATCTCGCTGCCGGGCAACTTCGAGGAGCCGAAGGCACCGGTGTATGTGGACGGGAAACATCTGCGGACGCTCAAGGGCGACCGCATCGTGGAGGAGTTCAAGGAGATTCTCGGGGATTACGTGGCCCGCAGGTACGGAGCCCGAGTGTTTTAGTTTTTGGACGCCCGCGGGAGGCGTACGCGCGAAGTCGCACGGCAACCCTCGCCGCAAAGGCGCGTGTCCAACGAACCGGGGACGGGGGTTCCCGTCCACTTCTTCCGACTTCGAGTCAAGGGAGCTTTGAGCGATGGCGCGATCACGAGCCACACTGAAGGTACTGACCACCCTCATCATCCTGGGAGCCCTCGGCTGGGGGACCTGGATGCGGCTCCGGCCTCCGCCCGAGGATGAGGAGGAGACCGAGGAGCAGACGACCGAGCCGGCCACCGCCGCCGACACGGTCGCGGCGTCGGTCAGGCAGCAGTTCAACACCGAGCTTCCGGTTCCCGTAACCGGCGCCGTGGCCGTCCAGGACACGCTCAGGATTTCGGTCACCGCCAAGGGGCGCGCCGAGGCGATCCGGCAGGCCAAGCTGAAGGCGAGGAAGTCCGGGATCGTGTCGCGGGTGCGCGTGCGGGAGAACCAGACCGTGCGCGCCGGTCAGCTCCTGGTGCAGATCGACACCACCGAGTACGCGCTCGCGCTGGCGGCCCAGTCGGCCGCGTTGCGCAGGGCACAGGCGGAATATCAGGTCCGGGTGCTGGGCGACGAGGAAATCACCGATCCGCGGGTGCGGGCGGCGCGTGACAGCCTGGCGCGGGCGTTCATCGGCCTGGACCAGGCCGAAGTCGACTACCGACGCGCCGTCAAGGACCTCGAGGAGACCGCGGTGCGTGCTCCGTTCGGGGGCCGTATCGCGGACGTCAAGCTGGTTGCCGGACAGTACGTCGGCGAGGGCGAGGAAGCCGTCACCGTCATCGACATGAACCCGATGAAGGTGTCCGTCCAGGTGCTCGGCACCGAAGTCGTCTACCTCGACGAGGGACACGCGGCCCAGGTGGAGTTCACCGCCTTTCCGGGCCGGCCCTTCACCGGCAAGGTCGAGACGATCAACCCGCTGGTCGACCCGGAGACCAACACGGCCCGCGTGACCGTCCACGTGAGCAACCCGGACGGCCGGATATTCCCCGGCATGTACGCCGAGACCGACCTGGAGGCGCAGAAGTTCCCGGACCGGCTCCTGGTGCCCAGGACGGCCATTCTGGAGGCCACGGACGGGCGCCCCTACCTCTTCGTGGTCGACGAAGGCCGCGCCAGCTGGCACTACGTGCACCCGGGCATGGAGAACGACCGGCAGGTCGAGCTCCTCAAGATCGGGCCCAGCACGGACTGGGTGAACCCGGGAGAGACGGTGTTGGTGGACGGGCACCACTATCTGACCCACGACGCCGCGGTGAGGGTGGTCGACGACCTGGCCGCCGCGGGGGGGAGGCCGACGAGATGAAGACGGGAACGAAGGGGCTGACGCGGGGTGCGGCGGTGCTGGCCGCGCTGGCGGCGCTGGGTGGCGGAATGGACGCGGCGGGTCAGGAGGGGGGTGGTGGGGAGGGGGCCACGGTCCTGACTCTGCGGGATGCGCTGAACCGCGCGACCCGGTTCAATGCGAGCTATCGCCAGGCCCTGGAACAACTCGAACTGCAGTCGCACCCGCGGCGGCAGTGGTGGGCACCGTTTCTCCCCACCGTGGATCTGTTCTACTCGACCGGATACAACGTCGACCGGCGCCCATCCTATCTGGATCTGGACGGTACTCCCATCCAGAATCCGGAACCCCAGATAATCCGGCGCTCGTCGTCGGTCCACCAGGCCCAGTTGCGCTTCACCGTGCTGGACGGAGGGCAGCGCTTTCACGATCTCCGCACGACTCGGGCCCAGGTCCGCCAGAGCCGGGTCGCGGCCGAGAGGCAACTGAACGCCACCCTGGCCGACATCCAGCGCCGCTACCAGGCCGCCCAGCAGGCGCAGGCTCAGCTGGCCGTCGAGGAGGCCCTCCTCGCCGATCGCCAGGTCGAGTTCGGAGAGCAGCAGAAGCGGTTCGAACTCCTTGCGATCGAGCGGTCGGCCCTGCTGGGTGCCCAGCTCGACCTGGAGGGGCAGCGTCTCGCCGTGAGGACCGCGCGCGGGGAGCTGGACAAGGCCCTGCTCGCGTTGCGGACGGCGATCGGCGACCCGGGGCTGGGGGCGTTGGAGATCGAATCGCAGCCGCCCGAACCCTTCGATCCCTCCACGCTGGACCTGGCGGAGCTGGTTTCCGGGGCCCGGCGGCAGAGTCCCGGTGTCGTGACCGCCGAGGCGGAGGTGGAGGTACAGCGGGCGAACCTGAACTCGCAGAAGGCCTGGCGCTGGCCTTCGGTTTCACTCAATACGA
Source organism: Gemmatimonadota bacterium (assembly GCA_028874985.1). Taxonomy (GTDB): domain Bacteria; phylum Gemmatimonadota; class Gemmatimonadetes; order Longimicrobiales; family Gaopeijiaceae; genus Bin94. The sequence continues at coordinate 17,097 of JAPPGI010000082.1, read as the reverse complement.
CGATCGGCGGCAGCACCAACGGTGAGGACGGGACCGAGCTGTTCGGTTTCGATACCAACACCAACAGATTCCGGATCGACGCCAACGTCGGGCTCAGCTTCACCGTTCCGATCGCAGACGTTCTGCCGATCTTCGACGGCTTCCAGAAGTCCTATAACGTCGCGAGTGCCTCCATGACGCTTCGCAATGCCGAAGCGGAGCTGCAGCAGACCGCGCTCCAACTCGAGGAGACCATCCGGTCCAGGTACGTGGACCTCGAGACCGCGTGGGCGAACGTCCAGCAGCAGAGAAAGGCGCACGATGTGGCCGCCGAGCGCCTCGGCCTCATGCGGCAGCAGTATCTGCTCGCGACCGTGAGCATCGACGCCCTGAGAACGGCGATTCGCGAGGAGGCGACGGCAAGGCGGAATGCGGTGGACAGGCGCTTCGGGTTCGCCACCGCCCTGCTCGCGCTCTACGAGGAAGTCGGCATCGTCGCCCGGGAAGCCGGAATCGCGCCTCCGGCCGAGGGGAACTGACCCATGTCCATTCCCGGAACCTCCACGCGGCGGCCCGTCGCCGTGGCCATGCTCGTCCTGGCGGTGGTGCTGTTGGGCGTCATCTCCTTCACCCGGCTGCCGATCGATCTGCTGCCGGACGTGAGTTTCCCGCGGCTGGTCGTCTACACCTCCTACCCGAACGTCGCCCCCGCCGAGGTCGAGCGGCTCATCACCGAGCGGGTCGAGCGAGCGGTGGCCCAGGTGGCGGGGGTCGAGAAGGTCACCTCGGTCTCCCAGGAAGGGGTGAGCCTGGTCACCGTGCGCTTCGGGTGGGGCACCGACATGGACTTCGCGGCGCTCAACACCCGGGAGCGGCTCGACGACATCCGCGACGCCTTCCCGGAGACGGCCGATCGGCCCACCATCCTGCGGGTCGACCCCCAGGCGGAGCCGATCCTCACCGTGTCGATCACGGGCGGCGGCACGCCCGTCAAGAACAAGGAGATCGCCGAGGACGTCTTCCGGCGCCGCCTGGAGCAGCTCGAAGGGGTCGCGCAGGCGTCGGTCACCGGGGGGCTCGACCGCGAGATCCAGGTGAATGTGAACGGCACCGTGCTCGAGGCGAACGGGCTCACGCTGTCGCAGGTCTCCGGCGCGATAGGACAGGCCAACTACTCCGCCCGCGGAGGGACGATTCTGCGGGGCCGCTACCGCTATCCCCTGCGCACCCTGGGCGAGTTCCAGGCGGTCCAGGAGATCGAGAAGGTCGTGGTCGACCGCCGCCGGGTGGTTGGCGGCAGCGGGGGAGCCGGCCAGCAGGGTGACCAAGACGTCGCGTTCCGCGAGATCTCCGTCGCCGACGTCGCCACGGTGGTCGACGGCTTCAGGGAGCGCGAGGAGGTCGCCCGCTACAACGGCAACGAGGCGGTGGGGCTCCTCGTCTTCAAGGAGTCCGGGGCCAACACGGTGGCGGTGTCGGAGGACGTGCAGGAGACCCTCGGCATCCTCAAGGAGCAGTGGTCCGACTTCACGGCCGAGATCGCGTACAACCAGGCCACCTTCATCGACGACTCGATCAGCAACGTCGTCCAGGCCCTGATCTTCGGGGGCGTGCTGGCCTTCATCGTGCTCTTCTTCTTCCTGCGCGACCCGCGCTACCCGGTCGCCATCGCGCTGGCGATCCCCATCTCCGTGATCGGCACCTTCGCCCTCATGGAGGCGTTCGGGGTGTCGCTCAACATCATGAGCCTGGGGGGACTGGCGCTGGGGGTGGGCATGCTGGTCGACAACTCGATCATCGTGCTCGAGAACATCTTCCGGCACCGGCAGGCGGGCATGGGGATGCTCCAGGCCGCCGCGAAGGGGGCCGAGGAGGTGCAGGCCGCGATCACCGCCGCCACGCTGACGACGATCTCGGTCTTCGGCCCGATCATCTACGTGGAGGGCGTCGCGGGGGAACTCTTCGGCGCGCTCTCGCTGGCGGTCGCCTTCTCGCTGCTCGCGAGCCTCCTGGTCGCCATCACCCTGCTTCCCTCGATGGCGGCCCACTTCGGCGGGAAAGGGGACCGGGTGCCCGAAACGCCGCCTTCCGCGCCGCCGCCTCCCCCGCCGCCGGGCAACATCTTCGTCCGCGTGGGCAGGGGGTTGCTCTGGATCCTGCGCCTGCCCTTCCGGCTCCTCAAGGGGCTCTGGCTGCTGCTGCGCGATCTCGTCCGCTTCTGGCTCGAACTGGGCGGCCGCCTCCTGTCGACGATCTTCCGGCCCTTCTTCAACGTCTTCGACCGCGTCTTCAACGCCTTCGCCGCGTGGTACCACGGCGTCCTCGCCCGTTCGCTGGACAGGCGGGGAACGGTCCTCACGGCAGCCGGCGTGGCCCTGGGCGGGTGCGTGCTCCTGGCCACCGCGCTGGACCGTGACCTGCTCCCGGATGTGGACCAGGGCGCCTTCGACGTGCGGGTGGAACTCTCCGAGGGCACCCGGTTGCAGGTCACCGCCGACGAGGTCGAGGTGCTCGAACGCGGCCTCCTGGAAGATCCCGGCGTGGCGGCCATCTTCACCCACATCGGCCGGGACGTTCAGGCCAAGGGTGACGAGGGACACGCGGCGGGGCTGAACACCGCCGCCATCCAGGTCCGGCTGGAAGACGGCGCGGCCACCGAGGACGTGGTGCGCCGGGTCCGCAACCTGGAGGGCTCGTTCCCCGTCGGCGCCCTTTCCTTCGAGACCGGGCAGGCCACGGCGCTGGGCCAGATCCTGGGGGGTGGCGAGGCGGACATCGCGGTGCGCGTGCGCGGCGAGGACCTTGACCGGACCTTCCCCTTCGCCGAGGCGGTCCGGGACCGGCTCTCCGGCATGGCGCAGGTACGCAACGTGCGCGTGGGCACCGAGAGGGGACAGCCGCAGTTCCAGGTCTCGGTCGACCGGGACGCCTGCGCCAGGTACGACATCGATCCGCAGGTGGTGGCCAGCACTATCGAGACCGCCATGCGCGGCGAGCTGGCCACCGAGTTCGTGGACTTCGACCGCAAGATCGCGGTCATGGTCCGGCTCCCGGACGAGAAGCGCTACGACGCCGCGACGCTGGACCAGCTCAGCGTGGGCGGCATCCCGCTGCGCGAGCTTGTGACCGTGCGGGAGACGGTGGGACCGGCCGAGATCCGGCGCGAGGACCAGGGCCGCGTGGTGACGGTCTATGCCGACGTGGCCTCGGGGGGGCTGGGGGGTGCCATCACGGCCATCCAGGGCACGATGCGCGAGATGCCGATCCCGGCCGATGTCCGGTGGGACGTGGGCGGCGAAAACGAAGAGATGCAGCGGTCGTTCCGGGACCTCGCCTTCGCCTTCGGGCTCGCCCTGCTCCTGGTGTACATGATCCTGGCGGCCCAGTTCGAGTCCTTCGTCCACCCCTTCACCATCCTCATGGCGGTGCCGCTGGCGCTGGTCGGCGCGATTCTGGCGCTGGCGCTCACGGGGCAGGGACTCAACACGATGAGCCTCATCGGGATCGTGATCCTGGTTGGCATTGTCGTCAACGACTCGATCGTCAAGGTGGACTTCATCAACCAGGCGCGGGCGCGCGGCAAGGGGTTGCGCGCGGCAATCCTGGAGGCGGGTGAAGTGCGCCTCAGGCCGATCGTCATGACGACCGTCACCACCGTGCTGGGGCTGTCGCCCATGGCGCTGGGGATCGGACGGGGGGCGGACCTGAGGGCGCCGATGGCGATTTCGGTGATCGGCGGCCTCCTGGTGGCCACCGCCCTTACGCTGATCGTGGTGCCGGTGGTCTATTCCGTGGTGGAGGATGTGCGGCGGGCGTGGCGACGACGCATGGGCCGGGTGCCGGCGGCAACCGGCGTCGCGGTAGCGGAAGGAGCGTCATCATGATCAAGCTGAGCGTCGGCCGCCCGGTCGCCGTGGCGATGGTCTACTTCGCCCTGGCGTTCCTGGGGATCAGGGCCTGGCAGAACATCCCGATCGAACTCATGCCGGACGCCCAGCTGCCCCGGCTCACCGTCAGCGGCTCCTGGGCCGGCGCGTCCCCCGAAACGGTGGAGGCCTTTCTCACCTCGCCGCTGGAGGCCCAGATCCAGCTCGTGGAAGGGGTCGAGAAGGTCACTTCGAGGTCCAGCGAGAACAGCGCGAACATCGAGGTCCACTTCGCTCGCGACACCGACATGGAATTCGCCCGCCTCGACCTGTCGGAGCGGCTCTACAACCTGGAAGAGAGGGTGCTTCCCCCCGGTGTGGGCCGGGTCACGGTGAGTCCCTACGTCCCCGAGGAATTCTCGGAGGCGCAACGCAGGGCGGTTCTCGAATACACCTTCACCGGACGCAGGACCCACGAGTCGCTCCGTGAACATCTGACCGACAACGTGGAGCCCTACCTGAGCCAGGTCGAAGGGGTCGGGCGAGTGCTCGTGTACGGAGGACGCGACCGGCTCCTCGAGGTGGAACTGGACAAGTCGCTGATGGCGGCGATGGGCGTGTCGTCCGGGGACGTGAGCTCCAAGCTGGGTTCGCTGGACCTGGTGCGCGAGGCCGGCGCGATACGCGAGGGCGAGCGCCAGTGGACGGTGACCATACGCAACCGCCCCGCCACGGCCCAGGACATCCGCGACGCCATCGTCAAGTCCGACGGCGGGCGCATCGTGCGCATCTCCGACATCGCCACCGTGCGCCACACCTTCGAGGAGATCCGGAGCCACTACCGGATCAACGGCCAGCCCGCCGTGAGCATGTACGTCTACAAGGAGATCGGCACCAACTCGGTGCAGGTCGCCGACCGCGTCAAGGAGCGCGTCGCGGAGGTCGCGCGGAGCAATCCGCCGAACACGCGCTTCATCCTCGACCGGGACGAGAGCAGGCAGATCCGGCGCCAGATGTCCGACCAGCGGAGCCGCGCGGCCATCTCGGTGATCGTGATCTTCGGCGTCCTCATCCTCTTCCTGGGATCGGTCCGGACATCGCTCGTGATCTTCGCCACGATCGCCTTCTCGGTCCTCATCGCCATCAACGTGATCTACTTCGCCGGCTACACCATGAACCAGCTCACGCTGATGGGGCTCGCGGCCGGGTTCGGCCTCTACGTCGACAACTCCATCGTGGTGCTCGAGAACATCTACCGGCGATGGCAGCAGGGACATTCGCGCCGCGAGGCGATCGTGGACGGGGCGACCCACGTGGTGCTCCCGATCATGGCGGCCACCGCCACGACGCTGATCGTGTACGCGCCCTTCCTCTACCTCACGGGCGAACAGCGGATCTACTACCTGCCGCTCGCGGTCATCATCGTGCTCAGCGTGCTGGGGTCGGTCATAGTCGCGTTCACCTTCATCCCGGCGCTTGTCGGAAGACTCCTTCCCGAGCGGGATCCGCGTGCCCGGGACACCGACCGCCGGCCGCCCTTCTACCAGCGCTTCTACCGCGGGCTGGTCGGCAGCACCCTCAAGTGGCCGTGGGTGACCGTGGCCGTTCCGATCCTGCTGCTGGGCGGCTCCTACTACCTCTTCGACAACTACGTGACCAAGGGCAGGATCTGGGGGGGGTGGGGCAGGGGGGAGTCCACCCACATCGACGTCTACATCCGGCTGCCGCGGGGTTCCGACATCGACCGCACCGACATGCTCACCCGCTACTTCGAGGAACGCCTGGGCGAAATGCCCGAGGTCAGGCAGTTCGTGACCAACGTGTCCCCGACATCGAGCCACACCCGGGTCACCTTCCCGGAGGAGCTGGAGCGCACGAACGTGCCGGTTCGCATCAAGGAGCAGCTCTTCGCCTACTCGCTCGGCTTCGCCCGCGCCGAGGTGCGGGTCTACGGCTACGGCCCCTCGTTCTACGGCGGCGGCGGAGGGGGTGGCGGCAACTACTCGATCCAGGTCCTGGGCTACAACTACGAAGAGGTGCGCCGAATCGCGGAGGATCTCGGTGCGCGCCTGGAGCGCTTCGCCCGGGTCCGGGACGTGGACACGAACGCGTCGTCCGGCTACTGGGGGAGCAGGGACCGGGCGACGGAGTTCGCCGTGGTCATCCGACGCGACATCGCGGCGCGCCACGGAATGCCGGTGAGCCGGCTGGTCTCGCAGATCTCGTCGGCCGTCTACGGGCAGATCGGCGGGTCGACCATCAAGATGGGAGGCGACGAGATCCGCTACGACGTCAAGCTGGAGGGGAACCGGGCGATCGACCTGCACGAGCTCAGGAAGACCCTGGTCCTGAACCCGGCGGGCGATGCGATCCGCCTGGGCGAACTCGTGGACATAGAGGAGAAGAACGTCCTGTCCACGATCCGCAGGGAGGACCAGCAGTACGAACGCACCGTTCGCTACGAGTTCCGCGGGCCGTACAAGCTGGGGGACGTGACCCACAAGGCCGTGATCGAGGCGACCTCCGTGCCGCCGGGCTACCAGGTGAGGAAGGCGGAAGGCTACGGCTGGTGGTCGGACGAGGACAAGACCCAGATCTACATGATTCTCGCGGTGGCGATCTTCCTGGTCTACATGGTGACGTCGGCGCTCTTCGAGTCGCTGCGGCTCCCGCTCTGCGTTCTGCTCACCGTGCCGATGGCGCTGATCGGGGTCTTCCTCCTCTTCTTCTACGCCGACGCGCACTTCACCCGCGAGGCGTACATCGGCGTCATCATGATGGGAGGGATCGTGGTGAACAACGCCATCCTCCTTGTCGACCACATCAACCGGGTGCGCAGGGAGCACGACCTCGCCCTGAAACCGGCGATTCTGCGCGGCACCATGGAACGGGTGCGTCCCATCCTGATGACCTCGGCCACGACGATCACGGCCCTGCTCCCGCTCGTGCTCTTCAGCCCGTCCGCGAACGCCAACATCTGGAACGCGATCGCCTATACGCTGATCGGGGGGCTGCTGGCGTCGACCTTCCTGGTCCTGACCGTGACCCCCGCGCTCTACCTGCTCTTCGAGCGCGGGCGGGACAGCGTGCTCGACTCGGTGGACTTCGGCGGGATGGCGGGGCGGGGCGGAGACGCGCCGGCGTGACGGCCCGTGGTTGAACCGGTGCGAATGCCGGGGGGATTCCGTCCACGGACCGCCAAGCCCCAATGAGGCTCCGCTTCGCCCCGTCGCCGACGGGCCACCTGCATGTGGGCGGCGCGCGCACGGCCCTCTTCAACTGGCTGCTGGCGCGCGGGAGCCGGGGTGCGTTCGTGCTGCGCATCGAGGACACCGACCGGGACCGGAGCCGCCCCGAGCACGTCGACGCGATCCTGAACGGACTGACCTGGCTGGGGATCGACTGGGACGAGGGCCCGTACTTCCAGGCGGCCGGGGTGGAGCGCCACCGGGCCGACGCGCTGCGGCTGCTGGACGAAGGGCGTGCCTACCGGGACTTCACGCCGCGCGACGAGTTCGAACGCGCCCGCGACGCGGCGGTGGCGGCGGGGAAGGGGGCGGTGACGCGGCTGTCGCGCGAGTTGGCGGCCCGGGTGTCCGGGGCGGAGGGCGCGCGCCGCGCCGCCGCCGGCGAGCCCTTCGCGGTGCGGTTCCGGGTGCCGGACGGCGAAACCTCCTGGCGGGACCTCGTGCACGGCGAGATGCGCTTCGCCAACGCCGAGATCGACGACTTCGTGATCCTGCGCGGCGACGGCACCCCCACCTACAACCTCGCGGTGGTCTCGGACGACGCCGACACCGCCATCACCCGCGTGCTGCGCGGCGACGACCACCTCTCGAACACGCCCAAGCAGATCCTGATCTACGAGGCGCTTGGCCGCCCGGTCCCGGAGTTCGGCCACCTGCCGATGATTCTGGGGCCGGACGGAAAGCGGCTGTCGAAGCGCCACGGGGCCCGGGCCGTGGACGCGTTCCAGGCGGAGGGGATTCTGCCCGATGCGATGGTCAACTTCCTGGCGCTGCTGGGCTGGTCGCCCGGCACGGACGAGGAATTCCTGTCACGGGACGAGCTGGTCGAGCGGTTTTCGCTGGAGAGGGTGCTGAAGAAGGGAGCGGTCTTCGACCCGGCCAAGCTCTTCTGGATGAACCGGCGGTACATCGCGGGCATGGAGGCGGGTGAGCTGGGCGCGGCACTGCGGGAGGCGCTGGAGCGCGACGGTGTCGCTCGAGACGGCATCTCGCTCGGTGAGGAGGCGTTTGCGCGGATGGTGACCGCCCTGGCGCCGCGAAGCCGCACCGTTGCCGAGATGGCGCGGCTGGCCCGGCCCTACATCGGGCCCGTGCGAGAGTACGACGCCAAAGCGGCACGAAAGGGCTGGTACCGGGACCCGGCGCGTACGGTGGCCGTCCTCGGCGCGGTGCGGGACCGGCTGGAGTCCGTGCCGTGGGAGGCGGGGGTCCTGGAGGATGAGCTGCGCGCACTGGCGGAGGAGCTGGGGGTGGGGGCGGGGAAGGTCTTCCAGCCGCTGCGACTGGCGCTCACCGGGTCGGGAGCGTCGCCCGGGATCTTCGACGTGCTGCTGATCCTGGGCCGGGAGCGGTCGGTGGGCCGGTTGGGGAGGGCGGTGGGGCGGATCGCGGAAGAGTCGTAGGACTGCCGTCGGCCGCCCCCGCGGCTTGCGCCGAACGCGAGATTGCGCTCCCTCGATCTCCGACCGGGGGCGTCTCGCGCCGGATCGCGGCTCGGCGGCCGCCCCCGTTCAGGGGTCGCGGCGGGCAAGTCTTCGGAAGCGAATCGAGTCCGGGCGCGGGAGGGGGGTGTTGGCGGTACCCGGAGCCCCGCGGCCCACCCTTTGTTGCGACTGTTTCGAGTGTTTTCGAGCTGGAGCCGCAATGCCCCCGAAAACGTGACCCGGCTTGCTCCTCCGCAGGATTCGGAACACGCCGGGGCGCACTTGGCGGCGCCGTTCGCAACCGGCCCGAAGTGTTGCGACGCGGTTGCCGGTCGCCTTATCCTTTCCCGCGTCCAGACATCCCAGCACGGCCCCACACTCCCGTCACTCCAAGAGTATGCAGAGCGGCCCCAAGTCCGTCTTCACAGCACCTGAGCAACCGGCGATCCGGACGACGCCGAGCCTGACCGATCTGGAACAGCAGATTCTCGACTACATGGTCCTGTACCTTCGCACCCACACCTACCAGCCTTCGATTCGGGAGATCGGGTATCACTTCGGAATCCGGAGCACCAAGACGGTTTCCGAGCTCCTGCAGTCGCTGGCCGAAAAGGGCGTCGTCGAAAGAGATCCGTCGCGTTCCCGCGGCATCCGGATCCTCGGCCTTGATCTCAATGCCCAGACGGTGTCGCTGCCGTGTTTTCGCGACCTGAAGGAGGCGGGGGACGGCCGGCGTGGGGAAGACAGCGCACGCCGTGTCTCGCTGGACCGCCAACTGCTGAACGGAAACGGAGGTTTCATGGTGCGCGCGCCGGGTGGCCGGCTGGCTCCGGCCGGAATCGACGAAGGGGACATTCTGGTGGTGCAGCCCGTGCGACTGGAGGAGTTGGCGGACGGCGAGGTTGTCGTGGCCGCAGTCGGCGATGTCATGGACTACTACCAACTGGAAAAGCACGGCTCGCGCTTCGCCCTGCTCACACTGGGGGGTGATCGGACGCGAGCCGGCGCCGCCGGAACCGGGCAGACGGTCATCGTGGGGCGCGTGTCCGCGCTCTTTCGCAAGGTTGGCCCGCTTCCCCTGACGGTGCCCGCGACCGCGCATTAGCAGCGAATCCTCCCGCGCCGGACGCGACCGCGCGTGGATGGCCCGTGCCCTGGAAACGGCCCGGGCGGGACGACTGCGCGGCGAGGTGCCCGTCGGCGCGGTGATCGTCCGGGGCGATGCCGTGCTCGCCGAGGCGCACAACCGCACACGGGAGCGTGACGACCCGACCGCCCACGCGGAAATGGTCGCCATTCGTGCCGCCGCCCGCCGCGTGGGGGACTGGCGGCTGACGGGATGCACCCTGTACGTCACTCTGGAGCCTTGTGCCCAGTGCGCCGGTGCGATCGTCCTGGCCCGGATCTCCCGTCTCGTCTTCGGTGCGGCCGATCCCAGATCGGGGATGGCGGGGAGCCTGGAGAATCTCGTCCGGGACCCGCGCCTCAATCACCGCGCGGAACTGCTCGGCGGTGTCCTCGCGGAGGAGTCTTCGGCTCTGCTGCGGAGCTTTTTCCGGGCGCGGCGGTGAAGTGCGACGCCCCGGCGCCCCGTCAGGGTTGGCTCGCGACCACCTCCTCTCCGCCGACCTCCGGCACCGGCGTGCCGAAGAACCTCAGGACGAACGCCAGAATGGCGACGCCTCCCAGCAGGGCGATCCAGTGGGGAAGACCCAGCGACGTGCCGATGCTGCCGACGATCAGGCCCACCAGCCCCACCAGCACCGCGTACGGCAGCTGGGTGCGCACATGGTCCACGTGGTCGCAGGCGGCGGCGGTCGACGACAGCACCGTGGTGTCCGAGATCGGGGAGCAGTGATCGCCCCAGATGGCGCCCGCCAGCACCGAACTCGTGGTCGCCAGCAGGATCCCGTACAGCGAGCCGTCCGCGAATCCGGTGCCGCCGGCGAGCGACACGGTGAGCGGGATGACCAGCGGGATCAGGATGGCCATGGTGGTCCACGAGGTTCCGGTCGCGAAGGCCATCGCGCCGGAGGTGACGAAGACCAGCGCCGGCAGCAGGACAAGGGGTAGGTTGCCGCCCAGCAGCTGCGCCAGATACGCCGCCGTGCCGACGTCGGTCGTGACCGCGCCGAGAGACCAGGCCAGCGTCAGGATCACCATCGCGACCACCATCGCCTTCACCCCGCCCGCCCAGGCGTCGATGCACTCGTGCACGGTCAGCAGGCGCTGGCCGAGCGACAGCACCGCCGCCACGATGCAGCCCGCCAGCGAACCCCAGAGCAGCGTCGCGAAGGGATCGGCCGCGCCGAAGACGTCCATGAGGGACGCGCCCGGGCCAGCCCCCGCCCTGCCCGTGGTGTACAGCCCCCCGAGAACGACCAGCACCACCGAGAGCACCGGAAGCCCCGCGTTCCACCAGCGTGGCTGGATCCCTTCCTTCGCCTGGACGAACCCCTTGCCGGTGTCCGTAGCCGGCATGGCCCCCTCCCGAACGAGTCCCCCGCCGGCCGCCGCCCGCGCCTCGGCCCTTGCCATCGCCCCGAAGTCCCGGTTCATGGCGGAGGTCAGGAAGACGAAGGCGAGGGCGAGCAGGGGATAGAAGAGGTAGGGGATGGTCTGGATGAAGACGGCATACGGGCTCAGCCCCGCCAGAAAGGCCGCCTCGGCGGCGTCGGCTCCGCCCGCCGCGGACGCCAGACCGTCGCCGATCAGCGACACCTCGTAGCCGACCCAGGTGGAGATCGGGACCAGCGCGGCCACCGGCGCGGCGGTCGAGTCCACCAGGTAGGCCAGCTTCTCCCGCGACACCTTCAGCCTGTCGGTGATGGGGCGCATGGTGTTGCCGACCACCAGGGTGTTCGCGTAGTCGTCGAAGAAGATCGCCAGGCCCGCAAGCGACGTGGCCAGCTTGCCCCGCCGCCGGTTCCGGGCGAGTGGGGCCACCGCGCGCACGACCCCCGCGGTGCCGCCGTTCCTGCTGATCAGGCCGACCATTCCGCCCAGGAGAAGGCTGAAGACTATGATCTGGGTGTGGCCGCCGGTGTCACCGAGGGCGTGTACGATGTACTCGTCGACGAGCCGCCAGGTGGCCTGCAGGGGATTGTACCCGGCTACCGCGAGGGCCCCAAGCCAGATTCCCGCCAACAGCGCGGTGATTACCTCCTTGAAGATCAGCGCGAGCGCGATCGCGAGCAGCGGCGGCAGGATCGAGAACCAGGCGGGAGCGAAAGGACTGGAGAACTCGTGGACCTCGTCGCCGATTCGCACCCGGAGGGGCAGGGCGTCGCGGGAGGCGACGGCCACGTCGCGGAACTCGCGGGTCTCTCCGGGGCCCACGGTGCCCGCGGCAAGCAGCACGCGGGACGCATCGCGGATTTCGACCAGCGACGACAGTTCCGTGCCGCCGCGCACGGAAAGGGTGAAGGGGACGGAGGACAGGATGACCCTGGGGCCCTCGACGGGGTCCTGCGCGCGGACGGGGGACGGGTTCGACGCCAGTAGGAGCAGACAGGCGCACAGAGTCCGGGCGGATCGGCGGGCAGTATCGGTGGACATGGGGGCTCCGGGGGATTGAATGCAGATGTCGGTGCGGGCCGGCAAGGGCCGGGCCGCGCGTCCCCATGATCATGTTGGCCGGGCGCTCGCGGTGCAATTACCTTTCAGCCGCCCGCCGTGCGGTCGGGTGGTGGACGAAGACGGGCGAAGAGCGGGAGTGGGCCGGGGAAGGGCGACGGCGGACAGGAAACGGCACGGGATTCCCGGAAACAGGAGCGCGGATCGAAAAGGTGACCCCGGCAGACCCCACGGTGCTGATGGACGGTGAGGATGTGCGGCGCGCCATCGACCGCATGGCCCACGAGGTTCTGGAGAAGCTGGGCGGCACGCGACGCCTGGTTCTCATCGGCATTCAGCGCAGGGGCGTGGACCTGGCCGACATGATCGGGGCGTCCATCGCCGGGGTCGAGGGCGAAGGCGTCCCCACCGGCACCCTGGACATCACCTTCTACCGCGACGACCTGATGGCGCTGGGACCCCGGCCGCTCGTCGGGGAGACGAGGCTGCCGCCGGGTGGCGTGGACGACAGGGCGGTCGTTCTGGTGGACGACGTGCTCTACACCGGGCGGACGGCCCGGGCGGCGCTGAACGAACTCATGGATTGGGGCCGCCCCGCACGCATCCTGCTCTGCGTACTGGTCGACCGGGGAGACCGCGAGCTGCCGATCCAGCCCGACATCGTCGGCCGCGAGTTCCAGGTGCTGGCGAATCAGCGTGTGGACGTCCTGGTTCCCAGGCTGGACGGGCGGTTGGCCGTGGTCCTCGGCGCGGTGGAGCGCGGATGAGCGGGACGGCTCCCGCCCTGGGCAAGGACCTGACCGGGCTCGAGCCCCTGTCGGCCGATCAGATCCGGGTCATCCTCGACACCGCGGAACCCTTCAAGGAGATCACCGGACGGCGGGTCAAGAAGGTCCCCGTCCTCAGGGGGAAGACGATCGTCAACCTCTTCTTCGAGGCCTCGACCCGGACGCGCATCTCCTTCGAGTTCGCCGAGAAGCGGCTGTCGGCCGACACGGTGAACATCGGAGCCGTGGGCTCGTCCGTCTCCAAGGGAGAGACGCTTGTGGACACGGCCCGCAACCTGGAGGCGATGAGCATCGACATGGTGGTCATCCGCCACTGGTCGGCCGGGGCGGCGGCATTCCTGGCTGCGCGGATCCCGTCGAATGTGATCAACGCCGGGGACGGCGCCCACGAACACCCGACGCAGGGCCTGCTCGACATCCTCACGCTGCGCGACCACTTCGGCCGGCTGAAGGGGCTCAGGGTATGCATCGTGGGGGACGTGCTGCACTCGCGCGTGGCGCGTTCCAACATCTACGGCCTCGTCAAGCTCGGCGCCGAGGTGGGGGTGTGCGGTCCGCGCACACTGCTGCCCGCAGGGATCGAGGAACTGGGAGTGCGGGTGTTCGGCCGCGTGGAGGGGGCGGTTGAGTGGGCGGACGCCATCAATGTGCTGCGATTGCAGCTGGAACGCATGCAGGACGGTTTCGTACCTTCGCTCAGGGAGTACAACCGCGTCTTCGGGATCACCCGGGAGCTGCTGGAGCAGGCGCCCGGGCAGCTGCTGATCCTGCACCCCGGACCGATGAACCGCGGCGTCGAGATCGACTCCGACGTGGCCGACGGCCCACATTCGGTGATCCTGCAGCAGGTGACCAACGGCGTGGCCGTGCGGATGGCCGTGCTGTACCTGCTGGCCGGGGGTGCCCCGCACCTGGCCGAGGCGGCCCGGGATTGGGCGGGGGCATGACCCGACCGGTCCGAAGAGCGCGGGTCGCCCCTGTGGGCCGGGCCGGGCCGGCCGGATCCGGGAGTCCGGCGTGAGCAGTCTGCTGATCCGGGGCGGCCGGGTGATCGACCCCGCCGCGGGTGCCGACCTGGAAGGCGACGTGCTGGTGGCGGGCGGGCGGATCGGGGAGGTGGGGCCGGGGTTGGCGGCGGAGGGGGCGGGAGCCGCGCTCGATGCGGGCGGACTGGTCGTGGCACCCGGGTTCGTGGACCCGCACGCGCACCTGTGCGAGCCGGGGTGGGAGCATCGCGAGACGATCCGCAGCGGCGTGCGGGCGGCGGTGGCGGGGGGCTACACCGCCGTGTGCAGCATGCCGGACACCGATCCCGTCGTGGACGACCCGGCGTCGGTGGGTTTCATCGTCGCGGAGGGGCGGCGTGCGGGGGGTGCGCGCGTATTCCCGGCGGCGGCGGTGTCCGCGGGACGCAAGGGCGAACAGCTCACCGAGTTCGGCGAGGTCGTGGACGCGGGGGCGGTGGCTGTGACCGATGCGGGCAGGACGGTTGAATCCTCGACCCTGATGCGCCTCGCCCTCGAGTACGCCCAGTCGTTCGACATTCCAGTCCTGGCTCACTGCGAAGACGCCGATCTCGCCCGTGGGGGGGTCATGCACGAGGGTGTGGTCTCCACCCGTCTGGGACTGCGCGGGCGCCCCGCGGTCGCGGAGGAGATCGGGGTCGCGCGCGACCTGGCGCTGGCGGAGGCGACGGGGGGCCGCCTGCACATCCAGAGGGTATCGACCGCGGCTGCCGCCGGCCTGATCCGGCGCGCCCGGGAACGGGGAGTGCGCGTCACGGCCGAGGTTACTCCCCACCACCTGCTCCTCACCCACGACCGGCTCACCGGCTACGGCAGCGAATACAAGGTCAACCCGCCGCTAAGGTCGGCGGCCGATGTTCGGGCGCTTCAGGCGGCGCTCGCCGACGGTACGATCGACTGCGTCGCCACCGACCATGCACCCCGGCACTACGACGAAAAGGAACAGGCCTTCGACGATGCACCCTTCGGCGTGGTGGGGCTGGAGACGGCCTTTGCGGTGCTGCACACCCGTCTGGTGCTGGCCGGCGTGCTCACCCTGGCCGGGCTTCTGGAACGCATGTCGGCGGGTCCCGCGCGCGCCCTCGGGTTGCCGGGCGGAGCCCTGGAGCCGGGTCAGCCGGCGGATCTCGTGCTGATCGATCCCGCGATGGAGTGGAAGATCGACGCCGGGAGCTTCCTCTCGCGGGGCCGCAATACTGCGTTCGATGGCGCGGAGGTCACCGGGGGGGTCGTCCGCACCCTGGTTGGCGGCGAGACGGTGTGGAGGCTCTAGCGGCGTTGCCGGGCCGGCGTCTCACCGCTCTCGGCGCTCGCGCGGCTTTTCCACGAACTGCTTAGGCCAGCTCCCTTACCAGCCGGTCCAGCTGGGACTTGATGCGGCCGGCCCGGTTCGGGTGGAGTACGCGGCGGGTGGCGGCCCGGTCGATCAACGCCACCGCGGTGCGGCGGTGCTCGTCGGCCTGCTCCCGCGAGTCGGCCTCGCGGACCCTGCGGATGGCGGTGCGAATGCGCGACCTGGTGACGCGGTTCCGGCTGCGCGCGGCCCGGCTCAGGTGCATCCGCTTCCTTGCGCTCTTGATGTTGGGCATCTCGTTCTGACTTCCCGAATCTCTGTTGTGGAGGCGGCCCCCACACACGGAGGAAGGCCTGAAGGCAAGGTAGAACGATATCCCCGGTCGGATCAACCGCCAAGGGGGGAGACAGCCAAGGGTGACAGCAAAGGGGGGAGACCGGCTCGGGGCTCTGGCTCGGGGACACGGCTCGGGGCGGCCTTCCGGCGACTTCGCCGGGCCGCCCGCCGAATACAAGAGCTGGTACCGACCGATCCCGTCGCCGGGCGGGTCATGGCCCCGGACCCGGACAGCGCCGGGACCGTCGCGGCCCACCCCTGCTGGCCGATGCCCTGCGTGCTGGACACGCTCAACGCGGTGGGGGAGGACCCGTGTCCCGGCTTCGGGAACATCTGGGACCCGATCGCGGGAGGGTGCCGGTGTATCGCGGGCATGGAGCACGACGACAAAGGCGTGTGCCAGTTTCAGGGCGTCGTCACGCCGGGAGGCGGGCCGGGAATCAGCATTGGAGGGAGCATCGGCAATCCCGGCGAAACGGACCCCGACGACAAGAAGCTGGTCATCACCCTCCGGTGCAGGCCGGGCGCGCCGTTCCCCGGCGACATGATCGAATGCGAGGCGAAGCCGAGGAACGCCAAGGGAGCCGTAGTCTACAAGTGGCGGTTATCGCCGGATCCGGAGCGCGTGCCGATACGCGACGGCATGACGGGACCGGTGCTGCCGAGGGTGGAGGTGGCCGCCACGAGCGACAGTGTGTGGGGCGGCGTCGTCGCGGCGGGCGGCAAGGTGTCGGTCCAGGCGATGGACTCGGTCCGGTTCGCACACTCCCACGTCTCCTTCGCGGTGGACGACAGCCACGCCACACCGGTCTACTTCGGGAAGGGCGAGAGAATAACCGCCTATCTCTGGGGCGACATCGCGCTTGACGGCAAGCGACTGGGCCGCAACGGCAACGGTTGGGCGGTGGGGAGCAGCTACAGCGTGTGGGACGTCATGAACGGCGACGGGGCGAGGGTCGGTCTGTTGCGGAGCGGCCCGAACAAGAGCTACGCCATCGTGAACTACATGGCCTACTGTCGTGTCACACTGTGATATGTCGTAAGACGGTGCGGCGGGTGCTGAAGAGCGCCATCAGAACGTGGCGGCGCGTCGGCTGGGCGGCGCAATCCCGACTTCGCGGCGGGGATGGGGCGGGTGTTCGACTGACACGACGCTGGGAAGGGAACGGAGTCAATCGAGCAGGGGCGTCCCAATCGAGCATGCGGCTGTCCCTTGATTTGCCGCGGCGGCGGGCGTGCGGTTCGACCGGGGGGGTCCGGGCATCCCCGGCATCGCGGGTTCCCCAACCGCATGTTGCCGGAGCCACGGGCCCCTTCCCGCAGGACCGTCCCGAATCACGGGTTCGCGGTCCCATCCGAGCATGAGCGTCCCAAATCGTCTGATCACAGGCCCATTTGACCATGTACGGTTTCGGATTCGCGCTCTCGCGGCGAGGGGGACCGCTTCCACGATGCCCCCCGGGGGCCGCTGCAAGGCCCAGGGGAGCGTGGGTCGGCCTCGTGAACCGTGGCGTGCGACGCCGCGCGGGTCGCGATGTGTCACCGGGACGGCGAAGTGGTG
>JAPPGI010000211.1 GCA_028874985.1 Gemmatimonadota bacterium | reverse complement strand
TGGCGTTGCAAGTGCCTCGATTCCCGCGAATCAGCCATTATTCGAGGTCCCCTTGAGGAGGTGATCCCATGGTGATGTCGGTTGTGTCGGGGATCCTATGGTCCGCACTGGCCGGATACATGATTGTCGCCGGACCGCAACGGGAGTACATGACTCTCCTTCGATCGGAAGACGACCTGTCGACCCGTGAGCAACTGGACGCTGTTGCAAGCGTGTTACAAGCTGTTGCCATCGGTATCCTGTGCTTCACCGGATGGCTGTTCCTTTGGTACGGCCATACCTGGATTTCAGTTGCGATGGGAATGGCGGTGCTCGTGTTTCCCGGGGCAGGTCTCATCAGGCGATCAGTTGGTCGCGTGCTTTCCGCCCTGTCGTTGACAGTGGTTGCTATCCCGTCCGGCGCGAGTTCGCAGCACTACGTGCATGCGGAATTGTCGGTTGCGTTTGCGTCACCCACGAACTATGGCCTATTGTCCGGCATGGCATTCGGTCACGAAGGTGAACTCTATGTACTGGATACCAACGAATACAGAATGTACTCTTTTTCGCCCACGGGCGAGATTCGTGGAGTGTGGGGTCGGCAAGGGTCGGGACCGAACGAATTCGGGGTGCCGACTGCGGTCGCGGTGTCATCGGGCAATGGTGAAGTCGTGGTATTGGACGCGCAAAGGCAAGGCTCGCATGTGATGCTACCTCCGGAAAGAGCCCGGTTTGTTCGGATGAATGACTCGCGCACGCCCTTCCACCTGGATATTGCTTTCGATTCCCGGAACGAGCTGGTGTCTCTGTCGCGAGATTTGAGGTTGTCAAGCAGGTTGACCAGAGTGGTGCGGTGGGAGGACGAGCCTCGGGCGATCTGGAGCAGGGAAGAGGTTGCGGCTGATGTGGTTCCCCTGGACGAACAGGCGGCGGTCGTGATGGTCCCGCTGGGCGGAGACACGATCGTCGTGGTGGATGGATCGGGCTATGAGCTGCAGGCCATCGATGCACGGACCGGCGAGACACTCTATTGCCTGGGAAGATCGGTGAAGAAGGGGGGTGGTGATGAAGATCACGTTATCGATAACGCGTTCAGAGGTCCAGGCGGGATTTGGGTTCAGCGCGGACCGGGGCTTCGGGACGGGTTGGAGGATAGCGAGGGTGATGACGGCAGGACGGTGCTGTTTGACGTGATCGACGAACAGGCGGGGTATGTCGGGACCGTGGACCTCGGCATGGATTCGTTTCTCCCATTGACGGGCGATGCTGGACGTATCGGAGGTGTAGTCGTCGATGGCAGTACCGGTGGGATGGGAGTGAGTGTGTACAACGTGGTGTTGGGAGACTCTGAGCGAGGCGAACGCGGGGTGGGGGAGGCTCGACGAGAATGCGGTCGGGGGTCGTAGGGTAGGGCCACCGCCGGAGCACGGTTGGGGTGGCGCGACCAAGACCGGTACGGAATGCCGGAGATGCTCGGGAATGACGCGGGAGGAGGTTCTCCGGAAGGTGGGGGGCCTCCTCCTCGCGTTGTGGCGACGGGGGTGCCGGGGGAGGGGGTCCTTGCGCCCCCCGTTATCATATGGAGGAACACCCCGCATCCTCTTCCCACACACGGCCATGTCCGAGAACAACACCAGCCTGGTCGAGACCCTCCTGGGCGAGGTGTCTTTCGATCTGGGCTGGAGCCTGATTCAACGGTTTTCGATCCTCGTGAGGGAATCAGGGTCGATGGACGAGCGGGCGGCTGCACACTTCATCGCCTCGCGGCTCGAGGCCCTGGAGATTCCGCACGACGTCTACGAACCCGAACTGTATCTTTCGATCCCGCGCGGGGCTTCCGTCAAGATGGCCGGTGAGGATTTCATCGCAAAACCGCCGTCCTTCGGCGCCTCGACCACGAAAAGGGGGCTTTCGGCACCGCCTATCCATGTTCCGGCCACGCTCCCCCAGGATTGGTCGGGGCTCTTCGACTCCGCGCACGGTTCCGTGCCGGAGGAGGTCACGGGGAAGATAGTGGTGACCGAAGGCTACCCGATGCCGGTTTCGGTCGCGCGGTTCGAGGCCGCCGGGGCCGTCGGGCAGGTCTACATCAATCCGGGCAGTCGTATCCACTGGGGAATATGTACGACGATCTGGGGCACGCCCGGAGAGTCGCAGCTCGATCGGAAGCCTTCCACTCCGGTGGCTGCCATCGACCGTCGCGACGGTGATCGGTTGATCGAGGCCATCGAAGACGGACTGGACAGAATCACGCTCCACGCGGAGCTGGAGGAGGGATGGTACGACTGCCCGCTGCCGGTGGCGCGGATCGACGGCCGTGAGAAGGACTTCCTGCTAGCCCACGGACACTACGACTCGTGGGACATCGGAATCGGGGACAATGCCGTCGGCGACGCGACCCTGCTCGAACTCGCCCGCATCTTCCACCAGCGCCGCGAGGAACTCGGGCGTTCGCTGAGAATCGCATGGTGGCCCGCCCACTCCACCGGGAGATACGCGGGGTCGGCCTGGTATGCCGACAACTTCGGGCTCGAACTGTCCAGGCACTGTGTGGCGACGGTCAACGTCGATTCGCCGGGGTGCCGGGGGGCCACCAACTACGACGATGTGGCGTGGATGGCCGAGGCGGGAGAAGTCTGTCGCGACGCGATCCGGTCGGTGGCGGGGGTGGAACCGGCGCGCCGGAGGCCCCTCCGGTCAGGGGACTATTCCTTCAACGAACTCGGTATCACCTCCTTCTTCATGTCGCTGTCGAACATCCCGAAGGAGGAACGGGAGCGGCTGGGCTTCTACCCGGTCGGCGGGTGTGGCGGAAACATCGCCTGGCACACCGAGGCCGACAGGCTCGATATCGCCGACCGCACCAACCTGGAGCGCGACCTCCGCGTCTACATAACGGCGATCGCCCGGTTCCTGGACGACGGGATCATACCCCTGGACTATCGGAAGACGGCCGCCGAGCTCGAACAGGCGCTGGAGGGATACGAGGCCGCCATCAGCAAGGATCTCGGCAAGAAGTTCAACCTGGGTCCGGTCCGTGCCGCGTTCGATGCCCTTGTACGACGGCTGGAACCCTTCTACGAGAGCATCGAGGACGAAAGCCTTGCCGTGGAGGCCGCCAACGAGGTGCTGCTCCGGCTGGGCCGGATCCTGGTGCACCTGGGGTACGCGGAGGGACCGCGCTTCGAGCACGATCCTGCCACGCCTCAAATGCCGATCCCGAAGCTGGCAAGGGTCCACGAGCTGGAAGCGATGATGGAGGAAGACGCCGATCGCTTTCGCTTCGTTGTGACCGATGTCCGGCGTCAGATGAACAAGGTGACCGAGGGGTTGACGGAGGCGTGCCGACTGCTTGACCGAGCCCGCGAAGCGCGACTGAGGGAGTGACGGCCAGCGGTTGTCGCGTCTGAGAAGCACGCGCGGCGTTTCTCCACGGACTACCGGGCCAGCCCGTCGCCACGGATCGTGGCGCCGCCTGCCGGCGGCGTTCGCACCACCACGCAACCTTGTCGGGCAGCCGGAATCGTGCCAGCCTTACTAGCCGCATCGAACCCTCCAACTTCCCACGGAACAGGAACATGAGAAACAGGTTGGCAAGCGCCGCCATCGCGGTGGCGGCGATCGGTCTGCTCTCCGGATCGCTCCGGGCGCAGGCTTTCGGAAGCAGTGTGGTGGTCGCCGGCGACCAGATTCTGGTGGCCGAGACCCGCAACCCCAATGGGGGCGTTGTGCATGTGTACACCCGGAGCGGGGACGGCTGGACGGAGACGGGCAGTCTGACGGCTCCGGAGCCCTCCGAGGGAGACGGCTTCGGGAGGGCCATGGCCGTTTCGGGAAACCGGCTGCTGGTGACGTCCCTGAGCCGTGACCGGGCCCCTAGGGGCGCGGTCCACTCCTTTGTGAGAGCCGGGCCGGATTGGCGCCACGACGGCATGATCGTCGCCGAGGGTCTGCCGGAGGGGATGTCGGTCGGGGGCGGCGTGGCGCTCAGCGGCGACCTGGCCGCACTGAACGCGGGTTCTCCGCGAGGGGGCGCGGGTATGGTCCTCGTCTTCCGGCATGCGGACGGCGCCTGGGTTCAGGAGGCCGTGCTGGAGTCTCCGAGCATCGAGGAAAACACGGGCTTCGGCGGCTCGCTCGCACTCTCGGGAGAGATGCTGGTCACGGGGGCTCCCGGGGCCGACTCGGCGGCCGGAGCGGCGTATGTCTTCGAAGCCGGGCCGGAGGGGTGGACCGTGACGGGTGAACTGAGGAAGGGGGATGGGTCGGGGTCCTTCTTCGGAACGGCGGCGATGATCATGGGTGACCGCATTCTGGTGGCGGCGGGCGGTTCGTTCCGCCGGGCGGAGCCGGGGATGCTGGTGTCCTTCGCCCGCGAGGAATCGGAATGGGTGGAGACCGGCTGCCTTGCGGCCTTCGACGGAAGCGCCCGTAACAGGTTCGGGTCGTCCATGGCGACCGATGGCACTACCCTCTGGGTGGGGGCGCCCGGCGCGCACTCGGGCCGCGGCGCGATCTACGAGTTTGAGCCGGACGCGGACGGGGCGTGGAGTTCCGTCACCAGGATCGCCGCGCCGGAACCGGAGGCTGGAGACGGTGTGGGCCGAGTCGTGGCCCACGGCGGCGGGGTGCTCGTATCGGGGATGCCCGGTGACGACTACGGAGCCGGCACGGCGATGATCTTCGAGCGGGATGGGGACGGCTGGGGCGGCGGTGCCCTGGTCTTCTCGGAAATCGTGGGACTGGACCCGGTCGTCGGAGGGCAGCTCGACTGTGCGGAGGGCACGGCGTCCGTCTTCGGCTGCAGCGACATGGACCTGGTCGCCTTCATCCCGGTCGGGGATCTCGGTGGCGAACGAGGAGTCCGCGTCAACGACATCTGGGGGTGGACCGATCCGGAGACACGGCGCGACTACGCGCTCGTGGGCCGCACGGACGGCACTTCGTTCGTGGACGTGACCGATCCGGTCAACCCCGTCGTGGTGGGCAATCTGCCCAGGACCGAGGGAGTGCGGGGGTCGACCTGGCGCGACATGAAAGTCTACGAGAACCACATGTTCGTGGTCTCCGACGGTGCACCGGGCCACGGCATGCAGGTGTTCGACCTCACGCGCCTGCGCGACTTCGAGGGAGAGATGCTCACCTTCGACGTGGACGCCCACTACGACCGCGTCAGCAGCGTCCACAACATCGTGATGAACGAAGAGACCGGCATCGCCTTCGCCGTCGGGAGTTCCGGAGGCGGCGACACCTGCGGCGGCGGGCTCCACATGATCGATGTGCGGGATCCGAAGAACCCCACCTTCGCCGGGTGCTTCTCCGACCCGAATACGGGACGCCGCGGAACCGGCTACACCCACGACGCCCAGTGCGTCACCTACCGGGGACCCGACGAGGAGCACCACGGCAGGGAGATCTGCTTCGGCTCGAACGAGACGCGCCTCAGCATCGCCGACGTGACCGACAGGGAGAACCCCGTCGCTCTCTCGGTGGGTGCATACCCCAACGAGGTGTACTCGCACCAGGGATGGCTGACCGAGGATCACGAGTACTTCTTCATGAACGACGAGCTGGACGAAGTGCGCGGCGTGGTCTCGAACACCCGGACCCTGATCTGGGACGTCAAGGATCTCGACGAGCCCGTGCTCCTCAAGGAGTTCCTCTCGGAGAACACGTCGAGCGACCACAACCTGTACATCGTGGGTGACCTGATGTACCAGTCGAACTACAACAGTGGGTTGCGCGTATTCGACATCTCGGACCCGGAGAATCCCCGCCAGGTCGGCTTCTTCGACACGGTTCCGGGCGAGGACTCCCCCGCGATGGACGGCTCGTGGAGCAACTACCCCTTCTTCAAGTCGGGAATCGTCGTGGTGACGTCCGGGAGCCAGGGGCTGTTCGTGGTGAAGACACGGCAGCGGACACCGGTGTCGTAGCGGCTGGCGGTCCGTGGGTGAATCCGCGCGCGCACCGGGGGTGGTGGGGGCATCGACGGGGATCCAACAGCACGAGGCATGGCGATGAACAGAAGACGGATGGTCGCGGGGCTTCTCCCGCTCGGCTGCGGGGCGGTCGCCTGGACCGGATGCCAGACGGAGACACCGGAAGCGTCACAGCCCCCGCAGGTGGCCGAGCGGGTCTATGTGGCGAACCAGGCGTCGGCCAGCGTCTCGGTGATCGACGCCGGTTCCGGCGAGGTCGTGGCGACCGTCGACATGACCCGATACGGCTTCGACGGCAACTCGCGCCCCCACCACACGGCGGTGGATCCGGACGGGGCCCACTGGTACGTGTCGCTGATCGGCGGCGGACACGTCCTGCGCTTCGACGCCGGCAACGAACTGGTCGACCGGGCCCCCTTCGAGACCCCGGGGCTGCTGGCCGCCGACCCCGCCTCCGGAATGCTCTACGTGGGACGCTCGATGATGGCGGTAAACCCCCCGCAGCGCATCGGCGTGATCGACCCGGAGGACATGAGCATCGAGGAGCTGGACGTCTTCTTCCCGCGGCCGCACGCCCTCGCCCTCGACCCGGCGACGGAGCGCGTCTTCACGGCCTCGCTGGTAGAGAACCGCTTCGCCGTCCTCAGCGAGGGCTCCGGCGAACTCGACCTCGTCGGCGTGGAGGGTCCCCCGCACACCTTCGTGCAGTTCGCGCTCTCCCCCGACGGCCGCCACCTGGTCGCGACGGCGCAGCTCACCGGAAAGCTCCTGGTCTTCGACGCCGCCGACCCGGCCGGCGGCCTCGTAGCCGAGGTTGACGTGGGCGCCCAACCCTGGCACCCCGTCTTCTCGCCGGACGGCGACCGGGTGTACTTCGGCGCCAAGGACGACGACGAGGTGGTGGTGGTGGAAACGGCCGGCTGGACCGTCGTCGAGCGCATCACGGCACCCGGGATCGTGGAGCCGCACGGGAGCGCGGTGACGGCTGACGGCCGCTACCTGTTCGTCTCGAACCGCAACCTGAAGGGCACCTACGCGCCGAGCCGGGAGGTGGAGAACAACGCCGACGTGGGCACCGTGGTCAAGATCGACACGGAGACCTACGAGGTCGTACGGACCATAGAGGTCGGCGCCTATCCTGCCGGCATCTCGATCGGTCCGGCGGGGTAGCTCCGTGAGGCGGGGTGGTTCCGCGAGGCGGGGTCATGTTTGGTTTACATGTTTTGCCGTCATCCTCCTCACACCCGCAACACCCGCCGCCGCCCAACCCCCCACGCCGACCCTGCAATGGGAGCGCATCATCTACGGCATCGAGGTGCTGGATGAGGCCGGCGATCCCCTCGACCACCCCTTCCTGGGCGGCTTCAACCTGCCGCGTCCCCAGCTCGCGGACGCAGACGGCGACGGCGACCTCGATCTTTTCCTGCAGGAGCACTCGGACCGGATCATGTTCTTTCGGAACGTGAGCGCCGGGGGCGCCAGCGAATACCGCTGGGTCACGGACGCCTACGAGGATCTGTCGGTCGGCGAGTGGTACCGGTTCACCGACGTGGATCTGGACGGCGACCTCGACCTGCTGGCCGAGGAGCCCTACAGCTACATCCGCTACTATCGCAACGACGGCGGTCCGGGCCCCGCCACCTACGTCCTAGCGGCCGACACCCTCAGGGGTATCGAAGGCGACACCATCTTCTCCGACCGCCAGAACATCCCCAACGCCGCGGACATCGACTGCGACGGACACCTGGACCTCCTCATCGGCCGCCTCACCGGCACGATCACCCGCTACGAGGCCGAGAAAACCGACGAAAACGGGGTGCCCCTCTTCCGCCACATCACGGATTCCTTCGAGGACATCGAGATCGTCGCGGCCTTCCAGGGGATCCGACACGGGGCGAACACCATGGCGCTGGGAGACGTCGACCGGGACGGCGACCTGGACCTCTTCTGGGGAGACTTCTTCGAAGCCGGCCTCCTCTTCATCGAGAACACGGGAAGCTGCCGGCGCCCGGTGCTGCGCGGCACCCCCCGGCCCTTCCCCGTCGGCAACCCGGTCGCCACCTCGGGGTACAACGCCCCCGCGCTGGGAGACGTCGACCGGGACGGCGACATGGACCTCGTGATGGGCGTCCTCGGCGGCGCCTTCCTCGCGTCCCGCACGACTGTCGAGAACCTCCACCTCTTCGAACAGCAGGACGACGGCGGCTTCACACAGGTGACCACCCGCCTGATCCGCACCGTAGACGTGGGCGGCGAGTCGATCCCGGCGCTTGTCGACCTCGACCGGGACGGCGACCTCGACCTGCTCCTCTCCAACAAGATCGAGCCGGACGACAGCGAGACCGGAGCGCTCTACGTCTTCGAGAACACCGGCTCCGCGACCGCCCCCGCCTTCCGCGCGCGCGGCAGGGTCCCGGGTCTGCCCGACGCCTACCACCTCGCCCCGGCCTTCGGCGACCTGGACGGCGACGGCGACGACGACATGCTGCTCGGCGAGTGGCGCGACCGCATGGCCTGGTACCGCAACGACGGGCGGGGCTGGTTCTCGCGCAAGAGCCTCCTGCCGCGCTGGAGAATGGCCGATTCCGCCGCCGCCACACTGACCCGGGGCCGCAACACCACACCCACGCTGGGCGATCTGGACGGCGACGGCGACCTCGACCTGATCGTCGGCGAGTCTTCCGGGGCGCTCAACTACTACCGCAACGACGGGGGCCCCCGGGGGCCCGACTTCCAGCTCGTCTCGGACGAGTTCCAGGACATCGACGTTGGGCGCCGCAGCGTCCCCACCCTTGTGGATCTCGACGCGGACGGAGACCTTGATCTGGCCGTGGGGTCGGAGATATCCGGCCTGCGGCTGTTCATGAACCAGGGGACGCCGAGGGAGCCGGTGTTCGTCGAGACCGAGCAGTTCGCGCACGAGGTGCCCGCCTTCACCGCGCCGGTGTTTGCGGACATCGACGCCGACGGCGACCTTGACCTGATCACGGGCGGCTACGGGGGCGGGATCATGGTCTTTCTCGGCAGGAACGGGGCTACAAGGTGAATCTCGAAGACATTCAGGCCGTCATCGACAGCGCCAAGGTGCGCGACAACGGCAAGCTGGAGGACTTCATCCGGCGCATGTCTCCGGCATCGTCCCGCAAGGAGATCGCCGAAGCGGCGGCGGTGGCGGTCGAAGTCGTCGAGATGGTGCCGGTCGTGCTGGCGTGCGCAGCCCAGGCGGCCGAGCAGCTGGGGCTGCGCGTGGTGGTCATGCCCGTCCTCGATCACGCCGTGCGCTACTTCGTCAATCCGGTCGATCTGATTCCGGAGATGACCCAGGGGATGGCCGGGCTCCTGGACGACACCTACCTGGCGTTTCGGATCCTGGAGAACTTCAACTACGGATCGCCGCCGCTCATGGATGTGGACTTCTCGGAACCCCTGCGCTTCCTGCGGCGGCTGTTGGGCACGGAGATCAGCGACAAGCTGGACGAGGCGTCGCTCTTCGCACTGCAGGACGTGTCGACCCAGGTGAACCAGGCGTGGGCGGAGATGGGACACCACTCCTGAGCGCGCGCGGCCGCGAAACGGTACGCGCCGGCCGGCCGTAGGCTTCGGGAAAAACCGGGCTCGCCCCGGGAAAGGATACCAAGATGATACTGGAAACGATCGGACTGGGAGCGGCGGGGGCGGCGGGGCTCTTCGGACATGTGAAGACGAAGGAATTCGTGCGGCGCAAGCTGCGCTACACCAAGGTGGCGGAGAAGTCGGCGAGTGGGATGGGGCTGATGGCGGGGGCGGCGACCGCGATCGCCGCCGCTCCGGTGGTGGCCGTGCTGCCCTTCGTGGGTGCCGGCGCGGCGCTCCTGGTCGGATTCGGGGTCGGGACGGGGGTGGGGCTGGGCATCAGGCAGGCGCGGGGGAAATAGCGCAGGCCGTCCCCGCGCACAGTTCACTTGCCCTCGGGCATCGACCCAGGAAGCGGTTCCGTGAGCTACAACAAGCGCACCGTACGGGCGTGGGTGCTGTACGACTTCGCCAACTCCATCTACCCGGCGGTCGTCACGACGGCGGTCTTTCCCATCTTCTACCGCGGCACGATCGTCGGTGGGGAAGGGGGACTGGGGGAACTCTGGTGGGGCTGGGCGGTGGCCGCATCGGCCATCATCGTCGCGGTCACCTCCCCCCTCCTGGGCGCGATCGCCGACCGCAGCGGCGCCCGCAAGCGTTTCCTGGGCTTCTATGTGGCCGCCTGCCTGACCGGCGTGGCGCTCATGACGACGCTCCAGCCGGGAATGGTCGTCGCGGGCTTCCTCGTCTTCATCCTCGCCAACGTCGGGTTCGAGAGCGCGAACGTCTTCTACAACGCATACCTCCCCGACATCGTCCCGCCCGAACGGCTGGGCCGCACTTCGGGCTACGGCTACGGGCTGGGATACCTGGGATCGGCGCTCGGCCTGGTTCTCGTGCTCCCCCTCGCCCAGGCGGGGCGCATCGAGCTCGTCTGGCTCGCGGTCATCGCCTTCTTCGCGATCTTCTCTATTCCCGCCTTCCTCTTCCTTCCACGGGACCGGCGGGGCGGAATGGGTATCGGGCACGCCGCCGCCAAGGGGTTCGCCGACTTCAAGCGCATCACCGCCGAGGTGTGGGGCCACACCAACCTGCGGCGCTTCCTCTTCGCCTTCTTCTTCTACATCGACGGCGTCCTGACGATCATCGTGATGGCGGCCGTCATCGCGCAGGGCACCTTCGGCTTCGACCAGCAGCAGGTGATCATCCTGTTCCTGATCGTGCAGTTCTCGGCGCTCGCCGGGGCGTATGCGCTCGCGAAGCCGACCGACACGCTGGGGCCCAAGAAGGTGCTGACGGGGGTGCTCTGCCTGTGGGTGGCCGCGGGGGTGGCCGCGTACTTCGTGGAGAGTCCGAACCTGTTCTACGGGCTCGCGGTGGTGGCCGGGTTCGGACTGGGGTCGGTGCAGTCGGCGAGCCGGGCGTTCATGGCGTCGCTCATACCCGACGGAAGGGAGGCCGAGCTGTTCGGGTTCTATGCGCTGTGCGGGCGGTCGTCGTCGGTGATCGGTCCGGTGCTCTTCGGCGGAGTCACCTACCTGGCGGGGGGGAACCAGCGGCCGGGCTTTCTGGTGCTCACCGGCCTCTTCCTGGTCGGGCTTCTGCTGCTCCAGCGGGTGAAGGACCCGAAGGCGCCGGGGGAGCAGGAGGGTGTGGCGTGACGATGGACGGCGCTGAAAGGCGGGCCGCGGTGCGGGAGCGGTATGCGAGGGCCGCGACGGTGGAGGACGGCTGCTGCGGGCCTTCGGATTGCGGGACTCCGGTTGCGGGGAGTGGGCGCGCGACGGCCGCGGAGGAGATCAGCTGCGCGGTGGGCTACGACGAGAGCGAGATGGGCCGCGTCCCCGAGAGAGCGAACCTGGGCCTCGGGTGCGGCAACCCTGTCGCGCTTGCCTCGCCGGCACCGGGCGAGACCGTGTTGGACCTGGGCTCGGGTGCAGGCTTCGACTGCTTCCTGGCCGCGGAGCGAGTGGGACCGGAAGGCCGGGTCATAGGGGTGGACATGACGCCGGAGATGGTGGAGCGGGCCCGCGCCAATGCCCGAGAAGGCGGCTACTGCAACGTCGAGTTCCGGCTGGGCGAGATCGAGGCGCTGCCGGTGGCCGACGGCGTCGTGGACGTGGTGATCTCGAACTGCGTGCTGAACCTGTCGGCAGACCGTCCGAGAGTGCTGGCCGAGGTGATGCGGGTGCTCAGGCCGGGGGGCCGGGTGATGATCTCTGACCTGGTGTCGGAGCGGGCCGTGCCGGACTTCATCGCGACTTCGAGGAGGTCGCTGGTGGGGTGTCTGCCCGTGCAGGTGGGAGAGTACGAGGCGGATCTGGCGGCCGCGGGGTTCGTGGGGGTGAGTGTGGAAACCGGGCGGCGATACCCGGCCGAGCACATCCTGGCCGACCCGCGGGTGCGTGAGGTCGTCCGGTGCGAGCCGTGGCGGGAGGGGGAGGTGCGGGAGTTCGTGGAGTCCATCCACGGGGGGGTGATCGAGGCCGTGAAGGGGGGCGGGGTCGCGTAGGCGCCCGCCCGAGGGTGTTGTCGGCCGGGACCCGCTCCAGTCCGGCCTTCATCAAGTGGAGGTAGACCACTCCCGCATCGTTCTGTTCGACGCCGTAGACATATCGGGCAGACGACGCGCCGTAGCCGTTGACGAACTTGATCAGCCCGTCACTCCTGTGTCGCGCCAGGGCCGTTCTCATCCAGCTTGATCCCGCCCGAGCCGGTTCCAGGCCAGCGATCGCGCGGGCCCCGGTCGAACGCCTCCACCGCGCGGTCGATTGTCCTCAATACCTGCGGTTCGGCACCTAGCCTCCACCGTACGACACGGTTGACCGACCCCTGCAGGGCCCACATCGTCTCGTCGTAACCGGTCACGTGGAAACTCGGGGCCCGATCACCGCCGAAGGACATCATCTCCCGGCTGCAGGGCAGGTCGCAGAAGCGCCGAGGAGGCATGCGACCGTGATCCACAGCTTCGGACTTGCCACCGGGCAGGCGCGGCTGACCACGGTCATTTCCCTCCTAGGGTCCGGCACTCAACCGCTCGCTCGCGGTCGCCTCGATATAACCCATTATCTATACGAAAGTCAAGCTCCATCTGACCCGACGGTGTCTTTGAGAGCCACCGCCCCCGCGCACGGAGCGTCGCTACGCGATTCGTATCGCATCTCCGGTCGCGTCCGCCTCCTCGTCGCCGCCGCCCCCCCGCGCTGTTCCAACCCCTCCCGGCACGGTATCTTGAATCCCGGCTGCCCCATCGGCTCCCGCGAATCGACCCACGCCCACCACGCCACCCGTACTCGCATGACCAGGCCTCGACGATCTCCGGTCACCCTCGCCGCCCTCGCGGCCGCCCTCGCCGCCACCCTCCTCCCCCCCGCCCCCACCCACGCCCAGGCCGGCTCCCCGCGCTTCTCGGAAGACCTTTTCGGCAACCTCCGCTACCGCTACGTGGGCCCCTCGCGCGGCGGCCGCGTGACCGCCGTGGCGGGGCACCGCGCCCATCCCTCCACCTTCTACATGGGCGCCACCGGGGGCGGTGTGTGGAAGACCACCGACCGGGGCCACAACTGGCGCAACATCTCCGACGGCCATTTCGGGACCGGCTCGATCGGCGCCATCCGGGTGGCCGAGTCGGATTACAACATCGTCTACGTGTCGACCGGCTCGGACGGCCTGCGCAGCAACGTCATCATCGGCGACGGGGTCTACAAGTCCACCGATGCCGGGGAGACCTGGGAGCACATCGGACTGGAGCGCACCGGCAACAGCGGCGCGATCCTCATCCACCCCGACGACCCGGACCTGGTGTACGTGGCCGCGATCGGCAACCCCTTCGCCCCGAACCCCGAGCGGGGCGTCTACCGCAGCCGGGACGGCGGCGCGACCTGGGAGAATGTGCTCTTCGTCTCGGACAGCACAGGCGCGACCGACCTCGAATTCGCCCCGGACGACCCGAACACCATCTACGCCGGCATGTGGCGCGCCGAGCGCAAGCCGTGGACGATCATTTCGGGCAGCTTCGAGGACGGCGTCTACGTCTCCCGCGACGGCGGCGACACCTGGACCCAAGCCACCCGAGGACTCCCCACCGGCCTGCGCGGCAAGTCCGACCTGGCGGTCAGCCCGGGCGACCCGGACCGCGTCTACGCCCTCATCGAGGCTCCGGCCGACACCGGCGGCGTCTACCGCTCCGACGACCGCGGCGCCACCTGGCATCAGGTGACCGATTTTCAACCCGTCCGCAACCGCCCCTTCTACTACACGAACCTGGAGGCCCACCCCAAGGATCCCGACATCATCTGGGGGATGGCCGAGGGCCATTGGCAGAGCTTGGACGGAGGCCGCAGCTGGGTGCGGCGCCCCACCCCCCACGGCGACAACCACGACCTGTGGATCAACCCGGACAACCCGGAGATCATGATCCAGTCGAACGACGGCGGCGCGAACGTCTCGATCGACGGCGGCGAAACCTGGTCCACCCAGCTGAACCAGCCCACCGCCGAACTCTACCAGGTGGACGTCTCGGACGACTTCCCCTACCGCCTCTACGCCGGCCAGCAGGACAATTCCACCATTTCGGTGCCCAGCCTTCCGGAACGCTTCGAGCCGGGCGGCCCCCGGGCGGCCTGGGAGGCCCACGGCGGCTGCGAGACCGGCCCGGTGGTGCCCAAGCCCGGCGACCCGGACATCATCTACGCCAACTGCAAGGGCCGCTTCGGCATCTACAACCGCCGAACCGGACAGGAACAGCACTACTACGTCGGTTTCGCGAACCTCTACGGGCACAACCCGCGCGACCTCGAGTTCCGCTTCCAGCGCGTCGTACCGGTCCACGTCTCGCCCCACGACCCCGACAGGGTCTACCACGGCTCGCAGTTCGTGCACGTGACCACCAACGGCGGCCGGCGCTGGGAGACGATCTCGCCCGACCTCACCGCGTTCACCCCCGAGACCCAGGTCGTCTCCGGGCATCCCATCACCCTCGACGTGACCGGAGAGGAGCACTTCGCGGCCCTCTACGACATCCAGGAGTCGGTGCTCGAGCCCGGCGTGATCTGGGCGGGCGCCAACGACGGCCCCGTGCACGTCACCCGCGACGACGGCGCCAGCTGGACCGACGTGACGCCCCCGGGCATCGGTCCCCACGGGCGCGTGCAGACGATCGAGGTGTCCCATCACGACCCCGCGAAGGCCTACGTGGCCATTCTCCGGTACCAGCTGGGCGATTTCGCCCCGTACACCTACCGCACCGAGGACTACGGCGCCACCTGGACGCGCATCACGACCGGGGACAACGGCGTGCCGGGCAACCATCCCGTGCGCGTCGTGCGCGAGGATCCCGACCGGGAGGGCCTGCTCTACCTGGGCACAGAGTTCGGGATGTTCATCTCCTTCGACGACGGCGGCAGCTGGCAGTCCTTCCAGCTGAATCTCCCGGCTACGCCCGTCACCGACATCAAGGTCGTGCAAGGGGACCTGGTCCTGTCGACGATGGGCCGGGGGTTCTGGATCATGGACAACCTCACGCCGCTGCACGAGCTGGGCGACCGCGTAGCCGGCGCTAGCGCACACCTCTACGATGTGCGCGACACCTACAGGCTGCGCTACTGGCGCGGCTTCGGGAGCCGGGACGCGTCGCGGCCCAGCTATCCGCGGGCGGGCGCCAACATCGACTACACGCTCGCCGAGTCGCCGCTCGGCCTGCTCACCCTCGACATCCTGGACGCGGAGGGCATGCTGGTGCGGTCCTTTTCCAGTGAAGCACCCGGCGAGTACACGATGCCGGCGGAGGCGGGAATGCGCGAGTGGCGGCTGCAGCGCTTCGGGACGCCGCGGCTGCCCAACGGCGCGGGCACGCACCGGTTCACGTGGGACCTCTCGTACCCGGGTCCCTGGAACCCCGATCCCGATTGGTCCGGGCGTGGTGGCCCCATGGTGCCGCCCGGGACCTACACGGCGCGTCTCTCGGCCGGGAGCTGGAGCGCGAGCCGCACCTTCGAGGTCAGGCTCGACCCGCGTGTCGCGGCGGAGGGAATCGACGAGGGGATGGTTCGGCGGCAGATCGACTTTGCGCTCGAGGTGCGGGACGCGCTCAGCGAGGCCAGGCTGGCCGTGCATCGTATCGGCGAGGCGCGGCAGCGGGGCCGAGGCCGGCTTGCCGCCGAAATCGAGGCGGTGGAGCGCCTCCTGGTAACCGCGCCGCGCCGGTACTCCCGTCCCATGCTGGTCGACCAGCTGCGCTACCTCTACTACAACCTGACCCGCGCCGACCAGGAGCCGGGGGAGGATGCCGTGCGCCGGTACGACCAACTGAACACGGCGCTGCAGGGGCACATCCGCGCCCTGGAGCGTCTGCTCGGAGCGAGTGTTTCGGACGGTGGCGGCGCCGCGGCCGGGGGGGACCTGGACGGCGGGGGTGGCACGACCGACGGAAGTGCCGTCGCCGGCGGGCGAGGAGCCGAGACCTCGACCCGGGGCCGCTGACCCGTGGACCTGGGTCTGGCGGGGAAGGTAGCGGCGGTCACCGGAGGGAGCCGTGGGCTCGGCTACTACAGCGCGCGGTCGCTGGCGGCCGAAGGTGCGCGGCTCGCGATTTGCGCGCGTGGCGCCACGGGGCTGGAGGCGGCCGCGGCCACGCTGCGCAGCGGGGGTGCCGAGGTGCTGCCGGTCGTCTGCGACATCGCGGGCGAGGGCGGCGCCGACCGGCTGCTCGCGTCGGTGCGCGACCACTACGGCGCGCTGGACATCCTCGTCAACAACGTGGGCGGCAACCGGCGTGGGAAGTTCGAGGAGACCACCGACCGGGACTGGCTCGACATCATCGAGCTGAACGTCCTGGCGGGGTTCAGGGCCAGCCGCGGCGCCATCCCGATGATGCGGGAACGGGGCGGCGGGTCGATCGTCTTCGTGTCGTCGGTCTTCGGGCGCGAGAAGGGCGGGCCGGGACTGTCGATCTACAACACGACCAAGTCGGCTCTGATCTCGGCTGCCGGGATCATGGCGCTGGAGCTTGCGAAGGACGGGATTCGCGTGAACTGCGTCGCGCCGGGGTCGATCCGCTTCGAGGGGGGCAGCTGGGACAAGCGCGTGAAGGCCGATCCGGACGGGATGCGGGCCTTCGTGCGCGCGAACCTGCCGCTCGGGCGGTTCGGGCGGGGGGAGGAGGTGGGGGACGTGGTGGCGTTTCTGGCGTCGGAGAGGGCCAGTCTGATCACGGGTGCGTGCATCGCGGTGGACGGGGCGCAGGGGAGGTCGCTGGTGTGAGAGTGACCCGCAATGGTCCGCCATGTGTAAAGTGTAGATTACATAATGTAATGCATATTTTACTCTTGGGGCGTTAGTACACGATCCGTTCCCGGAGAGTGCGGCCCGCGCACGCTACGGTCTTGTCGCATCGGGTCTGCCGGCGTACGGCCTCGGAGAACGGTGTTGTTGGCAAGGCGGCCGTGGCGGTGGCCCAGCTCGCGAGCGAGATCCGGCTGTCTCCGAGTGCGGACTCCCTGCACGCCATCGAAGACACGCTGTGGATTGCGGCGACGGTTGTCGACTCGCGCGGCAACCGCATCGCGGATCCGGACGTGACGTGGTCGTCGAGTCGTCGGGCGACCGGTCGGTGGTGACGGTCGACGGGGCGGGGCTGGTGGTGGCGGTGGGCAACGGGGCCGCGGCCATCAGGGCGGTCGCGGACACCCTGACGGCGAGCGTCACGGTGACGGTGGCGCAACGGGCCGCCGGGATCGTGGTGTCGCCGGAGTCGGTCGACCTGTCGCCGAATTCGAGCAAGGATCTCGACGCCGAGGTCTTCGACGCGAACGGCTATCCGATCCCGGGATACGACTTCACCTGGTCGTCGGACGACGAGGGGGTGGCGACGGTAAGTTCCACCGGGCTGGTCACGTCGAAGCAGGAGGGCACGGCCGAGATCACGGCCGAGGCCGAGGACACCGATTTCAAGGGGGCCGCAAGCATCCTGGTCGAGCGCAAGGAGATCACCGACCCGCGTGAAATCCTGGCCCTTCTCTACCGCACTGCGGGCGGCGCGAACTGGACGACCAACACCAACTGGCTGACCGACGAGCCTCTCGGGTCGTGGCACGGCGTGACGGTCGACGGAGAAGGCCGGATCACCGAACTGCGTCTACGCTACAATGGCCTGACAGGCGAGATTCCCCGCGATCTCGGCAATCTCAAGCATCTCAAGCGGCTCGATCTCGGCAGGAACGGTCTCACCGGCACGATCCCGCTCGAACTTGCACGCCTGTCCGAACTCGACGAACTGATCCTCTTCGTCAACAATCTCACTGGAACGATCCCACCCCAACTTGGAAGCCTTGCCAAACTGAGATACCTGGGGCTCAGCGACAACAGCCTCACGGGCGCGATCCCGCCGGAGCTCGGAAACCTCGGCCGTCTCAATCAACTGCGTCTCAACAACAACGGCCTGTCCGGTTCGATCCCCGTCCAATTGGGAAATCTCGGCAGTCTCTGGCACCTGATACTCACCAACAACGAACTTACCGGAGCGATTCCCCCCGAATTGGGCGGTCTCTCCCGGTTATCACTCCTGTACCTGGGGGGGAACAGTCTCGAAGGTTCGATTCCGGCTGAGCTTGGGAACCTGTCGCGTCTCCGGGCACTCCACCTCGACGGGAACGATCTGACGGGGTCCGTTCCGTCCTCGCTGGGCGGCCTGGATGACCTTGTCAACATGGATTTGAGTGACAACGACTTGTCGGGGACGATTCCGGCGGAGCTGGCGCAGATGGACACGCTCCTCACCCTCGACCTCTCGTTCAACGAATTGAACGGGGGCGATCCCTCCGGAGTTCGGCGACTTCGCGCACCTCGTGTCGCTCGACCTCTCCAGGAACGACCTGACCGGCGCCATTCCGGCGGAACTCGGAGAGCTCTCGGAACTCACGCACCTGCGCCTCAACGCCAATGAGCTCAACGGGTCCATTCCCGGAGCGATCGGCGACATGTCGGCCCTGAGGCAGCTCGTGCTCCGCTACAACAATCTGAGGGGCGCCATACCCTCCGAACTTGGAGACCTTTCCAACCTCAATGAAGGGGAAGGGAAGTGCGACTCCTGAGCAGTCCGTGGATAGCGGTCATGGCCACGCCGGCCGGGGTGGCCACTCCGCGGAGCCGAAACTCCCGACCCGGACGGTGGAGTTTCGCGGAAACGCCGGACGGGTACCGGCTCCTGCCGTGCTACGCGAACCGCACCAGCCTCACGTCCAGCGCCCGGGTCCGCGCCTCCACGCCCCTCCACTGCACCAGGATCGGGCTCTGGTAGGTACCCCACCCGATCTCGCCCGTCCCGTCGCCGCTGCGATCCAGCACGGGAAGGCTGAAGGCGCGCTTCATGCGCAGGAAGTGCGACACCGGCAGCGCCACCGCCCGGTTGACGACCCGCTCGACCATCGAGTCGCGGAGCCGGATCCGGTCGAGCACCTGGTTGAGCACCTGGACCGCGTCGAATTGCGCGAAGTTCATCGCCTTGGCCGGAATCGAGCGGGGGTCGCGCAGCACGTCCCGCACGTCCTTGCCGGTCCGCGCCATGAAGCGGAACGGGTTCCGGAGCGCCTCGCGCAGGTCGTAGTTCATGAGCAGGGGCTCGTATTCGTTGACCGTGAGTCCCGCACTGCGCTCCTCGTCGGGCAGTGACACGTCGAAGCGGCCGAACGAGACCTGGTGCGCTTCGACCATCTCCTCGAGGGCGCCGATGAAGCCCAGTCCCGGGTCCCTCAGGTTCTGGGCGTCGATCGGGTGCTGCGAGGACCGGATGGTGATCCGCCGCCGCTCGACCTCCTCCTCGCGGTCGTAGGCGACCACCGTGGTGCGGCGGTGCCTGGTTCCGCCCAAGTGCACCCCGTCCAGCTCGACGAACCACACGGGCTCGGCGCCGTTCAGTTCGTAGGAGGCCGAGTTGCGCAGCCCCGCGCCGATGAAGGTCAGGTGCGAGTCGGCGTTCAGCGGTTCGCTGGCCCGCTGCTCCTCGGAAAGCTCCGTGCGCAGGTGCATCGAGTCGTGTACGTAGTCCGCGCCGGGCGGGAAGAGTTCCTGGAAGAGCTGGAGGTAGTCCTTGATCCCTCGCCCGTCGTGTTCGAGGAGTTCGGCCAGGCGCTGGTCGAGGTAGCCGGCGGTCGTGTGGCTGGAGATGTAGAACGACCGGGTGTAGCGGGTGAACTCGTCGCCGAATTCCTGGAGGAGCTTGCCGCGCACGTCGATCAGTTCGACGCGTGCGGCGGGCTTGATCCTCAGCGTTGCCCGGAAGGGGCCCTTGGCGGTACGCGTGTGCCGGTCAATGAGGATCAATGTGTGGCCTCATGGTTGGGGGGCTTTTCGTTTGCGCGGCTTGAACTTACCAATCTGGTAAGATATGGTGCGCTCGGCAAGTGGCTCGCAGCCGGGACTCTCGCAGCCGGGACACCCGGGCACGAACCGCCCCGGCGGGGGGCGATACGGGGGAACTCCCGGGCCATGACCGTGACCGGGGCAGGGTTGGGAACCGCAACGCGGCTGGAGGATCACGGGCCGAGGGATGCCGGGACGGGCGCACCGGGGAGGGAGACGATCCTGGTCTGGAGAGTTGGTCCGGGAGAGTTGGTCCGGGGCTGGAGAAGCGTTCGCGGCGAGGCTAGACTTGGTCGCCCCCACGTACAGCGCACCGCATCACAGGAGCAGGGAGACCGCCGATGTCGCAGGCTTCAGACCTCGTTACCCAGTTGGAAACGTCACTGAAATATATGAAGAGCACGATCTCGATCTTCGAGGAGGCGGACGCCGGGTTCGCGCCCCAGCCCGAACTCTATACCGTGGCCGGACACATCGCGCACGCCGCCGATTCGGTGGAGTGGTTTGTGGAAGGGGCCTTCGGTGAAGGGTGGAACATGGACTTCGAGGGTCTGATCGCGGCCGCCCGCGCGGTCGAGTCGCTGGAAGAGGCGAACGCGTGGCTCGAGCGGGCCTTCGCGAAGGCGATTGCGGTCTTCGCATCGGCCTCCGATGAAGACCTCAAAGCGACGATTACCGACGACCGCATCATGCCGGGAGCGCCCCGGTACGCCGTTGTCGGGCCCATCGTGGATCACACGGCGCACCACCGGGGAGCGCTCACCGTGTACGCGCGGCTCCTTCGCAAGGTGTCGCCGATGCCGTACAGCTGATTCCCACTGGGGAGCGCGGACCGGTCTTGTCGACCGCCTCCCAACGCCCCGTGCGGGTCATCCCCTCGTCGGCTCCGGATGACCGTGGCCCGCCACGCTGCCCGCGCCGGAACTGCGTCAGCGCTTCCAGTCGGCCGCGGCGGGGAGCCCGTGGCTGACGAAGACTTCCAGCCCGGTATCGATAGCCCGCGCCGCCGCCCGTGCCCGGGCGAGCGGTTCATCCGCCAGGTCACGAAGGATACCCCGTACCTGCCCGGTTCGCGGATCGCGCAATATGGCCACGGATTCGCTGCCATGACCGGCCATAGAGTCCGAGCCTTCAGGCCCCGCAAGTGTGATCCTGGCGAGATTGTCCGCCCACTCCGGCGCAACCGGAATGGCTACGGCGAAGGCCTTGCCTCCATCGCCGTCGGCAACTTCCTGCATCGCGAAGCGGAACGAGAACAGGTCGTCGCCGTCGGCCGTGCTTCCGACCATCCGGTATTCCCCCTGATCCCCGGCCGGTGTCGGCGGCACATCGACGACAAAGGCCGGTTCGAGGAAAGGCGCGCCATCACCATCGACTCCGCCCCAGAGCAGCAGCGATTTCCGTGGAGCGGCTTCGCCTCCGATCCTGCGCTCGCTCTTGACCACCGCCCGTCTGCGGATCGTGGTGGCAAAGAAGTACTCGCTGATCCACTCCGGGCTACAGTAGGACATCACGTCCCTGGTCGTCGGCTTCACGAGCGTCTCCCGCCGCTTGTCGTAGCCCCACGCGCCGATGGACCCGTCCTTCTGGGGAAAATTCGGGTCCACGCCACGCGGATTGCCGCAAGGTGCATGAAGCAGCCCCAGGTTGTGTCCCAACTCGTGCGCGATGACATCGCCGCGTGGCACCGAAAAACTCATCGGTTCTTCCCCTTTTCTGGTGGGTAGCAGGTCATGCGCGTAGGCCATCGGGGTA
>JAPPGI010000188.1 GCA_028874985.1 Gemmatimonadota bacterium | reverse complement strand
AGCGGAATACACGCACCGGACCCTACGGGCACCGCGCCACCTCCTGACCCTACCAACGTAAGGACAACTTTACATTATGTCACGTGCAGTGTACATTCAACGCTTCCAAGGCTGCGCTCTGCGTTGCTCCTCAGCCCAATAGCGCCGCTATTGGCCCCTCGTCGCGCCTTGCCAGCCCGGCGCCTCGCCGCTCTCGGTGCTCGGGCGGCTTTATCCACGGACTGCTAAGTCGCGGCCCGCGATGATCTGTCCCAAATCACCATGTACGTGCCCGGTGTCGCGGCTCATCCTTCATTCGCGTGGCCGCAGCCGATCGTCGGCTCACGCGCGCATGCCACTCCGAGCCCGCCACCTTCGACGGAAGCGTTCCGCCAAATGGAGACCACTGAGACACGGAAACACCAGAGAACATACACAAGATGCGGCGTCCCGAGCGGACGAAGAGACTTCGGATCCCCTGGCCGCGTTTTCGTTCTCCTCCTGTGCATCGTCGCGGCCGCATGCCGCGCGGGGGCGGATGAACCGCGCGTGCCGGGGCAGTCCCCTGCCGACACGGCGGATACCGGCCGTGCGAACGAACCGGAGTTCGTCGACCGGGCAGCTTTCGCCGGCGCCTTCGAGATTGTGCGCGGCGTGGTCCTCGAGGAGGACGACAGGGCCGTCACCGTGTTGCCGATGGTGTCGTCCGGCGGCCCCGGCCGACTGCTGCTCGCCGAGCCACAGGAAGGCCAGGTCAACGTGTACGGCACGGACGGGCGGCTCCAGCGGGTCATCGGGCGCCGGGGCGAGGGGCCCGGGGAGTTCACCGTCCCGATCGCGTCCCGCCGGACTCTGGACGGCGGTGTCGTGGTTGCCGACATGGTGCTCTCGCGGCTGACGTTCTTTCCCGCC
The DNA here is from genome assembly GCA_028874985.1 of Gemmatimonadota bacterium. Lineage (GTDB taxonomy): Bacteria > Gemmatimonadota > Gemmatimonadetes > Longimicrobiales > Gaopeijiaceae > Bin94. Next base: position 20,863 of record JAPPGI010000188.1, on the reverse strand, counting down.
GGCGGGGCGGGGGAGCCGGAGGTGGTTGCGTCGCCCCTTCCGCTGGTGCTGGGCGCCGAGGACATGGGAGAGGGTCGATACCTTCTTTTCGGACAGCTCATGTCCGAGACGCAGTCTCACCTGCTGCACCTGTGGAACCGCGGGAACGACGAAATCGAGCACAGTTTTCTCCCGATGGAAGTGCCGGAGGAGTCGCGTGCCTACGCCGCCTCCTACACTTCCGTCGCGACGGCGCTGGAAGGCGACACGATCTGGGCCGTGTGGGCTCTGTCGGATACGCTGTACAAGTTCAGTCGTCGCGGTGAACGCCTCAAGGTGATTCCGCTTTCTCTGCCAAGGCCGATGGGCGTCCTGCCGGGGGCCGACGCGGGGGCTATCACCGATCCGCGGGCGATTCAGGCCGCGGCCGATGCGCTGACGCAGGTCAACGGCATCTTCATCCTCGGCGATGGCAACCTGGCCGTTCAATCCATGCGATCTCGAGGGTTCGAGTCGGTCTGGGATCTGACCGTCGTGGACCGACAGGGCGCTCCGGTCTGGAAGGCGGCCGGAATGCCCCGCCTGTTCGCGGTCGAGGGGGATCTCCTCTACTTCGACGATCCCGCGTCCGTACTCCCCAACCATTGGATCGTGGCTCGGTGGAAGGAGGAGCGATAGCATGCGGGCGAGCGCGGGATCGCTGGTTGCGGTGCTGTTGTGCGCGAACGTGCTGGAAGGCTGTTCGCAGGCCGGTTCGAATGGTTCAAGCGAATCATCCGAGACGCTCGCGGTCGGGCAGCCCCTTGCGTCCGTCCGACTCTCCGGAGACCGACCGGCCCTGCTTTGGGTGTTCGACGTCGAGCAGTGCCTTGGATGCGAGTTGGGCGACCCGGCCAGGGTGGTCAGGGGCCTTCAACGGGGACTAGGTGAAAGGCTGGAGACCGTCGCACTGGCGATTGGGGACGGGCGTGCGGGCGACCGGGAGATCGTGAGCACGTTCCTGGCTTCCCAGCGAATCACGGGAAGGATCGAAATGCGCAGCCACGAGCAGTATCGGCGGGACTTCGGCGGCGCGCCGCTCTCGGTTTTCTACATCATGAATCGGAATTCGGTGGTCGAAGCGGCCGTCGCAACGGACTCGTTGGAGATCTGGCGGTCGACACGCGATCGGCTGGGGATGGCAGATTTCGTCGCACGGCTCGTAGAGGAGGGAGTTGGTCAGGCAGGGGAGGGTTCCGGCAGTTAGCAATTCCGCAGTACACCTAATGCACTTCACAAAAGGAGAACAAGTCATGAACGCACGTAATGGCATGCAGGCAATGAGAGTTCGTGCTGTCACCACACTCAAGATCACCGCGGTCGCGGCCGTGCTTTCCTTCACGGCTCCGTTCGTTGGCACCACCGCCCCGGTTTCCGCTCAGGCCAAGCCGTGGCCGGAGAGAGTGATACAGGTCGGCCCCTTCCGGGTCTGTTTCCTGATCTGCTGGGGTCCGGGCTACTGCTGCAAGTGGGTAGGCCAACTATAGACAAACACCTGCCGATAGCCGTTGCGGGGACCACCGCTCTTGGTGCGGAACCCTGTGACGGTCCATCGGGGCCTGTCCCTCCTCGAAAGCCGGCGGACTCCCTCCGGGGGGTCCGCCGGTCCCTCTCTCGGCCGGTTCGCCGCGAGCCGCGCGATCAGAAGGTCGAGACGGCCAGGCCCCCCAGCGTCTCCACCATCGCGGTTTCGTCCGTCCAGTACGGCTCTGCGTACGCGCGGCGAATCAGCGAACCCCAGGCCGCGTGCGCGGCACGGATCTGGTCGATGACGGGACGGTCTCCCCCGGGGAACACCTCGCCGATCCCGCTCCGGCCCCGGAATTGCGAGCCGTAGGCTTCCAGCGCCGCTATCTTGCGATCCATCTGTGCGGTGATGTCGATGGCGAAGGTGGGCTTGACCGCGTCTTCGGTGAAGGCCAGCGCGTACACCATCTTTTCGGGACGATGAGGTGGCCCCTCGGCCGGGAAGTTGCGCAGCCCGGCCAGGAACGCCGCGTCCCGGGCGAGGGCGGCGGCGGTGCGGTGGTCGGGATGGCGGCCCCGGGTCCAGTGCGTCACGATCACGCGGGGACGGAAAGCGCGGATGGCGCCGGCGACCACCGTGCGCGACCCATGGTCGTTGACGAGGCTCGCGTCGCTCAGCCCGGCGCAGCGACGTTCCGCCAGCCCCAGGACCTCGGCCGCGGCCGCCGCCTCCCGGGCCCGTGATTCGACGGTGCCACGCGACGCGGCCTCACCCGCGGTGAGGTCGAGGACGCCGGTCCGCTCGCCTGCGTCCGCCGACTTGACCAGGGCGCCGCCGCAGAAGATCTCGGCGTCGTCAGGATGGGCCATCACGGCGAACACATCGAGGGGTTCGGTCACTCGTATCTCAGCGCGTCCACGGGGGGCAGCCTCGACGCGCGTAGCGCGGGCATCATACCGAAGAGAATACCGGTCAGCGCGGCGAGGCCGATCGCGGCGAAGACGGACCAGAGCGGGATGCGGGCGGGAAGGGGGGTGGCGGCCGCGAGCGCCTCCGACGCGCCCCAGCCAGCCAGCAGCCCCGCCCCGGCACCCGCCGCCGTCATGAGCGAGGCCTCGATGAGGAACTGCCACTTGATCTCCCGGCGGGTGGCCCCGATCGACTTGCGGATGCCGATCTCGCGCGTCCGCTCGGTCACGGAGATGAGCATGATCCCGATGACACCGATGCCGCCCACGAGCATGCCGACCGACGACAGGCCGACCATCACCGCGAAGAACATCCCGGTGAGCTGGTTGAAGAGATTGATCATGTCTTCGCTGCGGATGATGGCGAAGTTGTTGTCCTCGCCGGGCCCGAGCGCACGCATGGAGCGGAGCGCCGACACGACCTGACTCTCCGCCTCGCCGGTGCTTGCAGCCTCCTTGGGCATGATCTGGATGTTCAGGAAGGTCCAGCGCGTGCGGGCCTTGAGGCGCTTGTCGGCTGCGGTGAACGGAACAAGCGCGAAGTTCTCGGCCGCCTCCCCGAACATGTTGGGCAACGGCTCGAAGACGCCGACAACCGTGAACAGCTCGTTGGACGCCCTCCGGCCCGCATTCACCCGCACGCGCTTGCCCACGGGATCGAGTTCACCGAAGAGGTTCTCGGCGAGCTTCGACGACACGACCATAACGCTCCGCGCCTGACTCACCTCCGCCGAGGTGAAGTCCCTCCCGGCCACGATGTCCCCTCCCACGAAGGATGCCCATCCGGTCGAGAGTCCGCGGAAGGACACCGACCACACCCAATCCGACCGATAGCGCATGGAGGCCCCGAAATCGAACCCGGCCACGGCCTGTGCCACCGCGGGCAGCGACTGCACCCTTTGAACCTCGTCGTCGGTGATCTGTGGACGGTTCCACCACGGCGGTCTCCCGGAGCCGCTGAAGGAAGCGCGTGCGTCGGAGAGGTCGAAGGGCATCACCATGAAGTTTTCCGGCCCGGAGGCCTCGAAGGCGGTCATGACCTCCGTCCGGATGCCCGTGATTATCGAGGCGACGGTTACCACGACCCCAACGCCGATGCCGACTCCCAGCACGGCCAGGATGGTCCGCATCCAATTCGCCCGCAGGGCGGCGGTCGCGACGCGCAGGCCCTCGCGCAGCACGCGGCCGGTGGGTGCCCGCCCAGACAATTCCGGGCCGGGGCCTCGCGAGCGCCCGCTGCTCCTCATTCGTACCTCAGCGCGTCGACCGGGTCCAGTCGGGCCGCGCGCGACGCCGGATAGACGCCCGAGGCGACCCCCACGACGACTCCCAACGCCATTCCCAGGGCAATCCACCGGGGGGCCACGGCAGCCGGGAGGGGGGATACCGCCCCGACCAGCACGGTCATCCCCACCCCCACCCCGACTCCGATCACGGCACCGACTCCCGACAGGGTGGTGCTCTCGATGATCACCTGCACCAGGATGTCGCCGCGGCGGGCGCCGATCGCCTTGCGGACCCCGATTTCACGGGTCCGCTCCATGACCGACACCAGCATGATGTTCATGATCACGATGCCTCCCACGACCAGCGAGATGCCGACCAGCCCCGGCAGGGCCAGGAAGAGGATTCGGCTGATGTTGTCCCAGAAGCTGAGCGTGGCTTCGGTCGTCTCGGCCACGAAGTTGTCCAGTTCGGCGGGCCGCAGCTGGCGGCGTTTCCTCATTATCTCCACGGTCTCCCGCTGGATCGGGATGACCAGGTTCGGGTTGCCCGCCTTCAGGATGATCTCCTCCACGACGCCCGGGCGTGTGAGATGTCTCCGAATGGGGGACTTGGCGGGCGCCACGGCCAGGTTGTCCAGCGAAATGAACAGGAATGACCCCTGCTCCTCGAGCACGCCGACCACGCGATAGGGGAATCCCCGTATCCGGACCGTCTTGCCGACCGGGTCCACCGATCCGAAGAGCACCTCGGCGGTGGATACCCCGAGCACCACCACCGGAATCCCCTGCTCGGCCTCCTGCCGGGTGAAGGCGCGGCCACGATCGACGTTCCAGTTCCGGATCTCGAAGATCTCGGCCGAGGCACCGACGATCTCGACGTTCTCCGCCTTGATGCCCAGTTCCGATTCCAGCTCACCCCCTCCTCTGTCGGACTGGGCGGCGATGCGCACCGGGAAGGTGATTTCGCGGCGGAGGTGCTCGAGATCGTCGAAGGTCAGCCAGGGAGATCTGGACCAGGCGCGCCACTGTTCGGGCGAACTGCTCACGTCTTCCCTGGGATACCTTCCCACGCGCACGGTGTTCACGCCCATCACCTTGTCGGTGAGAGTGTCGCGGATGTAACGGTCCATCCCCTCGACGATGCTGACCACGACGACCAGGAACATGACGCCGACGATGACCCCCAGGAGGGTGAAGAAACTCTTCAGCTTCTGGGTCCGGATCTGGTCCCAGGCCAGGCGAATCCCCTCCAGGAACTGCATTTACCGGCAGCCGCCGGACAACTTCGCGCGCGTACCGCGTGGACCGCTACCCCTCATCCGGGCCGTCCATCCCCCCCATGGCTCGGATGATCGTGCCGTTGCGCAGCGTTCGCACGACTTGGTACGGCCCGCTCACCACGGTGTCGCCCAGTGTCAGTCCCGAAATCACCTCGAAATACTCCTCCCCGGCGATTCCGACTTCGACAGGTGTGAAGTCCGCCATCCCATCCTTGACGACGAAGACGCCCTCGACGGGATCGGCGGACTCGCTGCCCGGGCGATCGCCTGCCGTATCATCAACCTGGTCGTCCTCGCGCAGGGTCAGGGCGATGATCGGGATGCTCAGCTGGTCGATTCGCGTTTCCGTGATGACCTCGGCGGTGGCGGAGAGGTCGGGACGCAACTCCGCGGGGGGATCCCACAGGGTGACGACCACCTCGAAGTCGATCGTGGGGGTCTGCCCCGTGCCGGCCGACTGCGATGGCGGCCGGATGGCACTGTTGCCGATCTCGGTCACGACCCCCGCGAACTCCAGTTCCGGGAAGGCGTCGAGATCCACCCTGGCCGAATCGCCCAGGGAGATCTCGGGCACGTCGGTCTCGTCCACCTCGAGTACGATCTCCATGACCGAGAGGTCGGAAACGGTCAGGACGAGGCTTCCCGGGTTGTTCATCGTGCCGACGATCACGGTCTCGCCCTCCTCGACGTTCAGCCGCGTGACCCGTCCCGTCATGGGGGCCACGATGACCGTCTTGGAGAGCTGGTCCCGGGCCTCGTCGAGTGCGGCCTGGGCCTGACCGACCCCGAATTCGGCGGCTTCGAGGAGAGAACTCTGGACCTCGAAGTCGGTCTGCGCGTTCTCCACCTCCTGCCGGCTCACCAGCAGGGAGTCGCTCTCCCACAACGAAGCCTTCCGCTCGGCTTCACGTTGGGCCCGCACGAACCCGGCCTTCGACTGGGCGACCTGCGCCTGGGACTGCTTGAGGTTGGCCAGGCTCCGGTTCACCGCGGCCTCGTACCGGCTCCGGTCCAGGCGCAGCAGGATCTGGCCCTCCTCGACGTCCTCGCCTTCGTCGATCAGGAGTTCCGTGACCCGCGCGGAGATATCCGAGCTTATGTCCACCTTCCTGCGCGCGCGCACGTTGCCGCTGGCGGTCACGGTGGCGATCAGGTCGCGTTTTTCCACGACCTCGACGCGGGCCTGGGTTCCGTTACCCCGTCGGCCGTTCATGCCGAGAACGGCTGCGGAGCCGAGGGCGACGACTCCCAGCGCCCCGATGATGACCTTGGTTCTGGTTCGCATGTTCTATGGATTCCTGAGCGGAGTGCCGACCACCGACTCCAGGTCGGCGATCGCATCATGATAGGTGAAGATCGAAAAGATACGCTGCCGGTCGGCCTGGGCCTTCACGGTTTCGGCCTCCACCAGGCCGATGAAGTCCAGCAGATTGAGGCGGTAGCGTTCCCTCGCCAGACGGAGTTGTTCGTCCGCCAGCGTCTGGTTCCGCTCCTCGATCAGCGCCGTTTCGTAGGCGGTCCGGACGACGGCCAGACGCGACTCGATGTCGGCGCGCAGGGCCAGTTCCTGCTCCCTGATCTGGAACCGGGTGTCCTGGAGCGCCGCGCGGGCGCTCTCCACTTCCCGCTGGCGGCCGAGGCCCTGGAAGACCGGAATCGAGATGGAAAGCCGAGCCGATGGCGGCGTGGTGGTGAAGTCGAAGGGAAAGGCCTTGTTCTGCTCGCGAATCGCCTCGATGGCGGACTCGGGGGTGGCCAGCCGGGCGCAGTCGTCGAGAGGCGGTGGGTCGGGAAGCTGCCTCAGCAGATTGTTGAGGAACTCGCACTGGGCGATAGCCGCTTCGCCTGCGGCGATCGCCGCAGCTTCCTGGCCGGCGGTGCTGCTCGCCTTGCGCGTGAATCCGCTGAAGCCGGTGGACACCGACAGGCTCGGAAAGTACGAGGACCGGGCCATGCGGACCCCGTATACCGCCGATCTCTCTCTCGCCCGCGTTGCCTGGAGATCCGGGTTCCTTCCCAACGCCGTCTCGTACAGCTCGTCCGCCGTTCGGACGAACTCGGTCACCTCGAAGGTGGTCGTAAGCGCCGGCTCCGCGTTCAGATCGACCCCGAGCTGCTGGAGCAGGCGCGTCCGGGCGTTCCGCACACCGGTGCGGGACTGAAGCACGGCAATCTCGGCCCGTCCGACCCCGACCTCGGCCTGCTGCACGTCGATCGCGTTCCCCGATCCCACCTCCCGGCGTCCCCGGGCAAGGCGCAGGTTGAGTTCCGCGCGGGCCAGCTCCTGTTCGGCCAGGGTCAGTCCCTCGATCTGGCGCAGCACCTCCAGGTAGGCCCGGGTGACACCCAGACGCAGCGTCGACTCGGCGGTGCGGATCTGGGCGTGGACGGCGTCCCGGTTTCTCTTGGCCTGACCCGGTGCCATCAGCGTTCGGCCGTTCACGGTGAGGCCGATACCGATATCGTAGGAACTGAAGAGGAACGACGGCTGGTCCTGGAACCCCAGCTGGTCCGCGGTGATGCTCCCGAAGCGCTGTTCCCCGGCACCTTGCCAGGAAACGCTGGAACCGGCGGACGCCGAGGGCAGCCACGCTCCATAGGCCGAGGTCAGGGCCCAGTTGGCCACGGAGATGTCGTTGCGTGCAGACTGCAGGCGCGGGTTGTTGCGAAGGGCGATCTCCAGAGCCTCCGCAAGCGTCATTGACGCGGGCACCCGTTCCTGGCCTTCGGCGGAAGAAGGAAGCAGGCCCGCCCAAGGCAGGCCTGCCAGTACGACCGCCGCCGCCAACGTCGCATGGGTCTTCAACCTTTTTCTCAATTCGATCTCCTTGATTCGCGGTATTCGATCGCTGGACGGGCGCCCGTGCGGCCGCCCTTCGACCGCTGCGCCCCTGGCAGACTTGTCCGATCCCGGGGTACGTATCTCGACTCGATCCGGTTCAACTCCCGGGAATGCGTTCAGCCAGAAAACCCCGGTCCTCCACCCGCACGCGCACCAGGCGGCCACTGCCGTCGAACCAGGCGGTGCCGCCACCCTCGGCCGACCCGAAGCGTACGCGCGTAGTTTCCACCCGGTCCCCTCCGAGCCTGATCGTCTCCGACCCGGTGGCCAACCGCATGGCCGGCTCCTCCCGCTCGGCGATCGGTGCGAGGGCATGCACCGCAGCTCCTTCCTCCTGAGCATTCAGAACGAAGTAGTGGTGTGCAACGCCCTCTTCGAAGATGACGCTGGACGCGCGGGCCCTGTACGCCCGTTCCTCCTCGCCGAGTGCCGCGACCGTGCGGGTGCGAAGCCGGTTTCCGGCACGCACCACCCTGACGGCGAGCGTGTCCGAGCCGGTCACGAAGGCCGAATACTCGTTGAGGACCAGACCGGTACCCATCAGCCGCAGGATGGTGGTGACGGTGCGTCCGTCCCGCATGTCGATGGTTCCGGTGGCCAGCGTGACCTGGGCCTCTCCCGTGCCCTCCCGCTGAATGGTGAACTCCTCGGTGCCCGCTTCCACTCCGTCAACGTAAAGGAGGAAGGTGCCCCGGTCCACGAGCTGGCCTCGCGAGCCCACCGGGACCATCATGGCAAGCGATACCATGACCGCCGTCCGGAAGAGCGGGGATTCATGCCGGGGAGCGTGCGGCGGAGACGCCGGTCGTGACGAGGCCAAGGTGTGATCCATTAGCTTAACAATAATGGCGCCGGCGACTCAGGGGGATCGGCGCCGCTGGAAGACTACGGTGTGAGGCCATGCCCCTACGCGACATCCACAGCCTTTGTTTCCCCCCATGACCGGGCGCAAGCGTGCCGCCTGGGCTCCGACGATGCCCGGGCAGTTCGTCTGGCTTGGTTTCTGCGCTCTCATCGTCTGGGCCCGGATAGAGAACACGTGGGTTCTGGCGGCCGCCGGCGTGTTCGTCGGTCTTTCAGCCTTGTGGGCCCGGGGCAGCGTCCGCCACGCGATCTCGACGGCCCTGCTCGCCACGGGAATCGGAGTGGCCCTGCACACCGATGCGGTCAGCCGTCATCTGACGAATGACTGGGAATCGTACTGGGGGCAGCGGCAGGAGGAGGTGGCCGCGAGACTCGGGCGGGAGCTCGACGAACTCGTCTCCCTGGGGGATTCGTCGGTCGAACGGGTGGTCCGGGCTGCCGCGACGGCCGATGGGCGGGAGGCCCTTCAGGATTCGTTGCGGGAAGTCGTGGAGGAGACGGGGATTGCCGCTGCGGTCTATGGGCCGGCCGGACGCCTGGTGGCCTGGGAGGGGGAACACCACGGACGGTTCCCGTCCCGGGTGCTGAATGGAGCGAGCCGCTACGTGTATGCGGGGCCTCCCCTCTTCTCCTACCTGTACCATACGGCTGACATCCCCGGCTCGCAGGGTACGGCGGTCGTGGCCACGCTCATGCGTTCGGACCTTCCGGAGTCGTTCGCGACGGGACTGGGCGATTTCGCATCACGCTTTCGGGAACAGACCGGCGAGCGAATAGGCATCGCCCGGTCGGACAGGGTCGCGGGCCCCGGCGTCTTCGACTTCGGTTGGCCGGACGAGGCACTGATCAGCATGCAGATCCAGGAGCCTGATGCGCTTTCGCGCCGGGCCGAGCGCAGGGGACGGGGAATCGGGATCGTCGTGGCTCTCCTGGCCCTGGCCTGGTTTCTCGAGTCCTTCGCCGGGCCGAGAAGAGACCTGCCCTATTCCCTGGGCGCCCTCGCGGCGGCGGCGGCCCTGCTCCCGCTGGAGAGGCTCTCCGTGCCGGCGGATCTGGTGGATCCGGCCTTTTTTCAGCTTCCCGGTCCCTTCCCGCTGACCCTGGGCCGCGTCGTTCTGCTCTGCGCGGCCGCGGTGCCGCTGGCCGTGCTGGCCGCACCGGGTCGGAGGCGAGTCGGGAGCTGGGCCGCTCCTCCGGTCGTGGCCGTATCGTTTCCCTTCTTCCTGCACTGGATGGGGAGCGGCGTGTCGCTCGCTCTGATGGGCACCTCGGATGCGCGCTGGATCCTGTTCCAGGCTTCGGTGACCCTGATCCTGACCCTGGTGACGGGGGTTGCACTGGCCTGCCGCGTCCCGGGCGACTCGCGAAACGTCCCTGGCCTGGTGCTCCTCGGCGTAGCCGTTGCGGCCATCCTCAGCACCGGCGTGGGGGTGGGGGTCAGGGTCGGGCCCGGCGCCGCACTTCCGCTGTCGGCCCTGTGGGCGCTCCCCGCGGTGCTCATGGTCCGTGGGCTCGGCGACTCGCGTCATCTGTCCTTCATGCGCTGGTTCTGCGCCTTCTGGCTGGCCGGCACGGCCGTGCTTCCCTTCGCGTGGTCGATGCGGACGGAAGCCCGTCAGGAGATCGCGGAAGGGCAGATGAGACGGTTGGGAGTGACCCCCGAACCCTATCCCGACTCATTGCTGAAGAAGTTCGCCCACCATGCGGATTCGCTCGGTCGCGCCGGTGCGGGAGATGTGGAGCTCATGTACCAGGCCTGGGTTGCCAGCGGTCTTGCCGAGCGGGGCTCGCCGATCTTCCTGACCCTCTGGTCACAGGACAACGTGCCTTCCCAGGAACTGAGGCTCGGAGTCAAGGGCGACCGGTCACCCGTGGTCGACTCGCTGCTGCCGGAGCTCCGTGCAGGCGGCACGCCTGCGTACCGCCGACCCGCGGAAACCGATGTCCACCACCTCATAGCGGCTCCACTTTCGGGCGGGCGCCTGGTTACCGGGACCATCCCGCCGCGCAGAACCATCGCGGCACCGTCGGCGCTGGGGCCCCTCTTCGCCTCGGTCGAGGAAATGGGGAACGAGGAATTCCTGACACTGGTCCGGGTGGTCGAAGGGGAACCGCGGCCGCCCGAAGACAGCGTGGTGTGGAGGCGAAACGACGAGGGTTGGAGAGCGGAGGGGCTGGCGCGCTATCCCGACGGGCTCTACTCGGTGTTCTACACCATCAGCATTCCGAATCTCCAGGTCATGCTGGCGCGCGCCACGCTCATACTGGCCCTGAACCTCGCCGTCTTCTCGGTGCTCTGGCTCCTGAGCGTGGGGATCCTGGGTTTGCGCTTCTCGGTGCCCGTCGACTGGCGGGGACTGCTCCACTCCTTCCGCGCACGCGTGACGTGGACGCTCTTCGGCTTCTTCATTGTCTCCAACGTGCTCTTCGGCACGCTGGCGTATCGCACCCTGGCCGGAGCGTCGGAGCGAACCGCGACCGCACTGGCGGAACGGGTGGTGTCCCAGATCGGCGAGGCCTACCTGGAGGAAGGCGGTTCGATGGAGTTGCTCTCCCGCCGCGTGGGCGCCGATCTTCTCGAGTACAGGCACGGGGAGCTCGTGGGGGGCTCGGTCGATGAACTCATCGAACTCGGCTTGTACGAGAGCTGGGTGGACCCCCGCATCTACGACGACCTGGAAAGCGGGCAGCGGCTGCGGGCGTCGAAGGTGGAGAATCTCGGGGGATGGCGTTATGTCGTCGCCCACCGGCGTCTTCCCGACGGTGACATCGTGGCGTCCCCGGTGCCGCTCAGGGCGGGTGCGGCGGCGCTGCGGCGGCGCGACGTCGCGGATCTGCTGGGGTTCGCCATCGTGCTCGGACCCGTGCTTTCGCTCGGTCTGGCCCTCTTCGTGGGCAGGGCGTTGTCGCGGCCCATACAGACATTGCAGGTGGCCTCGGAGCGGGTGGGAAGCGGCAACCTGGCCGTCCACCTGCCGGAGGACCGGGTGGACGAGTTCGGCTCCGTCTTCACGGCCTTCAACCGCATGGTGCTCCGTCTCGACAATGCGCGGCGGGAACTCCTGCGCACGACCCGGCGGACCGAGGCGATCGTCGAGGGAGCGGCCACGGGTGTCATCGCGGTGGACACGCGCGGAAGGGTCACCGTGGCGAATCCCCGCGCCGAACTCCTGCTGGCGACACCGCTGGAAACCGGAGCCGAGATACCCAGGTCGGGCAGCTACGCGGCCGAACTGGCCGACTGGCTGGACGCACACGGCGGCAGCGGCGCGGCGGAATCGGACGCCGACTTCAAGTGGGGCGAGCGGCGGATCCGGGGGCGCGCGCGACGGATCGCACGGGAAGGCCAGGTGGGTGGCGTGGTCGTGAATCTCGAAGACGTGACGGACGAGTTGCACAGCGAGCGGATTCTGGCCTGGGGCGAGATGGCCAAGCAGGTTGCGCACGAGGTCAAGAACCCGCTGACTCCCATCAAGCTTTCGGTGCAACACCTGCGCCGGGCCTGGAACGACCGGAGAAGCGATTTCGACCGGATTCTGGAACGGAACGTGGGAGCGATCCTCAGAGAAATCGACCGGTTGGCGTCGATTGCAAGGAGCTTTTCGAGGTTGGCCTCGCCCGGGGCGGCCGACCGCGGGCCGCTGGCCTCGGTGGATGTGGGGGTTGTCTTCCGGGAAGTCCTGGATCTCTACAGATCCGGAGGTGAAAGCTCCATACGCGTGCAGAGCGACATGTCCGAGGCGTTGCCGGATGTTCTCTGCCGCCCGGACGAACTCAAGGAAGTACTGGTCAATCTGCTGGAGAATGCCCGTGCCGCGATGCCCGATGGAGGGGTCGTCCGGATCGGGGCGGCCGGAACCGGGGACTCGGCGGGGACGGTGACGGTTACGGTGGAGGATCAGGGAACCGGAATCCCCGCGGAACTGCTGCCGAGGATCTTCGAGCCGCAGTTCTCGACCCGCTCGACGGGGAGCGGGCTGGGGCTCGCAATCGCAAAGCGGCTTGTGGATTCGTGGGGCGGAGTCATGGAGGTGGATAGCGAAGTGGGCGAAGGCACGCGGGTCAGTATCCGGTTGCGGACGGAGGCGACGAGTCGGCGATCGGCGGCGCGGGAGGATCACGATCCTGGCGACGGGGATGCGGTGACGATAGAATGAGTGTGTGCTGAACATGACCTTCGGCCAGACCGGCGATTCGGGCCCGCGTACGACCGGCCCTTCCCTTGGGGTTCCCGGTGATCTCGCCGGGTGGCTGCGCGAACATTCCCCCGGGATAGCCGAGCGATGGGTTGCGGGGCTTCTGGGCGCCCAGGGCTCCTGGACCAGGAGCAACGAGCCTGTCCTGCGGCCCTTCTGTCGCGGTCTCGTCTCTCTTCTTCCCGGGATGCTGAGTCCGTACCGCACCCAGATACTGCCGCTCTGGTCGGAGGGCGCGGAGCTGTTCGGGTCGGTGGCCGCAAGGCGCGGCCTGTCGGCGGGTGAAGTGATCGAGGAATTCCAGATGCTGCGCGAGATCATGGTGCGCGTGATGTTCGAGCAGCCGCCGGTGGGCCGGGCCCGCGGGCTCCGATTGCGCGAGGTCCTGCAGCTCAACCGAACGGTGGACATCGGTGTGACCCAGGCCAGCGTCGGGCACACCGACCTCCTCTTCTTCAGCCTGATCCACGGTTCGGGTGTCCCCACGCCGCTCGGCCCGGACGACCTGGCCGAAGTGCGCGAGCAGATCAGGGCGCTCCAGGACGAGGGCCGCCGGATCATGAGGCACATGGCTCGGATCGGGGGCGAGTGACGCGCCGCATCCCCGGGGGGGGGACGGACGACGAGGCCTCGCCGGACGCCGGGCCGAACCCTGCTACGGGTCCCGGCGGAATGCCCCCCGGAGAGTTCCGGGAGTGGGGCCACCGCTTCGTCGACTGGGTGGGCGACTACCTGGAGCGGATCGACGAGTACCCGGTTCTCGCGAGGGTGAAGCCGGGTGAGGTGCGCGATGGGCTCAACCCGACGGCCCCGGTGGCGGGGGAGCCGGTCGAAGCCCTCCTGCGCGACTTCGAGTCGGTGATCCTTCCCGGAGTCACGCACTGGAACCATCCCTCCTTCTTCGGCTACTTCGCGGTCTCGGGATCGGGGCCGGGCATCCTGGGCGAACTCCTGGCCGCGGCGCTGAACGTGAACGCGATGGTGTGGAAGAGCGCGCCCGCGGCCACCGAGCTGGAGGAGGTGACGCTGGGCTGGTTGCGCGATTTTGTCGGTCTCCCGGCGGGTTTTGTCGGAACTATCAACGACACGGCCTCCACCTCCACCTTTGTGGCGCTCGCAGCCGCCCGGGAACGGGGACTTCCCGAGGCGCGGGAGGGGGGGTTGGCGGGGGCTCCGCCCGGGACGGTGTACACGTCGCGCGAGGCGCATTCGTCGGTTCTCAAGGCGGTGCACGCCCTGGGGCTGGGGCGGCGGGGGGTTCGCACGGTCGCCACCGGGCCGGGCCGGGCGATGGATCCGGCTGCGTTGGCCGCAGCCATCAACCATGACGTAACGTCAGGGTTCCGTCCCCTGGCGGTGGTGCCTACGATCGGGACCACCTCCACCACGGCGGTCGATCCGGTGGGGGCCGTCGCGGAGGTCGCGCGCTCGCGCGGCCTGTGGCTGCACGTCGACGCGGCCTACGCGGGGGTTGCCGCGGCGCTTCCCGAACTGCGGCACCACTTCGCGGGGTGGGAACACGCGGATTCCATTGTGATCAACCCGCACAAGTGGCTCTTCACGCCGGTCGACTGTTCGGTGCTGTACGTGCGCAATCCCTCGGCACTGAGGGCGGCGTTCTCCCTGGTGCCGGCCTACCTCGAGACCTCCGAGACGGGGGTCACGCACCTCATGGATCACGGGCTGGCGCTGGGGCGCAGGTTCCGGTCGCTCAAGCTGTGGTTGGTGATGCGGTACTTCGGCCAGGAGGGTCTGCGGGCGATCCTGGCGCGCCACATCGCTCTGACGCGGCGGCTGGCGGCGGCGGTCGACCGGGAGGCCGGGTGGGAACGCTGGCGCCCGTCGCCGTTTTCACTGGTGGTGCTGCGACGGTCACCCGCGGGGGTGCGCGGCCGGGAGCGTGACGCGCTGAACAAGGCGATCATGGACCGGGTGAATGAGAGCGGCGCCGCCTTCCTGTCCCCCACGGAGATCGACGGCGAGACCTGGCTGCGCTTCGCGATCGGGAACATTCACACGACGGAGCGCCATGTGGATGCCGCGTGGGGGGCGTTGCTGGGGGCGGCGAAGCCATGACCCCCCCCGACCTCGCCTTGCCGGCCCGACAGAGCAAGTGAAGCGCAAATCCCGGCAGGAGATCACGTAAGTCTAACTGGGACTGCACGATCTGCCGCTTCTGCCGCGAGGCTCGCATCCGGTCGGGTCTGACCGGAAAGCCGTGAAAGTCGTGTGGATTGGCGGGAATTGGGAAGCGCATGGCCGTGGGGTTGGACACCCGTTGGCGCATGCTGGATTCGGGAGTCCAAGTTCTTCACTCCTCCGTCTGGAGCAACCCGTTTTCGAGGGCGAAGCGCACGATGTCGCGCCGGTTGTCGAGGCTCAGCTTGGCCTTGGCGCGTGCGATGTAGCCCTCGACGGTCTTGGGACTGACGAGCATCTCGCTCGCCGCCTCCCGGGCCGAGAAGCCCTTGGCGTACAACTCAACCGCCGTGCGCTCACGCTCCGAGAGCGCCTCGATCCCCTTCGTGTTGCGCGACGCCTCGACGGCCTTGCGCCGGGCGATCAGGGCGGCGGCACGGCGGGGCAGGTACGAGTGTCCCCGTGCGACGGCCTCCAACGCGCCCAGGAGGTCGGTGTCGGCTGCCGACTTGTTCAGAAAGCCCGCCGCTCCCGCCTCCATGGCGGGCACGAGGAACCCGTCCTCGTCGTGGATCGTGAGCACCAGCACCTTGGTGCCGAGGTCGAGCGCGGCGATGCGCCGGGTTGCTTGGACTCCGTCCATTCCGGGCATCGCCAAGTCCATGACCACGATGTCCGGCTCAAGGGACCGGGTCTTCCTGACCGCCTCCTCTCCCGACGAGGCCACGCCCACGACCTCGATCCATCCGCTTGCTTCGAGCAGCGCCCCGAGCCCGGCCCGCACGACGGCGTGGTCATCGACCAGCAGCACCTTGGTCAACGCTGAATCCCCCGGGCGCTATCGGGATCCGGCTCGCTCACCGGCACGGAGGCCCGGATGGTCGTCCCCTCGCCGGGGGCGCTTCGCACGGTGAGGGTTCCGCCGACGAGCGCGGCCCGCTCGTGCATTCCGGTCAGGCCGATTCGGCCGTCGCCGTCGAGCGCCTCGGCTTTCGTCCATTCGAATCCGCGTCCCTCGTCGCGGATGGTGGCGCTCACCCATCCGTTCGCGGTCCGGAGCGTCACCGCGGCCTCACCCGCTCCCGAGTGCTTCACCGCGTTGGTCACGGCCTCCTGCACGATCCGGTAGAGCGTCAGCGACGCCACCGCGTCCAATTCGTCCTCCACCCGCTCCAGTTCGCCGTCGATCCTGAACCCGTACACTTCCTCGACATCCCGGAACATCGAGCGCAGTCCCGGCTGGCGGCCGGGACCAGTCGTTCCACCGGAGAGCCCTCGATCTCCTCGCGGCTCCACCCGAACATCGCGACGGCCCGCCGGTTGAGGTCCCGCATGACCCCCTCCCGGTCCACGACCAGCATCGCGTCCGGCGACGCCTCGAACACCGCCGTGTAGTCGTCTTGCTTGAGCAGATCGGGCTCCGTTCCGTGGCTTGGATCAACCGGAATCCCGTGGGGAGGAGTGGATCCCGGTGTCGGCCTGCGCTCACCCACAAGACGCCCGCCGCCGGAAGCTGTCAAGGGAAACCCGCCGATTCAACGCGGCGAATCCTTCAGGCGTCCCGATCCGGCATCGTCCGGCGCAGTCCCGAGGGCCACGCGCATTTCGGGAGCGGTGGCCGAGACCGGACGGCTTCCATCCCTCACGAAGGGTCGAAGGGACTCCGGGAGCGGAATGCTCGCGACCCGCTGCAAGTCCATGTCGTCGGTCACGACACCCAGTAGGTGCGCGTCCGACACCCTGAAGAGTTGGAACGCGGGAGGCAGGGTCACTTCCGAGTAGGGTTGCGTGTCGCCCGCGAGAGCGACCGTGCGCCACGTCTGGGAAAAGCCGAGCGGATGGGCCGCGCCGTCGTATTCCTGCATCCACACCCGGCCCTCGGAGCACTTGAGATCGACGGCGAGCGGGGCCGACGCCGGGAACTGGTC
The DNA here is from genome assembly GCA_028874985.1 of Gemmatimonadota bacterium. Classification (GTDB taxonomy): domain Bacteria; phylum Gemmatimonadota; class Gemmatimonadetes; order Longimicrobiales; family Gaopeijiaceae; genus Bin94. The sequence continues at coordinate 3,934 of JAPPGI010000188.1, read as the reverse complement.
CCGGCCTCCCTCCTCGGCACGGGCCAGCATCGCTTCCATCTCGCCGTCCTCAACGCGTCGCCCTTGCAACTCGGCATTCAGCTGGCCCTTCAGGTAGCTGATCCGGTCGGCGCGGGTGAGCGGTGGGACATCCCACGGCACGAAGAGCGAATCGCGTTCTTCCCAAGTGGAGTCGATCCGGTAGAGGAACCGAGCCATCGGGTCGAGCACCACGACGCTGCCGTCCGGACACGCGTCCCAAAGGGGCACGGGGACGAGGACGCTCCTCGTCCGCACTTCCTCGTGGAATGCGCCGCGCAAGTCCCCGAAATCGACCAGGCGCTCGACGTTGCCGTCGGCGCCGGTATGGACCAGCGTGGCCGTCCACAGGTCACTGCCCGACATGACGGCCCCGGCGAACTCTCCCCGCACGGTGCCGCCCTCGGCGGTCACCGCCACCCGAAGCGGATCTCCGAAGGTCACCACGTCGATGTCTCCCCGCACCGTTCCGACCTCACCCGCGCCTCTGTTGGCGACCCACAGCCCGTCGGCGGCAAACGTTCTGTAGAGCCGCGACGCGGCGTCCCAAACGGTGATCTCGCCAGCTTCGCCCAAGGGCAGCAGCGCCGTTGCCGACCGAAACTCGCCCGGCCCGTCGCCCTGGGTTCCGAAGGCGACCATCTCAGCGCCGTATTGCAGGCCATGGACGAACGGCTCGACGGGGGACAGCACCCAGATCATTCTGTCCCCCGCAAGGACATCCGCGATGCCCCACAACGCGCCCTCAGTGGACTCCCACGTCACCTCGCCGGAATCGAGGCTGATCAGCGCCGGATCGGACCTGCGGTCCTCCGCGCAGCCCGCGAACGCGAGCGCAAGCGCGACAATCGGGAGTGACATCGGGATTCTGGAGACTCTGTGCCTAGCCATCATGATCCTCCAATTCTTGGGGTTGCGGTTCGGATGGAGTGTGAGCGGGAGCAAACGGTTCCGCGCCGGTGTCCGCGTCCCCTTGGCAACCGGGGGGACGCGGACACCGGTGGGTTCACTTGGATGCGCGGTAGATTGCGACCCTCGGGACCATCGCATCCGTGTATTCCAAGACGCTGACGGCGGGTTCTCCGTCCAAGGTCAGCAGACGCGCCCCGGCCGAATCCCACGTCCGGAATCCGACGTGTACGCCTGCTCCAAGGTCGAATACGTCAAGACGCGTATCGCGGTAGCCATCTGCCTGGTGCTGCTCGATTACGACTTCTTGGCCGATGGTCGTCAGTTCCGCATCCCGCCAGCCGGGATCCGCGATGCTGGTCAGCATCCAGAGTTGCCCGGCCCGACTCGTTGCTAGCGATCGAAGGAGCGTGGGAGGCCGGTCTTTGCCAATCTCGGGATACGCAGCCACCCGGGGGAACCAAGGGAGCTCCCCCTCAATGCTCTGGACGAGGCTTCCGTCCAAAGACCATTCTGCGATCGACGGCCGCGCGGCCTTGCCCACCCATAGGGTGCCGGTGGCGCTCACGTGACTCGCCGCCACCGAGCCCGCGTAGGGATCGGTCACCGTCCAGTTGGAGCCGACCGCCCCGAAGTGACGCACCGGCTCACCGGTTGCCACGTTGACGACGTGCAGCGGTTGGGCCACGAAGTCCGGTCGGCGATCAATGGCGGCCATGACTATGTGGTTGTCGTCCACGGGCATGAAATCGCCCGTCCCCACCATCGAGTGCCGGGCTTCTCCAAGCGTTTGCCCAGTTCGGTCGAACGACAGCCAATAGCGCCTTCGCCAGTCAAGTGCCACGATCCGGTTGCCCACGAAGTTCACATCCACGATTCCCCCGATTTCTCCGGGGCCTTCGCCGGATCGACCGACGAGATGCAGAAACCGACCGCCGTGATCGAAGACCTTCACTGGTCCCGCGCTGGGCTTGATGAAAACCAGATAGCCTTGAACCTCATGCCAGCGCACGAACACGTCCCCGCCCTCGATGATTCCCGGTCCCTCGGCGTCACCAAGGCGCACCACGAGATCCATCTCCACGTCGCATTGCCGACATGGGGCAAGCTCGTCCCAGCGAGTGACTGTCTGACCGAGGAGCCCGCTGGGCCAACCCGCCGCAGCAAGGCCAGCAAGAAGCGTTCCTGTGACTACTGCGGAGGTTAGACGGAACATCATTCGATTCCCAGTTCACGTTGCTGGGCCGGAGTCAGCTCTACCGAGGCGAGAACCAAGCCCTCGCAACCCATGATCTGAACGGCCCGTCTGTCCTGATTCAGGAGCAGGTTGGCTTCAGCCCGGCCAATAGAGGCCAAGGTACTCGCCGGAATCGATGGGATCATTTGGATCAGGGTTCGCAGATCATCGGGAGCCAACGTGTACGTCGGGTCGCATTGGTGAGCGGAGCAACCTGCGCCTCCGACACACGCATGCAACTCACCGCCGTCGTTTCCGTACGGGGTCGACTCGTTGAGGTGGGCACCCGCTCCCGAACATGGCGACAACTCGCAGTTGGTGCTGCAGGACGAGGCGTCGTAGTCGAGGAGGGTGAGGACCATGGTCTCCATGTCCGGGTCGTCCGCATCGCCTGCGGTGTCGGTCCACGCGACGGAAAGCGTGCTGGCCGCCACCAGCACTGCCCCGACGGACGGAATCACCGCGGCGAATCCGGGAACGATGTGAGTCAGCCACTTGTTCATGAGAGTCTCCTTTCGGATTGATGTGGTCGATGCCCCCAAGCGGCTCCATGGAAGGGCACCGAGTACGCGATTCCAAGATGGGAGAAGCACTTTGACGCTCCTAGAGGGAAACCCCTGAGTTTCTGCCGGGAGAAACCCGCAACGTCATTGACGGGAGATTCCCCCCAATGCTTGGTTGGGCTTTCCGGACAGGTTCCCGACGGTCCTCTTGACGGGCCAGCCGCCGTGACGGTGAGGGCCAGGGCTGTAACCCCGCCTCGGAGGGACGGACGGGTTGGGTAGTATGTCGCCGGGCGCGCTGCTGGATGTCGGCCGAACTCACCGGCAAGGGCGAGGAGGTGCTCGTAGCGACGGTCGGAGTGGACATATTCGAACGGTCTCGCAGCATTCCGTCGGCAGCCGCTGCCGGGGTTGGAGGGGGCGCAGACCCTCGCCAGCCGCCGTGTTCAACACGGCTTGGGCTGGCCTAACAGTTGGCTCAAGCCAGCCCAGCGGCTGCGCCGCGAACGGACCTTCGCCATCGCACCAACCGAGCCGCAGCGGAGCTGCTCGGCCACCGACTGTCACCCGTCGGGTGGCTTGGTGGGGATTGGGGCGACCTCGACCTTCCGGGTCACAGTGACCTTGGCTGCGCTGGACATCCGTACCTCCCTGACGATGCGAATCGGCCAGTCTTCCTCTGGAATTGGAACTGGCCGATCCTCGTCGGCGGACTCGAAGGCGTAGTGGGTTGTGGGATCGTTCGCCCCGAAGACTGTCACCATCCTCTTGGCCAAGTCGATCCTGCCGGGCAGGCCAGCGGTCAAGACGATGATGGCAGCGATTCGTCTGTTGTCCATGCGTTACTCCTCTAAGCGGTCTGGCTGGCCGCCGTCGTCCATATCGAGAGCGGAAGGAAAGGTCGTGGCTGCGAGTGCCATCTGCTTCTCCGAATGCGACCTGGGGCAGTCCCTACCAAGTTACGCGGCGACATCCGGCAGTCCAAAACGACAGTCAGCCCGAAACCCGGTCGGGGTGGACGACCTACAGGTCGAAGGCGGCCTCGACCCCGAGGCCGGATCATCGCTTGACCGCTCGGCGGACCGAAGAGTGTTCGCCGAGACCTCAGTGCTTCCACTCCTCTTCTAGGCCGTGCCGGAATGCGAAAAAGACATGCAGGGTCGATTCACAGTTCGGGCTTTCGACGATTCACACGGCCGCCGCCAGCCGTCTGAGGGTACGGCGGTGTCTTGCGGCATCCCCCTGACCGGTCGAAGGCAATCCGGTC
>JAPPGI010000076.1 GCA_028874985.1 Gemmatimonadota bacterium | reverse complement strand
ATGTGGGACATTTTACATGCCGACTTCAGGGAAACTTTACATGCCGGGTAACACTTGATGGTCTGGACAAGCTGATAAGGCCCGGATAGCCCCTCGCGGGAGGGCCCCGAACCGGGCCATCGCTGGGTAAACCAAGCCGCCTCCTGGGCCGTGGAAAGGGCTCTGGAGGCGGCTTTTTCGGTATGTTCAGGGTAGAAAAGGCCTTGAACACGGGAGAACCACCGATGCCGAAACGTAACCGCTCACGGAGCCAGGGACCAAGGGTGGCTCCCCTTCGTGCCGGAGGACCTAGCGCGGTTTGGGGCTGACGGGCTGTGACCGCTCACCGCTTTGCTCGCGGGGCCGCGCGACGTTATTCCTTGACCCGTGCTCCCGGAAGGCCGGGGGAGGTGGCGTGGACGTATCCGCACGTTCAGCACCACGGGTCGAACGACTACGCGGGCGTGTATCTCGACGTGGGACCGGCCCGCGCGGGGGATCGTGGAGGCGAGAAAGAAGCCCCTGCAGCTGTTCGCCCGGACGGCGGAGTACTTCGCCGACGTGGTCGGGACCGGTCCGGGCTACACATCGGTTCTGTTCAGGAACGGGACGGCCCACATGGTGGCGAGGAACCCGTTCGGTCGCCGTAGCCGGTCGGGGCCAGTCCAGGCGGCTACTTTCTGTTGGATTGCCATGCCATCGAAAACGCGATCGTGTTTCCTGATCGGAAGACCGGCAGATACCAGATCGAGCGGCGCGAGCACGGGCGCAGGCTCACGAGGTCGCTCAAGCGCCGCGACTGGTCGCGACCCCGCGCGGAGCGTGGGCCGCCCGCTGACGCGCGACTGGTGGAATATGGCCGTAGCGCTCGCCGGACTGGAGAGCAAGCGTGGCAGGGGCGGGACTCGCACCTCCAAATCGCGTAACTTCAATCAGGGTACGCGGAATCCGCCGCGAGACCTCCTGCCAAAATGGCAGGGTCGCGGTGGTCTGAATCACGGCGGGAAGTCGTCTAACTACTTACAGGACTGCACGATCTGCGTTTCCTGCCGTTGGACTGGACCCTGCTGGAACGTACCGCGAAAGCGGGAAAACCGGTTTGAATGGCGGGAATTTCGCGTCCCATGAGATCCCCATACCAAGACCTCTTCTACCGGTAGGGGTGGGCGGCATCAGAAGGGGATACTACTCAAGAGATTCCCGATAAGCTCGCAAACCTCGGGGGCAGATTCCCGTACGAGAATCTTGATGATCTGATCGCGCAGTACTCGTAGCAACCATCGTCCCGCCTCGGTATGAGCAGTTATGTCTTCGTGAACATATCGTGCGGCGGATTCCTCAGTCTCCCCTTGATCGATCCGCTCCATGGCTTCGTTGGCGATCTCGCGCGCTCGCTGCTCGATCACGCGGTTGAATGCCGGAGCGTCCCGCGCGAACTGCTCATCACACGATCGAACACCACTGCGTTCCGCGCTATCTGGTCCATCGCGCGGTTGAATGCCGGAGCGTCCCGCCCCACGTGCTCGATCAGGCGGTCGAAAGCCTCGGCGGCTCGCGCCGCCTGATCGATCACCCCGCTGCTTTCCATCGCTTCTGTGGCTGCTTCGGCCGCCCGCGCTGCGTGCTCTATCGCTGGCGCGGCTGCCTCAGCCGCTCGCACTGCCTGCTCCATCGCTGGCGCGGCTGCCTCAGCCGCTCGCGCCGCCTGATCGATCACCCCGCTGCTTTCCATCGCTTTTGTGGCTGCTTCAGCCGCCCGCGCCGCCTGCTCCATCGCTGGCGCGGCTGTCTCAGCCGCCCGGGCTACTTGCTCGATAATGCGTCTTAGTTCTCGATCGTCCATCATCCGCTGTTTTCGCTCAACCCTGGTTTCCACATGGTGCCGCATGAGAAACCCCAAAGGTAACCCCCCACCGGGACCCCTCAGCGCAAGACCGTTTTCACCCTTGCAGAATCGGTCACGCCGTCTCCCCGAAAGAGGAGGTTCTTCCCCTTTTCTGGTGGGTAGCAGGTCATGCGCGTAGGCCATCGGGG
>JAPPGI010000096.1 GCA_028874985.1 Gemmatimonadota bacterium | reverse complement strand
GAACTTACGTGATTTCTTGCCTTGATTCGGCGCGTTGAGAGTCTGCGCTATCAGCATGCCGACGCGGGACAGTTGAGGCAGGCGCTGGCGAACCGGCGGCGAGTTCGGGCCTGATTCCAATTAGCGGGAATCATTCGGCGGGAATAGCCGCACCCGAACTCGTAAGTTCAATCATCACAAACAGATCCGCACGGGAATGAACATGCTCGCCCAGCGAGCGATCTGGTTGAGGTTGTTCCCGACGCGCGCCACCTGCTGGGTGCGCTCGCGCTCGACCTCGGCGTGCGCCGCGGTCCACGTGTGCGTCCGGCCGACCGCCCGGCGCACCAGATCCGACAGCGTCAGGCCTGCCGAGCGCGCCTTGGCGTGCCACTCGGCACGCTCCGCCTCGCTGGCGCGAACCTTCACCCAAACGGCGCGTCCACGGCTCATGGCGCGCCGTTTCCGTTTCGGGGGTCAGAGGGGGCACAGCCCCCCGCCAGCCTCCGCAGGGGACTCACGCAGTGTGGCCCCAAGGAGTAAGCTGGCTGAACCACGAAACGGGCGTCAGAGAAGCCCGTGGGGGCCGCGGCCCGGCGGCGACCGCCACCGATGCCGTGGCGGCGCACCTCCGCGAGCGCTCCGGGAAACCCGTTCAGACGGACCTCGCGAAGCGCGGCTGGCGGTGGGACAGAGGCCAGCCATGCCGGATCGTCCTGGCACCCGGGACGCCGGAGCGGTGACTGACTCCGTTAGCGCCGCCGTCCATGGACACGGGCATCGGGGCGGCTGTGGGATGGATCAACCTGCCTACGCGTTTCTCCGTTTCGCCTCGTATGAGTCGTGCTACCCTTCACCCTTCGGTGACCCGAGGGGGCAGCATCTTACGGATTTCGTCCGCGATAGGTTTCAAGACTCCGTGGGTCAATGCGGCCCCGGCGGCCGCACGCGGATGTCCCCCGCATCCCGGATTCGGTGCCCAGAAGATGCACGGCGACCCGACCCATGTCATATTTCTGGCGCTCACGATCCACGCCCACGGACGAACAGAGGACTTTGACGAAGGTGGCCAATAGGCAGACCAGCGGCGGAGCCACGACCGGCTACGAGTCCGAGTTGTGGGCCATGGCCGACGCGCTTCGCGGCTCGATGGACGCCGCCGAGTACAAGCACGTCGTCCTCGGTCTCATCTTCCTTAAGTACATCTCCGACGCCTTCGAGGAGCGGCGTGAGGCGGTGTTGGCCGATTGGGGGGAGGAGGCTGCGGAGGATCGCGACGAGTACATCGCGGAGAACATCTTCTGGGTGCCGCGGGAAGCCCGCTGGGCCAAGCTGAAGGCCCAGGCGCGGCAGCCGACCATCGGCCAGACCGTGGATGGGGCCATGACCGCGATTGAGCGCGACAACCCGGCCCTGAAGGAGGTGCTCCCCAAGGACTACGCGCGCCCGGCGCTGGATAAGCACCGCTTGGGCCAGTTGATCGACATGGTGGGCAACATCCGCGTCGGGGACGCCGAAGCCCGCTCCAAGGACGTACTCGGCCGCGTCTACGAGTATTTCCTCGCTCAGTTCGCGAGCGCCGAGGGGAAGAGGGGTGGCGAGTTCTACACCCCGCGTTGCGTCGTCAGACTGCTCGTCGAGATGCTGGAGCCCTATCGGGGGCGGGTCTACGATCCATGCTGCGGCTCTTCGGGCATGTTCGTGCAGTCGGTCGAGTTCATCCGCGCCCATGCCACCGGTAACGCCAACGGCGGAAACGCGCGAGGCGACATTTCGATCTACGGTCAGGAATCGAACTACACGACGTGGCGGCTCGCGAAGATGAACCTAGCGATACGGGGGATCGGAGGGCAGATCGCCCACGGTGACAGCTTCCACAACAACCGCCATCCCGACCTGAAGGCCGACTTCATCCTCGCCAACCCTCCGTTCAACGTCTCGGACTGGGGCGGCGAGCGGCTCGCTTCCGACAAGCGCTGGCGCTACGGTGTCCCGCCGAAGGGCAACGCGAACTGGTTCTTCCCCTTTTCTGGTGGGTAGCAGGTCATGCGCGTAGGCCATCGGGGT
>JAPPGI010000219.1 GCA_028874985.1 Gemmatimonadota bacterium | reverse complement strand
CAGGGACGAGGTGTGAATTTCCACCTCGTCCCGAACCCGTACCGAGCCCTTGGCGAGGGGGGTCGCTCCCGCCACGGCCCCAGCCGCTCGTGTGCCACGGGCCACCGGGCGGCCGGGCCGCAAGACGTTGCCGCACATCACGATAAGCAGGACGGCAGGTGTGCATCGGAGGCAGACCGAAGTGTGAATCGACCCCCCATGTCGTTTTCACACTCCGGTGCGGTCGTAAACGGGAGCGCCGGGGCATGGGGCGGGGCCGATGCGTCCGGGAACCTGCACCGCAGGCATCCGATGGGCATCTAAGTCGGCCCTGACCCGATCGGGATAGTGGTGGCGGAAGAGGACCTGTCTCCGGGTGCTGGAAACCGGAGATTCGTGACCTTCCTCGTCCGACTTGACGCCGAGCCCTTGCGGAATGGCGTGGCGTACCCCATGATCCCACTGTAAGAGGTGATCCGGCTCACTTCCCAGAACGACCAATCGCGATCACAGAGAACTGACACTCCACCGAAAGGGAAGAACGACATGACAATGAAGCCGCCGATTCGGCTCCTGCTCCTGCTGGCTATCGCCGGGTTGAGCTACTTCTCCCCTGACCCGCTTCATGGCGACGCGGACGCCGATACAATCGTATGTACGATTATCGTAGCGGGCGGGACGGCCTGTGGATCCTGCGTTCACATCGAGTCTGGTTGCTACGCTTCCGGCTGCTGCTGGGAGGATGGTGACGACGAGGACGACGACCCCGACTGCAACATCGTGGACGGGTGCCCTTCTGATTGAAGACCAAACCGGAAGGATGAGGGGTGTCCTTCCGTGGCAGTCCGTTGCCCTGCTCGGCACGCTCCTTTTTCCCGGGCCGGAGCCGCTAAACGGGTTGGAGCAGACCGGATCTGAGTTCCGGGTCGCCGATGGGGCCGTTTTCGATTCCAAGCACCATCCAGATGATCGCGTCTCGGAACTTGGGGAACTGACCGATGCGATGTTCTTGGCACCCGATCGATTCGTACTCGTGGATGCCTCTTTGTTTCAGTTGGTTTTTGCCAGTATCGTGAGCGATTCGGTCCAGGCGGCTGGTCGTAGGGGAGATGGGCCGGGAGAGTTCAGAGGGTCACCGCGGTTGGTGGCCCGGGTGGCTGCGGGTGAAGTCGCTGTCTGGGACGGCCAGCATCGCCGCCTCTCGGTCGCGAGGGTTGTTGACGGGCAAGCGGTCGTCGAGGATGCAGCCTACGACAGATCGCTGTTTCGCAGCGGAGGGACCCGGCCGGTTGCCGTATACGCGAATGGAGCATTGGTCATCCGAGAGAACAGGTCACCTTCGACAAACATGTTCGAGGCCGCGACTCGTCAGCGAGGAGTGTTTCGAGACACCATAGCCTACTGGCTCGCGGAACCGGACGGTACGAGGCGTTCGTTCACGGGTGCGATGGGTTCGGAGATGTTCAGTTCGGTTTCGCCAAGAGGGCTTCAGGCTACGGCAAGGTCGACATCGGACGTGATGTTTGGAGCACTCTTGCGCCAGACGCAGGTGGGACAGCACTTCGCCTTGGCCCAGACCGACTTGGGAGTGGTCCGTGTATTCGACCGGCAGGGAGGAGTCTCGGCAGAAGTACCAATGCCGGTAGGAGCGAGGGTCACAGACGACCACATTGACGCCGAGCGGAACCGCCGAAGAGCCCGTAACGATGCCCGCGTCAAGGACGCTGAGCGGTTCGGGGGCGAGTTTGCCCGGATTGTGGCGGGAAGCAGTGAGAACCTTGACGACATACCGGCTAACGAAGTAGCGCCGCCGATTGATCGGGTGGTAGGGGACTTGGACGGGCGGCTCTGGCTCCGGTTGTTTCATCCAGACGGGGAGATCGAGCAGTGGCAGGTCTGGGACGTGTCTGCTCAGGAGATGCTGTTCACGCTCGCCCTACCCGTGGGGGAACAGGTTCTCGACGCGGTCGGAGACCGTGTGCTCGTCCGGACAAAGGACGAATTCGGCGTGGACTACCTGCTGGTCAGGGAGATGGTGGAAGCGGTGATTATGCCCTTGCGTCAAGGGGATCATGGGGTTACCTTTCATTATGGGAG
>JAPPGI010000071.1 GCA_028874985.1 Gemmatimonadota bacterium | reverse complement strand
GCCCTATGATTCAGCTTCGGATCCTCCCCACCCACCACGACAGGTGAAGAGCCGGCGCATGGTACATGTACATGTTGTGCCCAAGTTCATGACTCATGGTTTCGGAGTCCGGTATCGAGAAACTGACCCATCCCGGCACGTATGCCACGCCGCGGGCGCCCGTAACCCTGCCCGACATCATGCCCATGTAGTACCCACTCCCGTCCTCCGCTTCGCGGATCGAGTTTGTTTGTCTCAGCAACGCACTGGCGTTGTTCGTATTCGTTACGACCGGATCGTGAATCGTCAGATCGATGGCCGCCACCGGAAGCAGTGCGTTGATCTGCCACAATAGCCTGTCGTCGGCGGACATGTCTTCGGTGAGCAACAGAATCGCGGAATCCGGATCCTCGTCCCACAGGAAGGGGACGAGCGTGAGTTCCAAATCAGGCATCGCGCCCACCTCAACGTCCACTCGGCCGGTCGCGGGGATGCGCTGCTTCACGCCCAGATCCGGATCCGTGGTTCCTTCCGGATCGATCTCCACCACCATTTCCATGCCGGGCTGAATCAGGGACGCCGGAACCAGGGCGTTGGCGGAGTTTTCCAGAGAACTTTCGTTTACGCTTTCGCCGATGACCGACGCGCCCGCCTCGATGTCGATGACTTCCGGGTCCGAATCCTCCGGGTAGAACGTGGCGCGGACGAACGGGGTCTCACCGCCCGCGGCCGCAGGAGCCACGACAAAGACCCGCAACAACGCTGCTTCTCCGGCAACCAACGGTACGGGATAGGCGGCCGACTGCACGGCCTGCGTCAGGTAGGCGATCGATTCCTCTTCGGGGTTGTCGCAAAACCTGACTCGTCTCTTCCGGATGCCTTTCAGCCACTGCTTGAACTCCGTGGTTGCGGGCGCACACACGCCCGTGTGCTCGACGAGAAGCTCGTTGACCCTCATGAGGCCGGTGACGCCCGCCGGAAGGGGGCCGGACAGACCCGTATTCGTGAGGATCAGGCGCGTCAGGCTGGACATCTCCCCGATTTCCTCTGGAATCGGACCCGTAAGCTGGTTGTCCACCAGCGTCAGCCCCTCGAGGCGGGCCAGGCGAGTAAGCTCGGCCGGGAACGGGCCCGTGAAGTTGTTGGGGCCCAGCCGGAGCTCGGTCAACAGTGAGAGGTCGGCCAGTTCCGGCGGAACCGACCCGCTGAGGTTGTTGTGCGGCAGCCACAGCTCGCGCAGTTCCGTGAGGTTCGCGATCTCGCGCGGCAGGGATCCGGACAAGTTGTTGTAGTCGAAGTGCATTTCACGCAGGTGCGCAAGGTTCCCGATCTCGGGTGGGAGGGGGCCGGACAGTCCGTTGAAGGGGAGGTACAGCGCGACCACCTGTCCGTCGGCATTCGTCTCAATGCCATACCAGTCCGAGAGAGGGCCGCGCGAAAGCCATCCTTCGTTCTCGTTCCAATCATCACCGTCCGTGGCTTCGTACAACGCCTCTAGCGCTCCGCGCTCCAGATCGACCGTGACCGTCGCAGCAGCCGACACTGATCCCGCTGTTGCGGATATTCGTGTCGCTCCGGCGCCCTCGGCACGGACGAGCCCGGTTTGAGTAACGGTTGCGACCGACCTGTCGCCACTTGTCCAGTTGACGATGTAGTCGACGAGCGTGACCCCGTGCTCGTCTTTCACCTCTGCCGTGAACTGCCTGCTCTCTTCCACGGCGACCAGCACGACCGTCGTGTGGTTCAGCGTGATCGACGCGGGCTCGCTGGGCGGAGCGGAGTCTTCGCAAGCGACCACGACGACCGCCGCCAAGCCGACGAAACACGCGGAAAACCGGCGAATCGTTCGATCTGGAACATGGCTTCCCACATGGGTCGGGGTCTGCATTTCTTGCTCCTGTTGGCATGTTCGAAGGTATCTCGGATTATATGGCAAATACTCCGCGACGAGAGGATTTGTTCCCACGTTCGCCCCTGCCGCCTCGGCATGGGGAAGGGACCGGAAGCATACCTTCCGGTTGCTGTTCGGCGGCAGGGCCGCCCCGATGGCGTCCCCGGCCGGGTTGTCCCGACGGCGGCCCTTCGCGACAGCGTACTTCATCACGGCCCCGATGCGCTGGCGCACCCGCCGCGCCGTCTCCCGCTTCCGAAACCGGAATTCGCCGGCGAGCAGGACCTCCGACACATCGGAGCTCGTGATCCGCTTGACGGGCATGGACCCACGGTGGCGGCAGGCGTAGGTCTTGAGGAGTTCCGCCTCGGGCCGCGGTTGTCTTATCTTCCACACATGGGAAAGCGAATCGCTCCGGATCGGAGGCAGTGCGTGTGTCGTGCGCGAAAGGGGGTCGAGGCCGCTCGCGGGGGCGTGTCGGCTGCCGCTTTTCCGGCGATCCGCGGCGTGACCCCGGCCTTCGTCGCCGCCCTTCTGCTGGCGGGGTCGGCGCAGGCACAGGAGACCGCGGGCGCGGGGGCCGTTGGCGACACCACCCTGGTGTCGGACTCACTCATCGCGGCGGACTCGGTTTCGAACCGCCTCAGCCCCGCCGGCGCATTCCTGCGCGGAGCGATCATTCCGGGGTGGGGCCACGCGGCCTCCGGGTCGATGACGCGGGGCGCCTTCTACTTCGGCTTCGAGGTGCTCACGGGCTGGATGGTGTTCAAGACGGCCCGGCGTCTGCGGGTCGCGCGCGAACAGGTTGCGGTGTGGGAGGAGCGCGTGACGGCTCAGCTCGAGCGGCAGGGCGTCACCGACCCCGCGGAAGTGGAAACCGAGCTGGGGCGCAACGAGCAGGTGGCCAGCCTGCGGGGACTCGTGGACGCCCGCGAGGAACAGCGGGAGGACTGGGTGGCGGTCGGGATCTTCGCCCTCCTCATGTCGGGCGTGGACGCCTTCGTGTCGGCTCACCTGCAGGACTTCCCCGATCCCCTGACCGTCGAGGGAGACCCGGGAGGAACGGTCGAACTGACGATCCGGGTGCCGTTGGGATGAGGCGGGGTGCTACCCCTCCCACTCGTGGAGTTCCGGTCGGCCGGAGTCGCCGATGGTCACGTAGGAGCGGTGGAGAACCCAATCGCCGGAGTTCACGTAGAAACGGCCCGGAGCCATCTCGGTGACCTCGGGCAAATGTACGTGCCCCAACGCGACAATATCGAGGCTGGCGTCCTCATCGAGCTGTTGGCTCGCCCAGGCGGACAGGAACTTCGTCCTCTCGTCGCCCCCGGGCCACCGGCCGGAGGTGAGGTGGGCCCGGGTTCCGGAGACCCTGTCGGCGATCCGCACGCCCAGATCCGGATGAAGCCGGCGGAAGAGCCCTCTCGTGACCCGGCTGCGGAGCACCAGCCGGAGGATCCTGTAGCCCGGATCGCCCGGTCCGAGACCGTCGCCGTGGGCGAGGAGGACGGATCTGCCCTTGACCCGGATCCGCACGGGCTCCCGGTGAAAGTCGACACCGATGCTCTCCCGCAGGAAGTCGCCCCCCCACCAGTCGTGGTTGCCGCCCATTATCAGCACCGGAACGCCGGATTCGACCAGATCCGCAAGCAGGGCGAGAACTCGGACGTGTTCCGAGAGAATCACCCTGCCGTACTCGAACCAGAAATCGAAGAGGTCCCCGTTGATGATCAGCCGGCTGCCGGACTCCTTCACGTGGAGAAGCCAGCGCCGAAAGGCCTCCTCGGTCCGTGGGGGCACGGCCCCGAGGTGTACATCGGAAACGAGAAATGCGGGTCTGGAGGACATGACGCCGAAGCTAGCGGTCCGTGGATGAAACCGCCCGAGCACCGAGCGCGGGGGCGAAGTGCCGGCCGGTGGTGTTGAGGGGAAGATAGTGCCGCTGTTCGTCCGAAAGGCAACGCCCGACGCCACGCTGCCGGGTGGGACCGGCCCGGGACCGCGGACGGAATGAGAGTTCCGATCGTTCGACTGGCGGTCTGGGTGCTGCCGGTTCTCCTGACCGGGTTCGCCGGCGCCTGCTCCGGCCGGCCCCCGCCGGTCGCCCTGCCGCCCCAGGACCTCGACGCGGCGATTCGCCTGGCCGAGCGGGACTCGCGGATCGCACGCGCAACCCAGCTGACATTCACATGGCGCGCCCGCGAGCCCGACTTCCGGCACGACGGGTTGGGGGTGGCGCGCGTGGAGCCCGACAGGGCGCGGCTGGATCTGTTCCTCGACAACGGCGAGGTCGCCGCCATCGCCGCCCTCGTGGGTGACGAATTGCGGGTCCCGGAAGCGTTGCCGCTGGAGCTGGTGCCTCCGCCGGCGCTGCTCTGGGCCGCGTTCGGCGTTTTCCGCCCCGGGAACGGAGCACAGGTGCTCGACGGGGGCCGGGCCGGCGGCGGACTGGAGGTACGCCTTCGTCTCCCCGGCGGCGATTCGGTCCGCTACCGGCTGCGCGAACACGGGGTGGCGGAGGCCGCCCTGCTGGATGGAGGGGCCGTTGTGGAACGGGTCCGGGTTTCCGCGCCCGGCGAGGGGTCGGCCTACCCTTCGGAAGCGACCTATCGTAACCTTCGTGAGTACCGTGAACTCAAGCTGCGACTGGAATCATTCGAGCATGTGGAACCGTTTCCGCCCTACATCTGGGACCCCGGACGGTAACCGGGCCATCGGTGCCGTTCTCGTCGCCGTGCTGGCGGCGGGCGGCTGCAACTACTCCTTCATATCGGGTGCCGGTCTTCCAGGCCACATCCGCACGGTGGCGATTCTCCCCTTCGACAACGAAACCGGCCGCTTCGAGTTGACCCAGGAGGTCCACGAAGCCCTGCTCAGGCAGCTTCCGCGCGCCCTCGGACTGAATCCCGCGGGCGAGGAGGCGGCGGACGCCGTGGTCAGCGGGACCATCGTGGGCTACAACCTCACGGCGCCCCTCTACCGTCGCGGACAGGAGGCCGAGACCGTGCAGGTCCTGCAGCGCGAGGTGGTTCTCCAGGTGAAGGTCGAAATCCTGGACCGCGAGGAGTACACTATCCTGTGGGACGACAACAACCTGCGCGTGGTCGGCCAGTACCTCGATGCCAGCGAGACCGAGGAGGTGGGGCGCGCGGAGGCCATCGAACTCCTCGTGCAGAAGATAGTGGACGGGGCCCAGTCCAACTGGTAGATTCGCCCGCGGCGAAATTCCTGAACGACCGCACGAGGGAGAGAACGATCACTTGAACCGCATCCTCTGGCTCTGGGGGATTCTGTTCGGCCTCTGGCTCCTTCTCTCCTACCACTTCGAGTGGCTTTTCCTGGTCTTCGGGACGGCAACCTGCACCGTGGCCGTCCTGGTGGCTGCGCGGATGGGCATCGTGGACCGGGAATCGGTCCCGCTACATCTGGTCCGGCGGGGGGCTCTCTACGTTCCGTGGCTCGTCTGGGAGATCCTCAAGTCCAACGTGAGGGTGGCCGGAATCATCCTGTCGCCCAGGCTGCGCGTCGACCCGTCGATCGTGCATTTCCGGGCCTCGCAGCGAACCGACCTGGGGCGCTTCATCTACGCCAACTCGATCACGCTGACACCGGGCACCGTCACCACCGGGATCGTCGCCGACGACCTGGAGGTGCATGCCATCGTGCGCGAAGAGGTCGACGGCTCGGAGGAGAACGACATGAATCGGCGCGTGGCGGCGCTGGAGGGGGAGGGGGCGTAGGCCGTGTTCGCCGTCACCGCCGCCGCGCTGCTCGTGGCGATGTGCCTGGCCATGTGCCGCGCATTGCTCGGGCCCACCGCGTACGACCGGGTGCTGGCGCTCAACAACATCGGCACCAAGACCGTGGTGCTCATCGCGGTTCTCGGCTTCCTGAACGGCCGGCCCGACTTCCTCGACCTCGCGCTCGCCTACGCGCTGATCAACTTCATCGGCACGATCGCGGTGCTGAAGTACATCGAGTACGGGGACCTGGGCGCCGGCGGCGGGACGAGCCGGGACCGGGCGGGCGGATGATGGAACAGGTACTCCCCGTGCTGACCTGGGTGCTGCTTCTCTCGGGAGCGTTCTTCCTGGTGACGGGCGCGCTGGGGATGGTGCGGCTCCCGGATGTGTTCACCCGCATGCACGCGGCGGGGATGACCGACACCATGGGCGCGGGTCTGATCCTCGTGGGACTGTGCCTGCACAGCGGCGTGAACCTCGTCACGATGAGGCTGCTGCTCGTGCTGGCCTTCCTGTGGTTCACCGCCCCCATCGCGACCCATGCGGTGGCCAAGGCGGCGCTCGCCGCCGGGACGGAGCCGTACACTCTCGGGGCGGGGGAGGGCGGTGCGGACGGTGGTGAAGGGGAGGGAGGTGGCGCGCCGTGAGCATCGTGGTCGACATCGTCCTCTTCACCCTGCTGGGCGCGACCGGGTTCGCGCTCCTCAAGGTCCGCAATCTCTTCGCGGTGGTGATGCTGGCCGGCATCTATTCGCTCCTCTCGGCCGGGCTCTTCACGGCAATGGACGCGGTGGATGTGGCCTTCACCGAAGCGGCGGTGGGCGCGGGAATCTCGACCGTGCTCTTCCTGGGAGCCCTGGCGCTGGCGGGACACCACGAGAACCGGCCCGGCCACACCCCGCTCCTCCCGCTCGTCGTGGTCGTGGTCACCGGCGGGGCGCTCGTCTACGGGACCATGGACATGCCCGGGTTCGGCCACCCCGAAAACCCCGTGCACCACCACGTGGCGGACCATTACCTCGAGGAGAGCTACGACGAGATCGGCATCCCCAACGTGGTGACCTCGGTGCTCGCCTCGTACCGGGGCTACGACACCATGGGCGAGACGACGGTGGTCTTCGCGGCGGCCGTGGGGGTGCTGCTGCTGCTCTCGGGCGCCAGGCGGTCGGGCTCGCGTGCGTCCCCTCAAGGGAAGGGGGGCGGCCGATGAGGGAGGAGGTCGTCGTCCGCGTGGGGGCGAAGATCCTCGTCCCCTTCATCATCATGTTCGCGCTCTACGTGCACTTCCACGGCGACTACAGCCCGGGGGGAGGGTTCCAGGCCGGCGTGATCCTGGCCGCCGCCTTCGTGCTCCTGGCCCTGGTCTACGGACTCGAAGCGGTGCAGCGGGTGCTGCCGCCGTGGTTCACCCGGATGTGCGCGGCGCTGGGCGTGCTGATCTTCGCGGGCGTCGGCGTGGTGACGATGCTCCTGGGCCACAACTACCTGGGCTACAACGCGCTCGCCCCGGACCCCACGCACCCCGAGCACGGCCAGCACTACGGGATCCTGCTCGTCGAACTGGGGGTCCTGGTGACCGTCTTCGGGGTGATGGTGACGGTCTTCTACCTCTTTGCCGGGCGCGGGAGGGAGAACTCGTGAGCCTCGATCTCTTCGTCTCCCACTACAACTACTGGGTCGTCATCTTCCTGATGATGGTCGGGTTCTACATCCTGATCTCCCGCGGAAATCTGATCAAGAAAATCGTTGGTCTGAATGTATTTCAGACTGCCGTCTTCATGTTGTACATCAGCATGGGGAAGATATCGGGGGGGACGCCGCCGATCCTCGTCGACCCGAAGGGGGAGGGCAAGGGCCACGGCGGTGCGGAGACGGTGGGCGAGGCGGCCGCCGAAATCGTCTACTCGAACCCGCTGCCGCACGTCCTGATCCTCACGGCGATCGTCGTGGGCATCGCCACGACCTCGGTGGGGCTCGCCCTGGCCGTGCGCATCAAGGAGGCGTACGGGACGATGGAGGAGGACGAGATCAACCGGATCGAGGCGGAGACGGAGGCGGGCGAGTGAGGCCCCCCACCTGATGTCCGCCCACCTCCCCATCCTCCAGGTGGTGGTGCCGCTGCTGGCGGCTCCCCTGTGCGCCTTCCTCCGCAACGCCCGGGCGGCGGCCGTGATCGCCGTGCTGGCCAGCTGGGCCACGCTGGCCGTCGCCCTGTCCCTCCTTGGCGACGTGATGTCCGCAGGCGTGATCTCCTACGAGATCGGGGACTGGGCGCCGCCGCTCGGGATCGAGTACCGGGTCGACATCGTCAACGCCTGGGTGCTGGTCATCGTGTCCACGATCGCCTCCGTGGTGGCGCCGTACATGATCACCAGCGTCGAGGACGAGGTGGAGCGGCGCCGGATTCCCCTCTTCCACGCGGCCTACCTGCTCTGCCTGGCCGGCCTGCTCGGCATCACGATCACCGGCGACGTCTTCAACGTCTTCGTCTTCCTCGAGATCTCGTCGCTGTCGGCGTACGCGCTCATCGCCATGGGCACGCGCCGCCGGGCCCTCACGGCCGCCTTCCGCTACCTGGTCATGGGAACGGTCGGCGCCACCTTCATCGTGATCGGGATCGGCCTCCTGTACGTGATGACCGGGTCGCTCAACATGGCGGACCTCGCCGTGCTGCTCCCGGAGGTGTGGGACTCGCGCACCGTGAAGGTCGCGTACGGGTTCCTGGGCGTGGGGTGCTGCCTCAAGCTGGCGCTCTTCCCGCTCCACCTGTGGCTGCCGAACGCGTACGCCTTCGCCCCTTCAGCGGTGACCGCCTTCCTGGCCTCCACGGCCACCAAGGTCGCGGTGTACATGCTGCTGCGGTTCTTCCTGACCATCTTCGGAGCGCCGTTCTCCTTCGGCGTGATGGGGCTGGACCGGGTGCTCCTGCCGCTGGCGCTGGCGGCGGTCGTGACCATGTCGCTGGTGGCGATCTTCCAGGTCGACGTGAAGCGCCTGCTGGCGTACTCGTCGGTGGCGCAGATCGGGTACATGGTCCTGGGGCTGTCCTTCGCGTCGGTGACCGGGCTGACGGCCACGCTGCTCCACCTCTTCAACCACGCGCTCATGAAGGGGGCCCTCTTCATGGCGATGGGGTGCGTGGTCTACCGGATCGGGTCGGTGCACATCGACGCGATGGCCGGGCTGGGGAAACGGATGCCGTGGACGATGGCGGCCTTCGTGGTCGGGGGGCTGAGCCTGGTGGGGGTGCCGCTCACGGTGGGGTTCGTGAGCAAGTGGTTCCTGATCCTGGGGGCGCTGGAGCGCGGGTGGTGGCCGGTGGCGGTCGTCGTGCTGCTCGCTTCGGTGCTGGCGCTGGTGTACGTGTGGCGAGTGGTCGAGGCGGCGTACTTCCGGCCGGCCGGGGGAGACGAGGGGACGCGGGAGGCGCCGTGGCGTCTGCTGGTGCCGACCTGGGTGCTGGTGGGGGCGAACCTGTATTTCGGGATCGGTGCCGCGCGCACGGCCCGGGTGGCGGAGCGGGCGGCCGAGGTGCTGATGACGGGGGTGGGGCCGTGACCGGGGGTGCGCCGTGACCGCCGCGACGATGCTGGGTCTGTCGCTCGCCGTTCCCGTCGCCGGTGCGGCCCTGATCGTGCTGCTGCGCCGGAGTCCGAACGCGCGGGAGGCGGCCAGCCTGGTCACGGCGGGGGCGCTCTTCGCGATCGTGCTGCGGGTCCACGCGGCGGTGAGCGGGGGCGGCCGCCCGTCGCTGGTTCTGGCCGAGCCGATTCCCGGTATCCCGATTGCGCTGGAGGCCGAACCCCTCGGCGTCCTCTTCGCGCTGATCGCGTCGTTCCTGTGGATCGTCACCACCATGTACTCGATCGGGTACATGCGGGGCCACCGCGAGAAGCACCAGACGCGCTTCTACCTCTTCTTCGCCTTCGCGATCGCGTCCGCCATGGGGGTGGCCTTCGCGGGCAACCTCTTCACCCTCTTCGTCTTCTACGAGGTCCTCTCGCTGACCACCTTCCCGCTCGTCACGCACGCGGGCACCGAGAAGGCGAAGCGCGCGGGGCGCGTGTACCTGGGCGTGCTCCTGACCACCTCGATCGCCTTGCAGCTGCTGGCGATCGTGTGGACATACGCCATCACGGGCACGCTGGACTTCCAGGACGGCGGGATCCTGAGCGGGCGGGCCGCCGGAGCCGTCGTGCCGGTGCTGCTCGGCCTCTACGTCTTCGGGATCGGCAAGGCGGCGGTCATGCCCTTCCACCGCTGGCTCCCCGCCGCCATGGTCGCGCCCACCCCCGTGAGCGCGCTGCTGCACGCCGTGGCGGTCGTCAAGGCGGGGGTCTTCGCGGTGCTGAAGGTCACGGTCTACGTGTTCGGGATCGACTTCCTCGCCGGGGCGGGCGCCTCGGTGTGGCTCATGTGGGTCGCGGCCGCGACGATCATCCTGGGCTCGCTGGTGGCCTTCACGAAGGACAACCTGAAGGCGCGGCTCGCGTATTCCACGGTAAGCCAGCTGTCCTACGTCGTGCTCGGGGCCATGCTGGCGAACAGCTGGGGGGTGATCGGGGGCGGGATGCACATCGCCATGCACGCCTTCGGCAAGATCACCCTCTTCTTCTGCGCCGGAGCGATCATGGTGGCCGCCCACAGGAGCGAAGTCAGCCAGCTGGGCGGGCTGGGCCGCCGGATGCCCGTGACCTTCGCGGCGTTCTTCATCGGGACGCTTTCGATCGTCGGACTGCCACCCACCGGGGGGGCGTGGAGCAAGTGGTTCCTGGGGGTGGGATCGCTGGAGGCGGGGCAGGTGGGGCTGGTGGCGGTGCTGATGCTGAGTTCGCTGCTGTCGCTGGCGTACCTGATGGAGATTCCCTTGAAGGGGTTCTTCGGGAAAGCGGAGGCCGGGGACCGCGGCGACCACGGCCATGACCATGCCCACGGTCACCCGCCCGGCATCCTCAGGTGGTCCATGGCCGCGATCGTTACCACCGCGGTGGGCTGCGTCGTCCTCTTCATCCATCCCGAGCCGTTCCACCGGCTTATGACCATGGTGACCGGACAATGAGCGAGCAGAGGCCGAACAGCGTGCCGCCGCCCTGGGCGGGGCGGATCCTGGCGGGGCTCTTCGCCCTGTGCGCGATCGTGCTGGTCTGGGACTTCTTCGTCGACCGCAAGGCGCACCACCCGCTCGAGGAATGGCCCGTCATGTACCCGCTCTTCGGCTTCGCCGGCATCTCGCTGCTGATCCTGGCCGCCAAGGGGCTCAGGCGGCTCGTCATGCGCAGGGAGGACTACTGGGACGATGAGTAGCGTCCCTCCGTTCCTGATCTTCCTCGCCGGGGCGCTGGTGGTGCCGTTCCTGCGCCGCGTCCCCATGGTCCGCGCGGCGTGGCTCCTCCTGATCCCGGTGGCGGGCGCACTCAACCTCTGGGGTCTGCCGGAGGGATACCAGCTCCAGTACGAGTTCCTGGGATACACGCTCACCCCCGTCCGGACCGTCGACCGGCTCAGCCTCCTCTTCGGCTACCTGTTCCACCTTGCGGCCTTCATCGGGATCGTCTACTCGCTGCACCTCGGCAAGGGCGACCGTCCCAGCGTCCAGTACGCTTCGGCGGTGGTGTACGCGGGCAGCGGGCTGGGCGCGGTCTTCGCCGGGGACTTCATCACCCTCTTCGTCTTCTGGGAGCTCCTCGGGGTCAGCTCCGTCTTTCTGATCTGGGCCCGGCGCACCCCGCGGGCCATCGCGGCGGGGATGCGCTACCTGATCGTGCACGTCGGATCGGGAGTGGTCCTCCTGGCGGGCGCGATGGTCCACGCCCACGGTACCGGAAGCCTCGACTTCGGCCAGATGGAACTGCGGGGACTCGCCGCGTGGCTGGTCTTCCTGGCGTTCGGGGTCAAGGCCGCCTTCCCGCTGCTGCACACCTGGCTGGTCGACGCGTACCCGGAGGGCACCCCCACCGGCACCGTCTTCCTGAGCACCTTCACGACGAAGACGGCGGTGTATGCGCTCGTGCGCGGCTTCCCGGGCGAGGAGTACCTGATCTACATCGGCGCGGCGATGGCGTGCTTTCCGATCTTCTACGCCGTCATCGAGAACGATCTCAGGCGCACGTTGAGCTACTCGATGATCAACCAGATCGGATTCATGGTGTGCGGGATCGGAGTCGGTTCGACGCTGGCGATCAACGGGGTGGTGGCACAGGTATTCAACCACGTCATCTTCAAGCAGCTGCTCTTCATGTCGATGGGCGCGGTCATGTACGTCACGGGGAAGACGAGGGCCTCCGATCTCGGCGGATTGTGGCGCTCGATGCCCTGGACGACGGCGTTCTGCATCGTGGGCGCGGCCTCGATCTCCGCCGTGCCGCTCTTCAACGGTTTCGTGTCGAAGAGCATGATCATGTCATCGCTGCTGGAAGGGCACCACTACTGGGTCTGGCCGTTCATGCTCCTCGCGTCGGCGGGGGTGGTCGAGCACGCCGGAATCAAGATCCCCTACTTCGCCTTCTTCGCCCGCGATTCGGGGATCCGCACCCGCGAAGCGCCTCTCAACATGCTGTTGGCGATGGGGATCGGGGCGGCGGTGTGCCTCGGGATCGGCATATGGCCCGATCTGCTCTACGGGATGCTTCCGTACCCCGTGGACTATGAGCCATACACATATACACACGTACTCACCCAGATCCAGCTGCTCTGCTTCGCCATCGGGGCGGTCGCGGCCTTCCACCTGTGGAAGCTCTACCCGGCCGAGATCCCGTCCGTGAACCTGGACGTGGACTGGGTGTACCGGCGGGGGGCCGTGCGGGTGACGCGCTGGACGGGTTCGGTGGTGGCGGCCATCGACGGGGTCTTCCGGGGGAGGGTGCTGGACACGGTGGACCGGACGCTGCGAGGGGCCTTCCGAACGCATGGCCCGCGGGGGATTCTGGCTCGCACCTGGCCCGCGGGAAGCATGGTGCTGTGGGTCTCGATCCTCCTGGCCGCCTTCCTGTTCCTGCAGTTCATCTAGGGGAAAGGACACTCGTGAAAGTCCGTGCCTCTGGGGACAAGATCCTCGGTCCGAGCGAGGTGACGGAGCGGCTCGGGCCGGGACGGTGCTTCAGCCTCGTGTTCACGAACGGCTGCTTCGACCTGTTGCACCCCGGCCACGTCGACTGCCTGGAGCGGGCGCGGCGGCTGGGCGATACCCTGCTGGTGGCGGTCAACACCGACGCATCCGTACGGCGTCTGGACAAGGGCCCCGGCCGGCCGCTCGTGGGCCAGGACGCGCGCGCGACGATGGTGGCCGCGCTGGGCTGCGTGGACTGGGTGACGCTCTTCGAAGAGGACACCCCCGAGGAGCTGATAGCCGCGCTGGAGCCCGACGTGCTCGTCAAGGGCGGCGACTATTCGCCGGACGAGGTGGCCGGTGCCGGCGCCGTGTCCGCCGCCGGGGGCCGGGTCGTGAATCTGCCGCTGCTGCCGGGCCACTCCACGAGTGCCCTGGTGAAGCGGATCCGGGGTCCGGCCGAGCCGTGAAGCTGCTGCTGGCCACGCGGAGCCCGCACAAGGCGGGGGAAGTCGCCCGGATCATGGCTGCCGCGGAGACGCGCTTCCGCCTCGCAACCCTCGAGAGTGAGTCGATCCCGTACGATCCGGCGGAGGAGCTGCTCGAGCCATTCGACACCTTCGAGGAGAACGCGGCTTCCAAAGCGGGGCATTTCGCGCTGCTGTCGGGTCTGCCCACGGTCGCCGACGACTCCGGACTGGAGGTCGACGCGCTTGGGGGCCGGCCCGGGGTGCGGACAAAGCGCTTTGCCCCGCGTGAGCGCTATCCCGGACTGCCCCGGGACGAGGCCAACAACCGGCATCTCCTGAAGCGCCTGCGGGGGGTGCCGACGGACGGGCGCGGGGCCCGCTACGTGTGCGTGGCGTGTTTCCTCGATCCCGGGACCGGTGAAACCGTTCACTTCCGCGGTGAGGCGGAGGGGAGGATTCTGACGCGGCCCCGGGGCACGGGGGGCTTCGGCTACGACCCGATCTTCCTCGACGACCAGGAAGGGCTCAGCTACGCGGAACTCACCGCCGAAGAGAAGAACGGGCGCAGCCACCGGGGCCGGGCCTTCCGGGCGCTGGCAAGATTCCTGGCAGCCCGCGGACAGGGGACGGCAGCCGGCTGCTAACCCGAAACCGAATCACCGTAGACCAGGGCATGCTCCATCCTGTGGATGCCCAGCATGACCCAGCACAGGGAAAGGTGCACGGGAAGCGCGAAGGCGATCAGCTCGGTGTTTCCCGAGGTCGTCGCCGGTACGAGGTTGAGGATCAGGGCCACGAGGGCCAGCGCCAGCGATCCCAGCACGAACCTGCGTCCCCAGGTGCCCGTCCGTCCCTTCCGCGCGACCCGGAAGACTCCGAGTGCCACTCCGGCTCCCAGCGGGCTCAGCAACAGCACGTTCTGGTTCCAGTACATGAACTCGTGATCGGTCCAGTGCACGGCGGTCATGATCGCACCGGCCAGGAAGCAGAAGCCGCCCCACAGGACACCGCAGAATCCCAGCCCGACCCGTCCCGGAGTGGAGCCGGCCGCAGCCCGGTAACCCAGGAACGACAGGACCACGGCGGCGACCAGTCCGAAGAGGAGAAAGAGCGGCGTGAGCGACGGAGCGGTGACGGGTTCGTGCTCGCGGGTGGAGTCGACCCACAGCTCCTCGGAACGAACCAGCGGGGTCCGGCTGCCGTCGGCACGCGTAAGGAACAGTGCTCCGGCGGTGTCCCTGAGCTTCATGGGGACCCACATCTCCTGCCAACGGTTCGTGGGTTCGTCGCCCTTGGGACCCAGCACGAGGTCGATGCCCAGGTAGCCGAGGGGATGCGAGGCGGACAGCCGCCGCGTGTGCCGCCTCCAGGTCGCTCCGGTCGGAGCACCGTCGGTTGCGGCCCGCAAGGCTCCGTCCAGGACGGTATCGAGTGCGTCGCGGAGCTTGGTGGAGCAGTTGTTGAGGTAGTACTGGTACGGGTAGGAGCGGTTCTCCGGCAGGACCGCCGTGGCGAGGAGCCGCGCCAGGCGCACCTTGCGGGCCGGTTCCAGGTCCAGTTCCTGCGCCCACATCCTGCGGTTCTGCCTGCGATAGGTGACGAGCATGTCGCGGAGTCCCTCCGCCTGCACCCGGTACATCATCCGTCCCTTGAGAAACCGAAGGTAGAACCCCGCCGAGAAGCGGTTGAAGATGCCGTAATTGTACGCCGCCTCGAATCCTGTTTCCGCATCACGGATCAGCAGGGCGTTGTGCCCGAACACCTCCCACACCGCATCGCCCGGTTCGACGGTGAGGAGATGGACGGAGAGGGAGGAGCCCGGAACCGGGGCGGCGGGGGTTGTGTCCGGCTGCGGTTCGGCCGGCCCGGTCGTGGAGGCCACCTCGGACTCCTGGGGGACGGCCGCTGTCGGCAGCCCCGCGAACAGCAGCCAGCATGCGGCGGTCGTCCACCGCCCGGGGACTCCGGGTGGCGGCCACGCGCTGCTGCGAACTAACCGGACCAAGCTTCCTCCCGCGGCCTACCGTGTATGAGGTGAATGGGCGATCTTCTCAAGATAATCACGCATGGCGGGGCGTGGCGCAGCCCGGTAGCGCGCCTGCTTTGGGAGCAGGAGGTCGCCGGTTCGAATCCGGCCGCCCCGATTGAACTTACGTGATTTGAGGGTTCGATGTTTGTCAATTGTGTATGTCAATTGGACGCCGAGCCAACCCCCCGGTACTCCTCGATCGCTTTCCTGAGCCGGCCCTCGTCGGGGCGCTGATAACACTGGAGGACGGTCTCGGCCGTCTTCCAGCCGCCGAGGTCGCAGAGCACCTTCAGCGGGAGGTCCATCAGGTCGCTGGCGAACTTCCGCCTGAGCGAGTGCCAGCCGCGCCCGCGCTTGGGTTCCAGCCCGGCGAATCTCTCAGCCCGCTTCCACCAGACGCGCGCAAGCGAGCGGCTCATGCACGCGAACGGATCCTTCGGCGCGGTCAGCAACGGCGCGTCCCCGATCCCGGGATTGTGCCTTCGCGCTTCCTCACAGGCCGCGAGCGCCTTGGCGGTGACCGGTGTCCGGTGCTCGTAGCCGGTCTTCTCGTGCTCTCCCCGCCATTGGATGGTCCGGCCGTCGAGGTCGATGTCTGACCAGCGAAGCTGCCGGATGGCCCCGATCCGGTGCCCGGTTTCGTGGGCGAGCACCAAGGCCACGCGGAACCGCCAGTTCACCCGGGCGGACACCGCGAGCAACGCTTCATACTCCGCCTGGGTGAGCACGACCCGTCGCGGGTTCTTCTCCTTGGGCAGCTTGAGCCCTCGGAGCGGGTTGGACGCGAGGAGGAGCCTTCCCTCCTCGTCCCTCGACTTGGCAGCCCAGTTGAGCACTGCGAGCAGCATCCTCAAGTCGTACTCGATCGTGCGTTCGGACACGGGCTTCCGGCTGCCGCCGGCCTTGCCCGCGCGCCGCGCGCGGATGAAGCGGTCCCAGTCGCGCTGCGAAAGGGTCTCGGCCTTCCGGTGCTTCCCGAAAAACCGGAGGAACCTCTTCATCATGGCCTGGTCGTGCCTTTGCGACCGCCCGGTCTTGGTGGGCGTCACCTCTTCACCGTAGATGTCAAAAAGCGTTCCCAGCGTGAGCGGCTCGGGCTCGGCAGCCGCCGTGTCCTTCGTCGCGGGCGCGGCGAGCCCGCCAGCGATCTCGTCGGCCTGCCTCTTGGCTTTGGCCCAGTCACGGTGCTTCAGCGACCGCGTGAGCCTGCGCCCGTCTTCGCGCCACTGCACCTGCATGATGCCGGTCCTAGGATCGGGGAACACCCTCACCCGGTTCCGGCCCCATTCGCCGGCGCTGTAGGAGCGCCGGTCACTTTTCGTGCGTGCCATCATTCGATTCCCTTCCGGATGATGGAGTGCACGATCTGCGCGCCCGAAAGTTGGCGAGGACGGGGGCTCTCCGCCAGTTGCGGCTCGGCGGGAGCCTTTCTGGGCAAGTGCCTGTGCGCGATCCTGGGCGCGTTGGGTCTGCCGGCGTTGGGAATCTTGCCGTCGCGCACCAGGCGGCCGAGATGTTCCCGCGAGTAACCGCTTTCGCGTGCGGCTTCGACCAGCGAGTAGGTGGTCTCGTCCCTGTTGACGAGCGCCTCTTCGAGTTCGCCCGCGCAGAGTTCGAGTGCCAGGGCGGGCGGCTCGCTTCCGTACCTGCGGAGCGCCTTGGCCCGTCTGCGCCAGTCGGCGGGCAGGCGCTCGACGGTCGGTACCTCGGCCAAGCCGCCGCGCCCCCCGGTCACTCCCAGTCTCCGTCGGCGTCCCTGCGGAGCGCGTCGGCGAGGTCCCGGTCCCCTTCTCCTCGCCGTACGGACCGTTCGGCGAGATCGACCCGGCTGCCCAGGTCGGCAAGTCCCGTCGCTCGGCCGACGCCGTAGATGCCGGCGGCGACAGTCATGACGGCGAACGCCGCGTGCAGTCCTGCCGCGAGGCCGTGCCGGGCGAGGATGAGCGGCCAGAGGGGCGCAAGGTAGTCGAGGCGTGACCCGCCGAGCAGAAACGCCGATCCGGCGAGCGCGGCGGTGAGTCCCGCGCTGATCTTCCAGGGCTGCATGTTGGTTGCTCCCTTGTGGTCAGAGTTCGACGGACGCGGGATCGCGGTCGGCGGGACCCTTGAGCCAGGATCCGCCGTCCCCAGACCCCAGGCCGAGCTTGCGGAGCATGCCCGCGGCGGCCGGTCCGTTGGCGTGCATGGCGAACCCCGCGGCGGCCTTGGCGCGCAGCGCCGGTTCGCGGTAGTCGCCGGACGCGACCTCGATGTTGACGCGCCCGGTTCTCCCCTCGGCGTCCTCGTACTCGATCTGCGCGTCGGGGTAGAGCACCCGGTCCGCCCCGTCGAGGGGAAGCCCGAGTTCCTCGGCCTCGCGCCGCCGTTCGCGGTCGGCCGCGCGGTCGCCGTTCCTCCTCCTCGCCGACTCGCTCGCGCGCGCGACGGCGCTCTTGAGTTCGGCGTCGAGGCGGACGCGGCGCACCTTGGCCCCGCGTCGGCGGAGGCGCTCCCGTTCCTCGGCGCATGCGCGGTAGACAGCGGTGTCGTGGCTGGCTTGGGCGTCGCGGATTCGGGGGATTTCGATCCGTTGTCCCGGGTCGATCCCGCGCCTGGCGGCGAGTTCGCGGGCTTCGGCCAAGCCGGCGGGGGTGAGCGTGACGATATTGAACGGGTTGCCGTTCGGCCCGGTGGCCGTGCTCTCGGTGACGAGCCCGTCCCGGATCCACGTGTCGACGGCCCGGCGGGTGGCGTAGGGGTGCCCGCCGAAGCGGATCTCCGCGAGGTCGCGGTAGGAGACCGCGCCGTGGACGCCGATGTCGGTCAGCGCCCCGGCGCAGCGTTCGGGGAAGGAAATGGACCCGCGCTCGCGGTCCGCGGCGTATTCTCGGCGGTGGCCTTTCCGCATCGGAGATCGATTGCGGCTGGGTGGCGCGGCCGGGCGCGGGTCCGGTTCGGCCGTGCGGCCGAACATCTCCCTTCCTCTCATCGGTCGTTCAGCGGCTCGGCCCGGCGCCGCGCGCCGGGGTGGGGACCCTCGGCACCGGAACGACGATCCTCTGCGGTCCCTGCGCGGGCGTGCGGACCGCCGCCACGGCGACGGGATCGCGCGCGGCCACGCGCTCGCGGTGCCGGTCGAGCACGAAGTCGGAGATCTTCTGCGCGTCCGCGGCGGCGCGCCGGATCTCGCGCGGGTCCTCCTCAAGCGCCTGGATCCAGCCCTCGACGTACGCCGCGCCCCGCGCCGGGTCGTGGCCGACGCCGACGCGCTCGCCGGTCATCATCGCGCTGATCTCGGCCCGGAGCTCCTCGCGGGCATACGCGGGCGAGCCGAACCCGTTGTTGATCCCCTCGATGAGGGTCTCGCGCTTCATCCGGCTCTCGTGCCCGGTGCTGTGGCCCAGTTCGTGGAGCGCGGTCTGGTAGTAGTGGTTGGCGGACGGGAACTGCCCGCGCTCGGGCAGCACGATCTCGTCGCGCTTCATGTGGTAGTAGGCGCGGTCGCCCGCGACGTGGCGGACCGGCACGCCGACATCCTCCATGACCCGCTCGGCCTCCTGGTGCACCTTCCAGAGCGGCTCGGGCGTCGGGTTCGAGCGCTCGGGCAGCCCGTCGGCCTGCTCGGCGTTGAACACCGTGTACTGGCGCACGAACGGCGCCTTGAGCTTCTCGTAGCGGTAGACCTTCTTGCCCTCGGCGTCCCGCCTGGGCTTGCCCTGCGCGTCGGTCACGGCGATCCGCTTCTTGTCCTGGAAGGAGAGGATGCGGGTGCCGCGCTCGCCCTTCCTGACCTGCCCGCCCCGGGTCTGGATCTGGCGGTAGGTGCCCCAGCGCACGTCGCCGTAGCCCATCTCCTGCTGGACGGAGGCGAGGTGCAGGCTGTTGCCGCCCCGGTAGGAGCGGTCGGTGTCGACGTTCATGGGCATCACGCGCTCGCCCGGCGCCCACGGCTTCTGCCAGGGCGCGGTGCCCTGCCTGATCTGCTCGATGATCGCGTCGGCGAACTTGCGGTGGTATTCGTCGTGGTTCATGCGTCCACCTCCTCGCCGGCGGTGCCGTGCGGGTCGTCCCACGCGGCGACGATTTCGTCCTCGGTCCCCACGTCCTCGGGGAAGAGGCCGTACTCCTTGGCCAGAAAGGCGTCGACTTCGAGCGTGTCGCCGCTGTCGCGCGCGAGTTCGCGGAGCGGGCGTTGTTGGCGTGGATGGTCGTGAGCGATCCGCCGTGCCCGGTGTTGAGGGCCTGGAGCAGGTCTGCGGCCTCGCCGCCCCGGACCTCGCCCACGACGATGTGGTCGGGCCGGTGGCGGAGCGCGTGGCGCACCAGGTCGCGGATCGAGACGGGCGTGTCGTGGGCGGCCCCGGCCTCGAACCGGAGGCAGTTGGCGCGGTCGATCCGAAGTTCGAGCGTGTCCTCGATGGCGACGATCCGCTCGTCGGCGGGCAGGAGTTCGATCAGCGCGTTCAGGAGCGTGGTCTTGCCCGAGCCGGTGCCGCCGGAGACGAGGACGTTCCTGCGGGCCGCAAGGGTGGCCCGGGCGGCATGGAGCGCCTCTTCCGGCAGCGAGCCCATGCGCATCAGGTCCTTGGCGGAGAACGCCCGGCCCCCGAACCGGCGGATGGTGATGGCGACCTCGGGCGCGGCGGGCGGCGTGCAGATGGCGACCCGCGATCCGTCTTCGAGCCGAGCGTCCAGGACTGGCTTCGCGGCGGGATCGAGCCCGAGCGGCCGGGCGATGTGGATCGCCGCGCGGTGGAGCCAGGCGGCGGTGAGCGCGGGCGCGTCTTGAGGCTCAAGTTTCCCGGCTCGCTCGACCCAGACGTTGCCGGGTCCGTTGATCATGATCTCGGAGACCGCCGGGTCTTCGAGCAGACCCTCCAGCCCCGGAAGGAACGGGGCGAGATGGTCCACGCCGCTCGCGCGCTTCATATCCGGCCCTCCTCGCGCTGCCGCCAGTAGCCCGTCTCCCTCGGCAGGTAGTGGGGCTTGAGATAGACGCGCCGGGCGGGGAGAGACTTGACGCCGTCGTACGGAAGGCAGATCGCCTGATAGTTGGCGAGCAGCCCGAACTGGCGGGGCGTGAACACCGGCTCCCTCTGTTGCCGGAACGACTTGCTCGCCCCGAGTTGGCCGTCGCCGCCCCCGGCCCGTCCGGACAGGAGCGAGAACTCGGGCTTGTTCGAGGTCTCGGTGAACGTGTAGGACGCCTGCGTCTTCTTGACATCGCCGCACATCTCGGACGCGATCTTGGCCGAGGCGTCGTCGGACAGCGACAGGAAGATCCGGGTGCGGAGCGTCTGTACGAGCGTGCGCCACGCCTCTCCCGAGGGCAGCACGGAGCGTAGCGAGGAGATCGACTGCGTGGCGACGATGGGGATGCACCGGCACTGGCGCGTGAGCGCGAACGCCTTCTCGTCGCCGGAGGGGTCGTCCTGCCCCACGGTGGCGAAAGCCTGATACTCGTCGCAGATGAACACGGCGGGCCGCATGTAGCGGTCGGGCCGGAGTGCGGCCTCTGCGGGACGCCTGAGCAGCGCCTGCATCCAGGCGTTCTTGAGGAACACGCCGATGGCGCGTGCCAGCGCGGGGTTGGCCCCGGCGGGCATGTTCAGCGCCAGCACCTTGCCGCCCTCGATCAGGTCGGCGAGCGGCGGCAGCCTGCGTCGGAGCCCCGGCATGGTCGGGACGTCCGGGACCTCCTCTCCCTCGTCGCCGTCCGTCCGTGCGTCTGGGGGGTCGTCCTTCGGCGGCGGCGGGCAGAACACGCGCGCCACGTCCGGCTGATCGAAGAGCGACAGGAACACCGAAATGCCTTCGACGATCGAGGTGCGGAGCTTGGCGTCGAGCTTCAGCCAGTCGTGCCGGTACCACCGCTCGACGGCGTCCACCTGCTCCGCGTACTCGCGGCCCGCCCCGCTCCCCACCGGCTCGGTGGCGTACTCGACCTTCAACTCCGCGAGAAGCGCCGCGCGTTCCGGATCGAGGGGGCACGCCACCGTGTCGCTGCCGGGCGCCATGTCCCAATCCCAGTCACCGAGCGCCTTCCGGTGCTTGGTGAGAACCTTGGCGGCGACGACAAGCCGCATGGGGCACCGCCGCAGGGCCTCGGCCTTAGCCTCCCCGATCTTGTTCGCGAAGAGCTTCGCGTCGACCGTGCAGCGGTAGATGTCGCGAAGCGTGACCCAGCCGCCCGGCAGGAGCCGGTGAAGCTCGACGATCCACCGGACGAGGTTCGTGTACGCCTGCTGCCAGAACGGTTCGCGGGACTTGCCGAAGAGCTGGTTGATGAGCGACGCCACGCTGTACGCCATCGAGTAGGAGTCCAGCAGCGGATCGTCGAGCGGGTTCCACTGCCAGGCCCCCCCGAGCCCGATTTCGAGGTAGTCGCCCTCCCTACCGGCCTCGCCAAGGATGCTCCGAACCTGGTGACAGAAGTCCCCTTTCACCTCCAGCACGAGTGCGCCCGCGCGGCGATCCGCATCGTCGGCCTGCCACGAGAGCAGTTGCCGCGCGAACGGGTACATGCAGGCCGTCGTCTTGCCGGTGCCGACGGCCCCGACGACGAGCACGCCGGTGTAGAGTCCCCTCTCGGGGACGACGAGCCACGAGGGGCTGTCGCTCTCCCGGGCAACGGTCGGGTGGTGCAGTTCCCCGACGACGAGCGACGGCGCGGCGTCCGTGGGCGAGTTGGGCCAGGCGGGCAGCCTGCCCCGGTTCCGGCGCATGGCGAGCGGCTCCAGCCAGACCCGCGAGGCGGAGCGCATCACGCTGCCGACCAGAAAGACCGCCGCGGCGGGCGCGAGGTAATACCATGCGCGGATCGCCGCGTGGATGCCCGGATCGTTCTGGGCGATCAGGTCCAGAAACGGGTTGCCGCCTATGGGCGGAAACGGCGCGAGCAGCGCGCGCACGGCGACCGCCGCAAGAGCCACCCCGATGATGACGAGCGTCCACGGCTTCATCGGCCGGACACCCTTCCCGGAGGGATCTCTGGCGCTGGAGCGACCCGTCGAGGCGGGGGGCCGAAGTGTGAAAACACGCTCGGCCCTACGCCACACCGAGCCCTCGGCGAGGCGGGTCGCTCCAGCCACGGCCCCCGTGGCCCGTCCGGCGTCGGGCCGGCGGGCCGCGGGGCCGCAAGACGCCACCGCGCAAGCGGATGGACGGAAGGCCGCATGTGAATCGCCGGGGGCCGGATTTGTGAAACGACCCCCCACGTCGTTTTCACGCCGCGGTTCGGCATAGGACGCCGCCCGCTCATCGGTAGCGGACCCTTGCGAGGCGCTCGGTCCGCCATGCGGCCCCGCGGTCGATCGATCCGCGCCCGCCCCGCCGGCGCGCCTGCTCCTCCA
>JAPPGI010000200.1 GCA_028874985.1 Gemmatimonadota bacterium | reverse complement strand
CCCTACTCTAATCATTTTACCCTCCCGCGTCTCCCCCCGCGTTGGCAGATAGGGCGGGGCTTCCGGCTGCACCCGTTGAAGGGAGACCGGGCGGGCCAATGGAGCGTGCGAGTGTCGGGCAACTGGCGCGTCGTGTTCCGCTTCGAGGACGGCGAGGCCGTCGATGTGGACCTGATAGATTACCACTGAAGGAAAGGAGGACAGATCATGAATGGGACTGGCGGCGAGCGCGTGGGTGCGATGCTGAACCCCCCTCACTTGGGCGAACTGATCCGTGAGAGCATGGATGACGTCGGATGGAACGTGACCGAGACGGCGGCGCGTCTCGGATGCGAGCGCGGGACCCTGTCCCGACTGCTGAACGGCAAGGCGGGCGTCTCGGCGAATATGGCGCTCGCGTTGGAAGCCCTCGGCTGGGGGACGGCCGATCACTGGATGCGAATGCAGGCGAGCTACGAGCTCGCGCGGGCACGGATGGCGCGAGGATGGCGGGAGGACATGAGTGCACGGGATGCGGTCCCTCGGTAGCCCGGTCTCGCTCGGTCCGATAGCTACTGGAGACTTCGCCTCTCGGTGGCCAAGTCCCGTGATCCGTATGACAGAGGAGTAGCGGGGTGCGCCTCTCTTGGAACGAAGTACGGGTGCGGGCCGCATCGTTCGCCAAAGAGTGGCGGGACGCGGCCTACGAAAAGGGCGAGACGCAGAGCTTCTACAATGACTTTTTCGAGGTGTTCGATGTCCGCCGCCGATCCGTCGCTCGCTACGAGGAGCATGTCGCCAAGCTGGACAACGGCCACGGAAAACCAGGCTCGATTGGCGGGAATCCCCTCCGTCGCCGCAGCCCCGTCAGCGTCCCGCTTTCCGGGGCGACTTGGGTTGGTGGGACGGTTGCGAAACCGGGCGAATGCGTCCTCGGCCCGTTTCCTGATTGAAGGTATCGCTGGATTAGACCCGAGGATGCCGCTACCATGGTTGGTAATCAGATCAGGAGAAAGAGCCCATCTACAATGCCCCGTGATCCGGCTGGCGAGATCGACGAATGGAGAGCATGAGTTCTTGTCTTCGCCTCTGCTGCGTTGCAGGGATCGGCAGACTCGCCCTTTCAAGTGTTCGGCCCCTCAAGTGGTTGGGGATGCCAGCGGTTGCCTTGGCGACCGTAGCATCCACGGTGACGGCTCAGGAGCTGCCACCCGCCATCGAAGCGGACCGTCTTCGGCTGGTCGCCGACCAGCAGGTGTTGGACAACGACTTGATCGGTGCCCTGGGAACTCTCGATCAGGTTGTCGCGGTGCTGATGGGGAACTCGTTGGACATCCCGCCGGATTTGTGGTTCAGAGATGCTGAGGTTGCTTTGAAGGCTCATCTGGACGATAGGGCGCAGGAGTCAGCAAGCCGGTACCTGTACTCGGCTGGCAAGGACGGCGAACACTATGAGGCGGCGCTGGAGCTGCTTGTCCAAGCGGAGACGCGGTTGGCGGAAGGAGAGGTGCTCCGCCCGGGATCGGTATTCCGGGACTGTCGAGTATGTCCTTTACTGGTCGTGGTACCGTCCGGTCGGTTCGTGATGGGGTCCCCCGAATCGGAGGGGCGCCGCTGGCCCGACGAGGGCCCGCAGCATTGGGTATGGATCGGGTCGGCGCTTGCAGTCGGAGTCTACGAGGTCACTTTTTCGGAATGGGACGAGTGCGTTGCCGCCGGAGGTTGCAACCGTTGGGTGCCTGGGGACGAAGGATGGGGACGCGGAGGTCGGCCGGTCATCAATGCGAGTTGGGAAGACGCTCAGGCCTACGTTGAGTGGCTTTCCCGGCAGACGGGAGAGCAATACAGGCTGCTGAGTGAGGCGGAGTGGGAGTGGGCCGCTCGGGCGGGCACGAACACGTCGCGATTCTGGTGGAGCAGTGCCTTGGACGCCGAGATGGAAGGTCTTCCGCCACGGCGCATCGGACCCCTGGTTGGGCCTGATTCGGATTTGAGCGTCGATCAGTGCCGCTACGTCAACGGCCGTGACGAAACCGTAGCCCGCAGCAGACGTCTTTCGCTCGGTGAGCCTCATGTTGCCGGGCGCGCAAAATTGCACACATGTGGGCATCCAAAATGGCACGGTT
>JAPPGI010000012.1 GCA_028874985.1 Gemmatimonadota bacterium | reverse complement strand
CTTCCCCACGCGGCATGACAATACGTCATCGAACTTCTGAACCGGTGTACTAGCGGTCCTGCCCGGATCCATCGCCGGTCGGATGCCGGGAGGGTTTTCTCCATGGGCCTCTATGGTTCATTCACGGCTCTCCGCTCCACACCGGTCCGCACGACCATCCCTTCGGTGGCGATCCGGATTCCGCTCACCACGACCGGCTGCCCGGCCTCGAGGGCACCGGTGACGTACACCACCTCGTCGGACCTCTGCAGGACCTCCACGGGCACGATGGTGACCAGATTGTCGGCATCGCCGGTCCGGAGCGCCCAGATTTCGTTGCCGGTCCGGAGCGCGGCGCGGGGTACGGTGAAGTACCGGTCCGGAGCGGCGCCTTCGATCCGAACTTCGACGAACCGACCGACGAGGAGTGGCGGACCCGTCCCGGAGAACGGTCCCGGCACCCGTACGATCACGTCGATGGTGCGGGTCTGTTCGTCCAGGGCGGCCTCCGCCCGGTCCACGTACCCCTCCCATTCATGGTTCCGGTCGCCGTATTCGGCGCTGACGGTGGCGCGGATCCTGCGGCTGCCGTCTCCCGCTCTCAGCTCCCACAGGTCGGGAACGAGGGCGGCCTCGGCGTCCGAAACGGGGACGACCACCTCGACCTCGTCGGTGGCGTAGAAGCGCCCCACGCCCTGGCCCGCCGACACGAACCTGCCCACGTCCACGGATTCGTTCCGTACGATCCCGCTGAAGGGGGCCAGAACCTCGGTGCGCGACAACGCCAGTTGCGCGTCGGCGAGAGCGGCGCTGTCGCGGGCGAGGGCCGCGCGGGCCGCGGCGAGCTGGGGCTCGCGCAGAGTCAGGGGTCTCGCCGTTTCCGCGCCGGTCCCGGGGTGGCGCTTCCGGAAGTTGGCATACTCCTCGCGGGCGATCCTGGCGTCCTCCTCCGCCCGCATGAGCGCGACCTCCTGGGCCGCCACGTTGGCGCGCGCCTGCTGCACGCGGTTCAGGTAGTCGGCGTCGTCGATCCGGAAGAACGCCTGGCCCGCGCCGATCCGTCCCCCGCCCAGGAAGGCGGGATTCACCCACGCCACCTTGCCGTTGATCTGGGCGGCGACGTCGATTTCCGCCCGCGGCCGCACGGTCCCGGCCCCGTAGACCGGAATCGCCCCCTCACCGGCGACGGCGGACGCGGTGGTGACGAAGGGATCGCGCGACGGCGGCTCGCGCAGAGGGGGCTCCGGTCTCAGCCGGACCATGATCACGGCGATCACAACGGCTCCGAGGAGTATCCCCGCAGCCACCAGAAAGCTCTTGCGGCGACTCATCTACTTGCTCCCTTGGGTCTTGGTTTCCGCGGGGTCGGCCGGGCGGCCCGATCCTTCGGCGGGAACCATGCGCGGGCCCTCGACCGACTCCGGCCCGGCCGTCCAGTCGCCGCCGAGCGCGCGGTGCACGGCGAGGCGTGCCAGGGCCAGGTCACGGCCGGCGCCCGCCAGTGTGGATTCCACGTTCAGCAGCGTGCGCAGCGCGTCGAGGTAGTCCGTGTAGCCCGCGATTCCGGACACGTACCGTTCCGACTGGAGATCGAGCGAGGCCTGCGCCTCTTCCCGCTGCGAGGTGAGGTAGGCGTGCCGCCGGCCCTCGTTGGCGAGCGCGGCGAGCGCGGCTTCGACCTCGTGTACCGCGGTCAGCACGGTCCGGCCGTAGGCGGCCGCCAGCTGGTTGAAGCGGGCGTGCGCGAGCGTGATGTTGTTGCGGATGCGCCCGCCCTGGAAGATCGGCGCGGTCAGGTTGCCCAGCAGGTTGCGGAACCACTGGTCCGCGTTGAACAGACCGTCGGCGGTGGAAGACTGCACGCCGATCGTGCCGGAGAGCGACAGCGAGGGGAGCAGCTCGGCCCGGCGGGCGCCGATGGTGAACCGGGCCGCGTCCAGACGCCGACCCGCCGCGCGCACGTCGGGCCGCTGAAGGAGCAGGTCGGCGGGGACGCCCGCCGCCACCGGATCCGCAAGCGAAGCCGGGGCGAGCGAATCCGGCAGCATTGCGTCGACCCTGGCCCGGTAGCCGCCCAGCAGAACCGCCAGACGGCCCTCCGCGTCGGTCAGCGCGGTTTCCAGCTGGGGAAGGCCGGCCTGCGTGTTCCGCAGGTCCAGGCGGACCTGGTAGAGTTCGAAGGAGGTGACCAGCCCGCGCTCATAGCGGGACCCCGTCAGTTCCTCGCGCTCGAGCAGGACTTCGACAAGTTCGCGGGCCAGGGCTGTGCGGCGCCGCAGGTCGACGATCTCGAAGTACGTCGCGATCGCGGTCGCCAGCACCCCGATGCGCGCGGCGTGATAGTCCGATTCGGTGGCCAGGTACTGCGCACCGGCGGCCGCGGCGTCGTTGCGGGCGCGGCCCCAGAAGTCGAGTTCCCAGGCGAAGTCGGCGCCCAGCGACCAGGTGGTGAACTCGAGCCTTTCCGGGAACTCCAGGCCCCCGGGGACTTCGCCGTCCTCTCCCCCAACCAGCTTGCGGAACTGCTCGCCGAAGCCGGCGTTGGCCGGCGTGTTCTGGTCGGTCGCGGAAGCCGACGCCCGCAGGGCGGGGAAGAGGCCGGCGCGTGCGATGCCCGCCCGGGCCCTGGCCTCCTGTACGCGCGCCACCGCTTCGGCGAGGTCGAGGTTGGAGACGAGGACGGAATCGATGACGCCGTTCAGGACGGGATCGTCGAATCCCTTCCACCACTCGCGCGCCCGGTGGTCCCCGGCAAGCGCGCTCCCCATGAAGCTCCCGGGGACTTCCGCGACCGGTTCGGGAACCGAGGGAGCCGGGGTGAAGGAGCAGGCCGTATGCAGGGAGACGGCGGCGAGAAGGAGAAACCAGGCGGGGCCGACCCGCCGGGGATGTCCGTCGGGAACAACCCGGGCCCCCTCCGCCCGCACCGGTGCAACATTGGGGTTGTCGTGCATGGTCGCTCTTCAGGGTTGCTTGCGGGGCGCGGATGCATCCGCGGCGGATTCGGGAAAGCTGGTCCGGGGATGGGGTTGGCGCAAGCGGTTGCGGCCGGCCCTGTGTTGCGGCCGGCCCTGCGGCCAGCTCAGCTCGTCCCGGAGTCCACGGACCCCTCGGCCGCCACGCGGCCCAGTGCGGCCGCCAGCGCGTCAACGGTGCGGTCCGCATCCGCGAGCTTGTCGAGGCCGAAGAGCCCCACCCGGAAGGTGCGGAATCCGTCCGGCTCGCCGCACCTGAGCGGGACCCCCGCGGCGATCCGGAGACCCGCCTCGGCGAAGCGGCTGCCGTTCTGGATGGCCGGGTCGCGGGTGTAGCTGACGACGACCGTGGGAGCCTCGAATCCGGGAGCGGCGACGCTCGCGAACCCCCGCCCGGCGAGCAGCGTCCGCACCCGGCTCCCGAGCTCCAGCTGCCGGTCCCGGGCGTGGTCGAACCCGAACGCCTCCGTCTCCGCCATCACGTCCGCCAGCGTGCGCAGCGCGTCGGTGGGCATGGTGGCGTGGTAGCCGTGTCCTCCGCTCTCGTAGCTCCGCATGACCTCGAGCCAGCGGAGCAGATCGCAGCTGAAGCTGGTGTTCGCGGACCTGTCCATCCTGCCGAGCGCCCTCGGGCCCAGCATGACCAGCCCGGCGCACGGCGACCCGCTCCAACCCTTCTGCGGGGCGCTGATGAGCACGTCGACACCAATTTCCCGCATGTCCACCCAGACCGCGCCGGAGGCGACGCAGTCGAGCACGAAAAGGGCGTCGACGGCGCGCGCGGCGGCGGCGGTCGCCCGGAGGTGGTCGTCCGGCAGGAGGATCCCGGACGAGGTCTCGACGTGCGGGGCGCAGACCACGTCGGGCCGCCACTCGCGTATCGCCCCGGTTACTTCGCCGACGGGGGGCGGGGCGAAGGGGGCGGCGGGCCGGTCGTTCGTGGGCCGGGCCCGGAGAACGGTCGACCGGGCGGGGATCGAACCCGCCTCGAAGATCTGGGTCCAGCGGTAGCTGAACCAGCCGTTGCGGAGCACGAGACAGTGCCCGCCGGTCCCGAACTGCCGCGCGACCGCCTCCATCGCGTACGTTCCTCCCCCGGGCACCACCGCCACCGCCTCGGCCGAGTAGGCGTGCCGGAGGGTCGCGGACAGGTACTTCATCACTTCGCGGAAGCGCGACGACATGTGGTTCAATGACCGATCGCTGAAGACGACCGAGTATTCCAGAAGCCCGTCGGGGTCGATATCGGGGAGCAGCCCGGGCACTGCGGACCTCCTTGGATGAAAGTGGACGTGGTAGGTTAGCCGGTCGGCCGGGCGATGAGAATACGCCGGTTCGCGGTCGCGGCCCCTGCGCTCGGCGGCCGCGCGGGAACGTGCAACACGACGAAACGAGCATCGGGAGAGGAAGATGACCACGAGAACGGTTGTGCCGGCAGCCCGCGGACACCCCCCCCCCGGCATTGGACCGGCGATGCCTCCGGGCTGGATCCACGGACTGCGGGGCGGCCTGCTGGCGTGCGCGGCCATCCTGTGGGGCTGCGACCGGCCCGTGGCGGAACTCGGCTACGAGCTGCGCCGCACGCTTCCCCACGACGCGCAGGCCTACACCCAGGGACTGCTCGTCCGCGACGGGGTGTTCTTCGAGAGCACCGGACGCTACGGCAGCTCGGAGCTGCGACGGGTCGATGTCGCCACCGGACGGGTCCTCGCCAGCCACGCCCTCTCGGAGGATCACTTCGGCGAAGGACTGGCGCTGGTCGGCGACCGGCTGATCCAGCTCACCTGGAAGGCGGGGCTGGCCTTCGTCCAT
The DNA here is from genome assembly GCA_028874985.1 of Gemmatimonadota bacterium. Classification (GTDB taxonomy): domain Bacteria; phylum Gemmatimonadota; class Gemmatimonadetes; order Longimicrobiales; family Gaopeijiaceae; genus Bin94. The sequence goes on along the minus strand of JAPPGI010000012.1, from coordinate 18,058 downwards.
GATGTCGCGACCCTGGCGCCGGTGGACACCCTGGAGTACGAGGGCGAAGGCTGGGGGCTCTGCCACGACGGCGAGTCCCTCTTCATGTCCGACGGGAGCGGCACCCTGCAGCGCCGCGATCCGGACACCTTCGACCTCGTCGAACGGATCGCGGTCACCCGCGACGGGTTCTCGGCGCGTAATCTGAACGAACTCGAATGCGTAGGGTATGACATATATGCCAACATCTACCAGTCGGACGAAATCGTGCGCATCGACAAGGGGACCGGGGAGATCACCGGCCGGCTGGACGCCTACCCGCTGTCGCTCGCTGCCGGCCGTCCCGCGGACCCCGGGGCGGTCTTCAACGGCATCGCCCATGACGAACGGACGGGCACCTTCTTCGTGACCGGCAAGCTGTGGCCGGCGATCTTCGAGATCGCGATCATCGAGGAGTAGCGGGCGCGGACAACCGTGGTTGACAGCAGGGCGACCGCGGTTGACGTTGCGTCCGGCGCCGGGGTCGGCGGTGCGGGCTGCCGGGAGTCGGCGGGCTCCCGGGTGGACGGCCGGAATCGACGCACGCAGAAAGGGACATGCGGGAGATGAGAGAGTTCAGGGGTGGGAAGCGGTTGATGGCGCTCGTGGCGGGTGCCGTGCTGGTCCCGGGCTGCGCCGACCTGGCGACGGAAGCGGAACGCGTGCCGGCCGAGCTGGCCATCGTTCCGGATTACGGTCGGGTCGGGGAGGCACAACCGACGCAGCTGGAGCTCGTTGTCAAGGACCAGAACGGGGACGAAATGCCCGTTCCGGGGTGGGCACAACCGGTCTGGACGGCGTCGGGCGCTTCGGGGGCGGAAGTCGGCGGGGATGGAGCTCTGACCGCGATGAACAGCGGCAAGGTGGCGGTCAGCGCCCGGCTGGCCGCATTGACCGCGGAGGCGCACTTCTGCGTCAGTCCGGGCCGGACGCAGGTGAACGCGCCGGTGATCTACCTGACCCAGGGCGCGCAGGGTCGGCGCAACGAGACCCCTCTCATCGCGGGTCGGCCGGCGCTGCTCCGGATCTTCCTGGTCGGAAACGAGGCCGGTTCCTTTGAACTCGACGTGAAGTTCACGCTGAGCAAGGACGGCGACGCGGTCTTCGAGCGGCTCCTCACGGTGCCGGCGGGGATGCCCACAGAGATCGACGAGTCGGACCTGCGGGGTTCCGTCAACCTCGAGATCCCCGGATCCGTCCTCGAGCCCGGTCTCGGCATGGTCGTGGAGCTGGACCCGAATTGCGTGGCCCCGCTGGCCCCGGGAAGCCGGACCCGGATTCCGGACGAGGGCGTGACCCACCTCCGCGTCGTGAGGCCGCAACTCTTCCGCCAGGTCTTCGTTCCCACCCTCTGGAGGTCGCAACGGGACAACCGGCTGTGGAACTGGCTGGACGAAATCGACCCCGACAGCGAGCAGATGCGCTACGCCAGGAATCTTCTGCCCGTGTGGGAGATGGAGGTCGAGGTTCGCGACACCTTCCGGACCAGCGCCAATCTGCGCACCGGCGCCGGGTGGAGCCAGTGGCTCAACGAGATCTCGGTGCTGAACAACTCCGAGGGCCGCCGGGCGTACTACTACGGCATCATCGGGTCGTCCCCGACCGGCCTCCTCGGGCTGGCCAACCTGAGCGTTCCATGGAGCGTGGGCGTGGCGCGCGACTACGTCTACACACATGAAGTGGGGCACAACATGAGCCTGCGGCATGCCCCCTGCGGCGGCGCGGGGGTGCCGGACGAGGAATTCCCCTACGGCACCGGGTCGATCGGGATCTGGGGGTACGCCGTCGACAGGAAAGCGCTGTTTGATCCGGCCGTCTACAGGGACATCATGGGCTATTGCTTCAACCGGATATGGGTCAGCGACTACCACTTCCGCCGGGCCGCCGACCACCGGCTGGACGGTGACGGCGGCGTCGATCCGGACGGGGGATCGGGCGGGGGCCTCGGAGAGATGCTCGTGGTGTGGGGTTCGGTCCTGGATGGAGCGCTCAAGCTCGATCCGGCGTTCGTGCTCGAAGGGCCGTCCGTGCTTCCCGGGAAGGACGGTCCGTACCGGGTCGAGGGACTCGGCGCGGACGGGGAGACCATGTTCTCCCTGTCGTTTGCGCCCACGCCGCTGGAGCACGGAGGGGGCAGCTTCGTCTTCTTCGTTCCCTACGACCCCGAGTGGGCCGCGGCCCTCGACCGGATGGTGCTCACCGGGCCCGAGGGGGAGTACGCCGTGTCCCGCGACGGCGAGCCCGCGGTGGCCGTGTTGACGGATCCGGCCACCGGATTGATCCAGGCCATCATCCGGGACTGGGACGGAGGGCCGCTCCCCGGCGAGGAGACCGCTAACGTTACCATCACCAGGGGGATTCCGGCGGGCGGGTTGCGGCAGCGGATTTGGCCCGTCCGCGGTGATTCGTGAGGGCAACCGCGTTTGACAGCGGTACGTTGGCGGTTGAACATTTGGAGCCGTGGAGCGCAGATTCTGGACGGCCAGGACAGCAGGGTGAATTCGACTTGAGGAGGCGGGAACATGAGGGAGACACGGATGGTTGCTCGCAAGGAGACGGGAACTCGCAGCAGGACACTTTTCAGGACGCTCCTGGCGGGCGCCTTGCTGCTCTGGGGGTGCGGCGACCTGGCGATGGAAGGGGACCGCATACCGACCGAATTGACCATCTCTCCCGGTGACGGGCGGATCGACCAGGAGGACCCCGGGAAGCTGCAGCTGGTCGTCAGGGACCAGGATGGCAGTGTCATGCGGGTGCCGACCTGGGCGCCCCCGCGCTGGACGGCGTCGGACGAGTCGGTTGCGGAAGTGGGGCCGGGTGGAACGTTGAACATCATGAAGGGCGGCTGGGTGGACATCAGCGCCCAGGTGGTCGACCTGAAGGCCGATGCGAGATACTGCATGAGTCCCGCCCAGGCGCGTGTCACCGCGCCGATCATCTATGTGACCCAGGCCGCGCAGGGCCCGCGCCACGTTGCGCCTCTCATCGCGGACCGGCCGGCGCTGCTGCGGATCTTCCTGGTTTCACTCCCGGCGATGGTCATCGCACCGGAAGTTCACGTCAAACTAGTACGGGGCGAAGAGGTCGTCTTCCAGCACCTCCTGGTGCCGGACAGAGAGATTCCGGACTTCGCCGACCAGGCGAATCTGGACGGCTCCTTCAACATAGAGATTCCCGGGTCCGTGCTGCAGCCCGGGGTCGGCCTGGTGGTGGAGATCGATCCCGATTGCAAGGCCCCTCTCGCCAAGGGCAGCGACATCAGGTACCCGGAGACGGGCGTGCTGGATCTCCGCGTCGCGAAGCCGCAACTGTTCCGCCAGGTGTTCGTCCCGACGCTTTGGACTAACCCGGCGGACAGCACGGACGAACCGGACCACCGGCTGTGGAGCTGGCTGGACGGAATCGACCCCGAGAGCGAGCAGATGCACCTGACCAGGAATCTGTTGCCGGTGGCGGATCTGGAGGTCGAGGTGCGCGACACCTTCAGGACCGGCATAAACCTGGCCGCCGGCGGGTGGGGTCAGTGGCTCAACGAGATCGCGACACTGAACATCAGTGAGGGTCGCAGGGCGTACTACTACGGGGTCATAGGCACCTCGCCAGGCGGCATCCTCGGGTTGGCCCAATTCAGCGTACCGTGGAGCGTGGGGGTGGCCGAGTCCAGCACCTACACGCACGAAGTAGGACACAACATGAGTCTGCGCCACGCTCCGTGCGGTGGTGCTGGGGGGCCGGACCCGAACTACCCGTACGAAGATGGCTCGATCGGCATCTGGGGATACGACTTCGACAAGGAGGTGGTGTACGATCCGGCGGACTACCTGGATGTGATGAGCTATTGCGACCCTGTCTGGATCAGCGACTACTACATCGACCTGGCCACCACCCACCGGATCAACGGAGACGCCGGGGTCGACCTGGACGGCGGATCGGGAGGGAACCGCGGGGAGATGCTCGTGGTGTGGGGTCTGGTCCAGGATGGGGTGCTCAAGCTTGATCCGGCGATCGTGGTTGAAGGGCCGCCGGAGCTTCCTGGGAGGGATGGTCCCTACCGGGTCGAGGGGCTCGGCGCGGACGGGGAGACGATGTTCTCCCTGTCGTTTACGCCCACGCCGCTGGAACACGGGGGGGGCGGCTTCGTCTTCTTCGTTCCATACGAACCCGAGTGGGCCACGGACCTCGACCGGATGGTGCTGACCGGGCCCGAGGGGGAGTCCACCGTGACCCGCGACGGCGAGCCCGCGACCGCGGTGTTGACGGATCAGGCCACCGGATTGATCCAGGCCATCATCCGGGACTGGAACGGAGGCCCGCTCCCCGGCGAGGAGACCGCGCACGTGGCGATCAGCAGAGGGATTCCGGCGCTCGATTTGCGCTAGTATCACGACCGCCGGGGGGTCCGGCGGGTGGCGAGCACATGCGTGTGACAGGATGAAGACCGCCCTCCGCAGGGCGCTCCTCGCGGGTGCCGTTCTCCCGTGGGGCTGCGCCGATCTGGCCCTGGAGGCGGACTGGACACCCGCCGAACTGGTCTTCTTTCCCGATCGCGCCGCGGTCGGGATAGGGGAATCGGTGAGACTGCCTGTCTTCGTCAAGGACCGGGCAGGGGATGTCATGCGGGTTCCGGGCTGGGCGCCGCCGGGCTGGAGGGTGTCGGACGAGACCGCGGTGGCGGTGAGCCGGGATGGAACGCTGACCGGGATGAAGGCGGGCAAGGTGGTCCTCACGGCCCGGCTGGACGAACTGACGGCGGATGCGTGCATCCACGTCGATCCGGACCCCCTGGTCATGAAGGCGCCGGTAATCTATCTGACCCAGGCAGCCCAGAACCGGGAAAACACCACGCGCCTCATCGCCGGCAGGCCCGCGCTCCTGCGGGTCTTCGTGGTTGCGGACCGGCCGCGTCCGTTCGAACCCGCGGTTCAGGTGACGCTGCTGCACGACGACAGCGTGGTCTTCGAGCAACTGGTCCGGCCGTCGGCGGAGTGGATTCCGGACAGGGTGGACCAGTCCGTTCTGCATGGGTCTTTCAACGTGGAGATTCCCGGGTCCGCGTTACGAGCCGGGGTTCGGATGACGGTGCGGCTCGACCCGGAGTGCGCGGTTCCGGTGGCTCTGGGGAGCCGGACGCGGTACCCGCCGCTGGAATCGACGGAACTCCTGGTCGTGGAGCCGCCGCTGTTCCGCCAGATCTTCGTTCCGACCCTCTGGTGGCATAAGGGCGACCTCACGGTCTTCGACTGGTTGGACGGAATCGGTCCCGGCAGCGAACAGATGCGCTACACGAGAAACCTGCTGCCGGTCTCGGAGATGGAGGTCGAGGTCCGAAGCACCTTCACCACCGGTGCCGATCTGGCTACCGGCCGCGGATGGGACCTGTGGCTCAATGAGATCAGCTTGCTGCACATGAAGGAAGGTCGCCGGGGCTACTACTACGGTGTCATCGGGTCGTCGCCGGGTAGTATCGTCGGGACGGCCGGCGTGGGCGTTCCGTGGAGCGTGGGCCTCGACAGCGCCGTCGTCTACACCCACGAGACCGGACACAGCATGAGTCTCCGCCACGCCCCCTGCGGGAGTGCGAGTCGGCCGGATCCGGACTATCCGTACGCCTGGGGATCGATCGGCATCTGGGGCTATGACGTCGAGACCGGGAAGCTCCAGGATCCGGCGCACTACAGGGACATCATGGGCTATTGCTTCGGCCGTGCATGGATCAGCGACTACCATTTGGACCGCGCGACCACTCACCGGCTCGACGGAGACGGCGGAGTCGATCTGTGGGGTGGGGCGGATACGGGAGGGGGGAAGAGGCTCGTGGTGTGGGGTCTGGTTCGGGAAGGCGAGCTGACGCTGGATCCGGCGTTTGTCCTGGAAGGACCGGTCGAGCTTCCCGAGAGGGACGGTCCCTACCGGGTCGAGGGGCTCGGTGCCGGTGGGGAAACCGCATTCTCCCTCTCGTTCTCGCCGACTCCGCTGGCGCATGGCGGAAGCAGCTTCGTCTTCTTCGTCCCCTACGACCCCCGGTGGGCCGACGACCTCGACCGGATGGTGCTCACCGGGCCGGAGGGAGAGTACGCCATGAGCCGCGACGGCGAGCCCGCGATCGCGGTGTTGACGGATCCGGCCACAGGATTGATCCGGGCCATCGTCCGGGACTGGGACGGAGGTCCGCTGCCCGGCGAGGAGACCGCGGACGTGACGATCACCCGGGGGATTCCGGCGGGCGGGTTGCGGTAGCCGTGCGCCTCCCCCGCCGATTCCGGGCGCGCCGTTTCGGTGGTTTGACAAACCGGGCGGCCCCGGCCGATCTTCCCGACCATGTCTCCAGCGGTCGCGCGGGAAAGGGCTGGAGGCCGCGCTCGACTCGAGGGAGCAGGGACATGAGTGACAAGACACGGTCCATGCGCACCGAATCATTTTTCGGGACACTCCTCGCGGGGGCGGTCCTGCTCGCGGGTTGTGCCGACTTCGCCATGGAAGTGGACCGCATACCGACGGAGATGACCCTCTCGCCCGATACCGGTCTGCTGACGGTGGGGCAGCCGACGAAACTGGAGTTCGTCGTCAGGGACCAGAACGGCGAGGTGATGTCGGTTCCCGGCTGGGGACCGCCGGTCTGGGAGGTGAACCCCCCCAATGTTGCGGAGGTGAGCCGGGACGGAATGCTGATGGGCAAGCGGGGCGGCAGGCCGCAGATCACGGCCCGGCTGGCCGGTTTGGAGCAGGGTGCGCGCTTCCGCATGAATCCCGACAAGGTGCTTCTGTCCGCGCCCGCGATCTATCTGATCCAGGCCGCACAGAACCAGCGCGGAACGGTACCCCTCATCGCCGGCCGGCCGGCTCTCCTGCGGGTGTTCGCGGTGTCGGACCAGATCAACTGGCTCGAGCCGCCCTCGGTTCGGATCACCCTCCTCCAGGACGACACGGTGGTGTTCGAGAGGCTCATCCCGCCGCGCACGGAGGTGCTTCTCGCCGACGTCATCGAGTCGAATCTGGATGCTTCGTTCAACGCCCAAGTCCCCGGGGCGCTCGTGCAGCCCGGGCTTCGCATGGTGGTGGAACTCGATCCGGAGGGTGTGGTGCCGCTGGCTCCGGGAAGCCGGACCCGCTATCCGGACGAGGGCTCGATGGAGGTCGACGTTGTGGAGCCGCAGCTCTTCCGCCAGATCTTCGTTCCGACGATCGCGACGAAGACGCCCGACAGTTCGGTCCACAACTGGACCGACGGCCTGAATCCCGGCAGTCCCCAGGTGCGCCTGGCCAGGACGATTCTGCCGGTGGGCGACATGGAGGTCGAAGTCCACGAGACGTTCACGACCGATGCCGATCTCAGCACCCGGGGTGGATGGAGCCAGTGGATCAACCAGATCCGCGTTCTGTTCGAGCAGGAGGGTCGCCGGGGATACTACTACGGGGTGGCGAGGGTACCGCAGCCGGCCGTCGGCGGGCTGGGCTACGTGGGGTCTCCGGTGAGCGTGGGGCTCCCGTCCGCCAACGTCTACGCTCACGAACTCGGACACAACCAGAATCTGTCCCACGCCCCCTGCGGCGGTGCCGGCGGGCCGGACCCCAACTACCCCTACCGCGAAGGATCGATCGGCATCTACGGATACGACATTGCCGGCAAGCGGTTGTACGATCCGGGGCAGTTCAAGGACGTGATGGGCTATTGCAGCCCGGACTGGATCAGCGACTACCACTTCGACCGGGCGACCACCCACCGGCTGGACGGGGATGGCGGGGTCGATCTCGAGGGAGGGTCGATCGCCTCCGGCGGGTCCGAACGGGGCCGGATGCTCGTCGTGTGGGGGTTTGCCGGAGATGGACGGGTCACGCTGGATCCCGCGTTCGTGTTGGACGGGGTGCCGGCCCTTCCCGGGTCGGGCGGCCCGTACCGGGTGGAGGGGCTGAGTGCTGACGGACGGACCGAGTTCTCGCTCTCGTTCACCCCGGACCCGCTTGAGTTCGGCGGAGGCGGTTTCGTCTTCCTCGTTCCCTACGAGCCCGGGTGGGCCGATTACCTGGACCGGATGGTCCTCACCGGGCCGGAGGGCGAGTCGGTCCTGACCCGGGACGGGGCCCGCCCGCTGGCCGTGGTTGCGGATCCGTCGACCGGGAGGATTCGGGCCATCATCAGGGACTGGGACGGGGCCCCGCTACCCGGCGAGAAGACCGCGGACGTGACGGTCACCCGGGGGATTCCGGCGGGCGGGTTGCGGTAGCGGGCGGCGCGCTGCCGCCGAGCGCTCACCCGAAGAGCGCTTCGCCGTCCTCGCTCGCCACGAACTCCGCGAAGCCCTCCGCGTCTTCGGCGGCCTCGGCGATGCGCGCGACGCCGCGCCGGATGTCCTCCATGCCGTTCGCGATCGAGAGCCGCAGGAAGTCCTGGCCCTCCGCCCCGATGCGCCCGAACGAAGCGCGGTCCATGGTGGCCACGCCGTAGCGGTACAGCAGGAACATCTGGAGCATGCCGGCGGGTGTCGTCCGGCTCCGGGCCCCCTTGTGAAACGATTCACAAGCTTCGTACACCCCCAGCCGCTCGCACAATCCTGACACGTCCGGGAAGACGTAGAACGCGCCCTTCGGCGTCCGGCACCTCACCCCGGGAATCGCGCTCAGCGCCGGCACGATCCGGTCCCTGCGCCTCTCGAATGCGGCCGCCATCCGGCGCACCTCGGCCGCCACCGCCCGGTCCTCGTACGCGGCCGCTCCCGCCTCCTGCAGGAAGGGCGGCACGCACGACATGACGTTGATGTTGATGCGCTTGAAGACGGCGGCCTCCTCCCTTGTCGGCAGCACCGCCCAGCCCAGCCGCCACCCGGTCATGGCGAAGCCCTTGGAGAGCCCGCTCGCCAGCACCGTGCGTTCGGGCATGCCCGGGTGCGACACGATGCTCTCGTGTTCGAGACCATCGAAGAGGATGTGCTCGTAGATCTCGTCCGAGTAGACGCGCACATCCGGGCGGCACCTTTCGCGAACCAGCTCCGCGATCCCCGCCAGGTCGTCGCGCGACAGCACGCCGCCGGTCGGATTCGAGGGAGAGCAGAGGATGATGAGCTTGGTGCGCTCGCCGACCAGCGGGGCCAGGTCATCGGCGGTGAAGGCGAAGTTGCGGTCGGCGGATAGCGCAAGAGGCACCGGAGCGGCCCCCACGAACCGGATCCAGGATTCGTAGATCGGGAAGCCGGGCGTGGGGTAGACGACCGCGTCGCCCTCGTCCACGTACGTCTGCAGGGTGTAGCCGATCGGCGGCTTGGCGCCCGGGGTGACGACCACCCGCTCCGGATCGGCCTCGACGCCGCGCGTACGGGCGACATGGTCGGCGATGGCCCGGCGGAAGGGCAGGACGCCGGCGGGGTCGCAGTAGCCGGAGCGGCCGGCGTCGAGGGCCGCGGCGGCTACCCGGTTGAGGCGCGGGGGGCTGCGGAAGTCGGGTGCGCCCAGGTTGAAGCGGATCACGTCCATCCCCCTCTCGACGCACCGCCGGATGTCGTCGCCGAGGCTGAAGGCGTTCTCGGTGCCGAGCCGGCTCATGCGGCCGGCGATGAGGGCCAAGACGAACTCCGCCGGGGGCGGGCGGACTAACCCGTTTCCGCGGCCTCGCGCCGCACCGCGATTCCCATCACCTCGAAGCGGGCCCCGAACAGCAGCGTCCCCGACCCGAGGAAGGCGCGCGCCGGGAACTCGGTGGTGAAGTAGGTGCGGTACACGCCGTTGAAGGCGTCGTAGTCCCCCACGTCGGAGGCGTACACCTGCACGACCACCAGGTCGTCCATGGTCAGGCCCGCGGTCTCGAGCACCGACTTGACGTTGTCGAGGACGTTGGTGGCCTCCTGCTCGGCCGTTTCCGGAACCTGGCCGCTCTCCAGTCCGAGGTAGCCCGACAGGTGGAGCGTGTGTCCCACCCACACCGCTCCGCTGAAGGGCAGCACCTCGCCGTCGGCGGGCGAACGCGGATTGACGTACTCGACCGCGGGCGGCGTCTCGGCCGCGTCGTGGGTGTCGTCGTCGACTTCGCAGGCGGCGACCAGGGTGGCGAGGGGGAGAATCAGCAGCATGGGACGGTTCATCGGGGGTCTCCGAGCGGGTTTGCGGGTCGTCCGGCGAGTGCATGGGCCTTATCTTGCCGCTTCGGACGCGGGGTCTGCCGACAGCGAGTCTACGCGGGCGCGGCGAGGTGCGGCAAGGGTGGCGACCCCCCGCGTCCGCGCGTTCGCCCGGGCGGCCGGGCATGCACGGAACAGGAGACGGGAGAATGGAAATGAAGGCCGGGATCAATCTTCACCGGGCGACGTTCGCGGCGCTGGCGGCCATGGTGGCGTGCGGCGAATCGGACGCACCCCCGGGGCCACGCGCAGTGGAGACCGACTCCGCGGGCATCGGCATCGTGACGAGTCCGCCGGTTGACGCGGTCTACGCGCGCCTGGCCGCACAGCCCGCACTCACGGTCGGGGAGGCGGACGGACCCGAGGAGTACCTCTTCGGCCGGATCGCTTCGGTGGCGCGCGACGGCGAAGCCAACCTGGTCGTGGCCGACGGCCGCGCCGGGGAGGTCCGCATCTTCGACCCCAGGGGCCGCCACCTGCGGACGGTCGGAGGAACGGGGGAGGGACCGGGTGAATTCGGATGGCTGGGCGGTGCGTGGCCGGTGCCGGAGGGCGGGATCGTGGCGGTGGACGGGAGCCGGCAGCGAATTGCGCGTTTCGGAGCGGACGGCTCGCTAACCGGGACCGCCGACCTGGCCGGGGTCGGCGAGATGGGGATATTCGCGACCAGGGGCATGGCCGGCGCGGGGATGGTTCTGAGCCAGGTCACGGAATTGGGCGTGCCGACGGATGCGGAAACATCCGCGCGGGACCTGGAGGAGACCCTGGAGGAGGGGAGTTCGGTCCTGTTCATCAGGCACGGATTGGACGGCGGGGTGGTCGACACCCTGGCTCGCAGGCCGGGCCAGAAGTCGACGATGTCGACCTCGGGCAGCGGTGACATGGCTATGGTACAGGTCGTGTTCGTTCCCTTTTCCCCCCTGCCCAGCGCGGCGGGATCTCCCCGGGCGGTGGCGGTGACCGGCGGGGGCCTGTACGAAGTCGCCCTTTTCGACGCCGCCGGAGAGCCGAGCCGTATCCTGCGCCTCGACGAAATCCCGGTCCCGCGCACCGACGAACACCTCGAGGCCCTTGTCCGGAGCCCGGGTCGCCGCGTACCCGACGAGGAGTCGGTTCGCGCGATGATGGACATGTACCGGGACATGCCCATGCCGGAACGGCTGCCCGCGTACAGCGGCCTCGTCTTCGCCGACACGGGGGAGCTGTGGGCGCGGCGATACCTGGTGCCCGGGGGCGAAACCGCGCACTGGGACGTCTTCGGTGCGAACGGGCACCACCTCGGCCGCGTGGAGGTTCCCGCCTCGCTGCGGATCCAGGAGGTGAGCCGCGGGCAGGTTGTCGGGATCGCCACGGGCGAGTTGGGCGTGGAGCGCGTGGAGGTGCTTGACCTTATCTTCGGGTAGCGGGGTACGGTGCCACGGGCCGCGCCCCCACACCCTTCCACCCGGTCACCAAGGAGACACGCACAGTGACTCGGAACCTCCAGTGGCGGTACCACCGCCCCGGCTGAACCGGCTGCAAACGCACGCAGGAGTTTCTTGCGCAGAACGGAATCGAAGCGGCCGAGACACGCAACGCGACCCGGGACCCGGTGGTCGCGGACGAAGCGGTCACCCTGCTCGAAGGCATGACCGAACTTTGCGTCGCCAGGGGCAGGAAGGTCGTCCGCGTGGACCTCTCGGCCGCCGACCGGCCGCCGGACGATGAGCTCGTCAGGCTCATGGTCAGCCGCTGGGGCAGGCTCCGGGCCCCGGCCATGAGGGTCGGCACCACGCTGGTGGTGGGCTTCAACCGGGACATGCTCGCGTCGGTCTTCGGGACGTAGAGTCACTCCCGGGACCCGCTACCTACTGGCGACGGCGCCCAATCCCGCGCAAGCTATTCGGTAACGGTCCGTTGTCCCCCGAAACCGGAGTCCCAGCCATGACATCCCGGCGCTTCCGCCCCTTCGCCTTCGCCCTCTCGCTCGCCCTGCCGGCCGCGGCGGCGGCCACTCCCGCCACCGCCCAGCAGAGCGCCCTCGACCACGACGACGCCCTGCGCTGGAACCGGATCACCAGCCCCTCGCTGTCGCCGAACGGCGCCTGGCTGGTGTACGTGCTGACCGCCATGGAGGGCGACCCTGTGCTCGCGTTCAAGGCGGCCCGCGCGGGCGCCGACGAAGTCACCTTCCGCGGAACCCGCCCGGGGTTCACCTCCGATTCGCGCTTCGTGGTCTACTCCATCCCGCCGGTGGAGGCGGTGGTGGACTCTCTGAAGCGGGAAGGGAAAAAGGGCGACGACCTGCCCGCGGACTCGCTCGGTGTGATCGCCGTGGACGGGGGAGAGGGGCGGACGGTCGGCGCGGTCGAGAACTTCAAGGTGGCCGGCGAGGGGAGCTGGGTCGCGTACACCCCGGTCGAGGAGGAGGAAGAGGGCGAGGATGTGGAAGAGGAGGGAGCCGGGGAGCCGGAGGCCGAGCCTGAGCCTGAACCCGAGCCGGAACCGGAACCCGAACCCGAGCCGGAACCGGAAGTGGAGGGCGAGGAAGAGGAAGAAGAGGAGGAGAAGAAGAAGGACGAGGGTTCGCCCCTGGTCCTGCTCGACCTGGACTCCGGCGCAGAGGTGCGCTACGAGAAGGTGACGGCCTACCACTTCGCCGACGAGGCCGCCGTCCTGACCTTCGCTACCTCCGCCGAGGACGGCGAGGGCGACGGCGTCTACGTCGTGGACCTCGAAGACATGGCGCGGCACGCGGTCATGGAGGGCGAGGGGAACTACAAGCGGCTGGTGGTCGCCGAGGACGGGTCGCAGGTCGCCTTCCTCTCCGACCGCGACGACTACGAGGCCGACGAGCCCGAGTTCACCCTGTACCACGGCGCGGCACCGGCCTGGGAGGGCGCGACCATCGCCAATTCGGCCACCGCGGGCGTCCCCGCGGGCTGGTGGGTCAGCGAGAACGGCAGCGTGAGCTTCTCCGACGGCGGCGGGCGCCTCCACTTCGGCACGGCTCCCAGACCCGAGCCGGAGGAGGAGGACGAGACGCCGGACGAGGACAGGGTCACGCTGGACATCTGGAACTGGAAGGATCCGTACCTGCAGCCCATGCAGCTGGTCCAGGCCGGCCGGGAACGCGACCGCACATACACCGCGGTCGCCCACCTCGACGGGGGCGCGGTGGTCCAGCTCGGCACCGAAGAGGTGCCCGACGTGCGCTTCGCCGCCGATGGAGACGCCCCCTGGGCGCTGGGCATCTCGAACCTGCCCTACCGCCGGCTCGTCTCCTGGGACGGACGGTACAACGACTACTACGCCGTCGATGTCTCCACCGGCGAGCGCCGCCTCTTCGCGGAGAGGAACAGGGGCTTCGCCTCGCCGTCCCCGTCGGGCCGCTACGTCTCCTGGTGGGACGGTGCGGCCAGGCACTGGATGGTGGCCCCGCTGGCCGGCGGCGACGCGGTCGCGGCGAGCGCCGGTGTCCCCCACGCGGTCTGGAACGAGCTGAACGACCGTCCCGACCTGCCGACACCCTACGGGTCGGCGGGCTGGACCGAGGGCGACGAGGCCTTCCTCTTCTACGACCGGCACGATGTCTGGCGCTTCGAGCCCGCCACCGGCGAGACCACCAACCTGACCTCGGGCGCCGGCCGCGCGGGCAACCTGCGCTTCCGGTACACGCGCACCGACTTCGAGGAGCCGTACCTGGACGAGGGCGAGGCGCTCTGGGGTGCCTTCCACTACGGGAACAAGCAGTCCGGCTTCTACCGGGGGCGCACGGACCGTGAGGCCCCACCCGAGCGGATCGTCATGGCGGACAAGTCCATCCGCTTCAGCTTCGGCGGCCATGCCGACGACGCGGACCGCCGGCTCCTGACCCGCCAGGACTTCCGCGAGTTCCCGGACCTCTGGGTCGCCGGCGGTGACATCGCCGACATGGTGAAGCTCACCGACGCCAATCCGCAGCAGGCCGAGTACCGGTGGGGCACGGCCGAGATCGCCGAATGGACCTCGAACGACGGAGAGCCGCTCCAGGGCATCCTCGTCAAGCCCGACGGCTTCGACCCGTCACTCAAGTACCCCATGATGGTGTACTTCTACGAACGCAGCTCCGACGGTCTCCACTCCTACCGGGCCCCGACGCCGGGAGGCTCGTCCATCTCGTTCTCCTTCTACGCCAGCCGCGGCTACGTGGTCTTCGTCCCGGACATCCCCTACGAGGTGGGCTATCCCGGCGAGAGCGCGCTCGACGCGGTGGTGCCCGGCGTGCTGAGCATCGTGGCCCGGGGGTTCGTGGACCGGGACAGGATCGGCGTCCAGGGGCACTCCTGGGGCGGCTACCAGATCGCCTACATGATCACGAAGACCAACCTCTTCGCCGCGGCCGAGGCGGGCGCCCCGGTCAGCAACATGACCAGCGCCTACGGCGGCATCCGCTGGTCGTCGGGGATGAGTCGCATGTTCCAGTACGAGCGCACCCAGAGCCGCATCGGGGGCACGCTGTGGGAGTCCACCGCCGAGTACATCCACAACTCGCCGGTCTTCTACGCCGACAAGATCCGGACCCCGCTCCTCATGATGCACAACGACGAGGACGGAGCGGTCCCGTGGTACCAGGGGATCGAGATGTTCGTGGCGATGAGGCGGCTGCAGAAGCCGGTCTGGATGCTCAACTACAACGGCCAGGGCCACGGGCTGAGCCGCGAGGCCGACCGCAAGGACTGGGCGATCCGCATGCAGCAGTTCTTCGACCACTACCTGGTGGACGCGCCCGCCCCGATCTGGATGGAGGAAGGGGTGCCGGCGATCCTGAAGGGGAAGGAACTCGGACTGGGCGTCAGGGCGAAGAAGATCTCGTAGCCGCGGGAACCGGCTGAGCCGCTGGGGCGTTCCGGCGCGACTCCGGGTGCGACAGACGGGCCGCCGCGGCGTGCCGGTTGTCCCCTATCCGGTTCCGAAACCGATCTGCAGGCTGATCCCGTTCGCGGTGAACCTGTAGTCCCAGGTCACCATCTCCGGGTTGGGGTCATCCGGCTGCGGTTCCGGATCCAGGGTTCGCCGGACGCTCCAATCAACGGCCGAGCGGGAGTACCGCAAGCGAAAGTCGACCGAGCGCCGGCCGGGCAGGGTGAAGCCGACCCCGAGGCTCCAGGGCCATCGCTTACCGACCTGGGTGTCCGAGAACGGGCCGTGTACGGGGTGGGGGGCTTCGGAGACCGTTTCCGTGGTCCATCGCTTGATGCCGAACACGAGATAGCTCCGCATGTCCCCGTTGGCCAGCCTGCGCCCGACGAGGAGGTTGACCCCGACGCCCACGCGGTTGCTGAACTCCCAGGTGCCGACCCCTACCCCGCCGGGACCTATTCCCATAGCGGGAATCGAGCCTTTGATCTCCTGCCGCGCTGAAACCGCGAACTGGAGTTCGCCGCCCAGCAGCCAGTTGTCCGAAAGCTCCTTGAGCTGACCGATCGAGAGGTTGGCTAGGAGATCCGCACCTGTGGATGACGCGCTGGTGGAACTCGACCCGCTGGCATCGGTAAGCGTCTTGTGGTGCTCGACCTGGACCAGTCCCACCTCGGGCGACAGCCGCAGATAGAAGGGGCGGGACTGGGCGAGGGAAGAAACGGGGGACAGCACGCAGAGACAGACGGATGCGGAAAGAGTGGCGAGGTGTTTTTGCACGGTCGTCTCTCCGGTCTTGAGTCGCTCGATTGGCGAAGCTACCACGGCCGCCGCCCGCACGTCAAACGGAGCCCCGGACCGCTGCCGCTGGCGCTGCGCTCCGTCGGCGTTAGTTTTGCGTCTTCCTCCGCGCCTCTCCCCTACAAGGAAGACCGTCATGTCCGGACACTTTCGCCTGGTTGCCCTGCCCGCCCTTCTGACCCTCTCCGCCTGTCTTCCCGACGTGGTTCTCGAGACCGACGCCCAGAAGGCCAGCTACGGGATCGGGTTCAATATCGGCAAGCGCCTTGCCAGCTTCGAGGAACACGTGGACATGGCCGCCGTCATGAAGGGGGTGACGGATGCCCTTTCCGAGCAGGAAGCGGCCCTGACCGAGGAGGAGATGGCGGCCGCAATGGCCGCCCTGGACGAGATGATCCAGGCCGGGGCCCGGGAGCGCGGCACGGCGGAGGGTGAGGAGTTCCTGGAACGGAACGCCGCCCGGGAAGGGGTGATCGTCACCGAGTCCGGGCTCCAGTACGAGGTGCTGCGGGAGGGAGACGGCGCCAGTCCCGGGGCGGGACAGCGGGCCGTCGTCCACTATCGCGGGTCGCTGCCCGACGGGACCGAGTTCGACACGTCGTACGGCGGGGACCCGGTCAGCTTTGCGGTGGACGAGGTCGTCCCCGGGTTCTCGGAGGCGCTCAAGCTGATGAAGGTCGGGGGTCACATGCGCGTGGCCCTCCCCAGCGAGATCGCTTACGGCGAGGAGGGCAGGCAACCGGTGATCGGGCCCAACCAGGTGCTCGTCTTCGAGATCGAAATGCTGGGCATAGAGGAGTGAGGCACCTTGCGCCCGGACGAGTCTATCCCGCACCCGGGCGCCGGCCCCCGGCGGCAACCAGGTGGAAGACCAGCCCGCTGCCGATCAGCGGTACCGCCATCAGCGCTTCGGCGGGCCTGTCCATGGCGATGTATGTCAGCGTACAGAGGGTCAGCGCCAGGTAGACGAGAGGCGTGACGGGGAATCCCCACGCGCGGTAGGGGCGCTCGGCGTCCGGCTCGCGGACGCGCAGGACGAAGACCCCCGCCACGGCCAGCAGGCTGTTCAGCCCCAAAGTGAAGCCCGCGAAGACCAGGATCGTCTCGAAGGACGCGGTGGCGATGAAAGCGAGGGACAGGGCGGCCTGGGTTGCGATGGCCACGGCGGGGATGCCGTCCCGGTTGGTGCGGCTCAGGCGTTGGAACAAAGGGTAGTCCTCGCCGATCACCTGGAGCACGCGGGGCCCGGCCATGACCATCGCGCTCACCGTCGAGACGAGCAGCACGGCCAGCGTCACTCCCATGATCGCCGCGCCGGCCGGGCCGAAGAGGTGGGTGGCGGCCACGTACCCGACCTCGACCTTCCCCGCCATCGCGTCCATCGGCGCCGCCCTCAGGAAGGCGTAGTTCAGGCCGGTGTAGAGCACCATCACCAGGAGGGTGCCGCCGCCGAGCACCCGGGGCAGGGTGCGCTCTGGGTCCGCCAGCTCACCGGTCAGGTAGGTGGCCGCGTTCCACCCGGTGTAGGCGTAGGAGACGTAGATGAGCGAGACGGCGAAGGCGCCGCTGAAGGCGAGCGCCCCGTCGCCGGCCACCGGGAGCAGGGACACGGGGCGGGCGGGGTCGGCCAGCAGGACGGCGGCCGCGCAGAAGGCCAGGATGAGCAGTACCTTCGCCGTCGTGAAGCTCCGCTGGAAGAGGCTCGAACTGCGGTATGTGGTGGCGTGGACGCCGGTCAGCGCGAGGACCAGCCCCGCGCCCAGCCAGGTGGGAGAGAGGGACGGAAAGACGGATGCCAGGTACGTCCCGAAGGTGATGGCGGCCAGCGCCGTGGGGGCCGCGAAGCCGATCGTCGCCGAGATCCAGCCCGAGACGAAGCCCGCCACAGGGTGGTAGATGCGGGAGAGGAAGGTGTACTCGCCGCCGGAGCGGGGGATGGCCGCGCCGAGTTCCGCGTACGATACCGCCCCGCAGAAGGCCGCCGCGCCCCCGACCACCCATAGAAGGAGCAGGGGGAAGGTGGACCGGAGGTCGAGGAGCTGGAACCCCAGGCTCGTGAAGACGCCGGTGCCGATCATGTTGGCCACTACGACGGCGGTGGCGGCGTAGGGGCTGTAGCCGTTTCCGGCGGTCGGCACGTTCTGTGCCGGGGGGATTCTGTCCACGGACTGCCGGGGGGTTGGGGGAGCAGTGCCTTGGAGGAGCCGGAGTAGAGTCGGGGGGTGGCGCGGTGCCGGGTAGGGTCCGGTGCTTCA
>JAPPGI010000205.1 GCA_028874985.1 Gemmatimonadota bacterium | reverse complement strand
CGGGAAACCCGAACGGGATGATTCCCGCCCGTGGTTACTTTCGTCAATAATCCCCATTGAAAGCAGCTCATCGCCGGTTTCGAGGCTTGTCCGGCGAATCTGGTAGCGGTCACGTCCGATCTGGTAGGCCACCCAGAGGTCGAGTTCCGGGCCGAAGAAGGCGCGATTGCGAGGCGCGAACGGGATCGGCGCGCGGCGGCTGATGGAGACGACCGCAAGTTGTTCGCGGGCGGCCACGTCTTGGAGCGCGAACGGGAACGGCCAGCGGCGGCCGATGGTGTCTGTTTGAGCCATGGTTTCGACCACGAACGTCGGAGTGGACGACTCCGGCCACACGGACACGACCTTCGGCCTCGTCCGCTTGAGTGCTCCTCCCGCCAACTCGTAGAGTCTCACCGTATCGGCCGCGTTGCGGAAACCCTGCCGGACGACCATCAGGCCCTGGCGCGTCCAGACCCGAGGCCCGCCACCCGATCGGCGAAAGACAAACGGGTGGCCGCGAACCCAGGTTCCGGCCGTGTCGAAAATCTCATATCGCAGGGTGGACAGGTCCTCGACCCAGATCTCCTCCCCCGGTCCCGAAAAGGCGTCGCCGATGTTTCGGAATCCTCCACGCCCCTCCACCCACCTCCCTACCGCCCGCACGAAGCCGCCATCGGCTTCGAACACCCGTATTTCATCGGCCGCGCTCTTGACCACCCAGATGCGGTCCATCGGGTCGACCGCGACACAGCTGACGCCCCAGTGGACCGCCGGACCCCCACCTTCGTGTCCCACGATCCGCAGGCTCTCGGAGACCCGCCACCTCTGTTCGGGATTGAGATCCCAAACCCCGGGCGCAGCCGGTTCCTGCGCCCGGGCGGCCTGAGCGCACAGGCTCAGCAGCAGCGCGGAGCGAAGCATCGGAGCGATCCTCTCCATGGGGTCGCATTTCATATCCGTTCACCATTCCGCTGAAACGTCCAGCCCCCGTACAGAAGGCTCTTGTAGAATCGCCGACCCTCGCCGAGGCCCGCATCCCGCGCCAGTTCCACGGCCCGCGACGGCGGCACGAAGTGCATCCCATCGCGGATTCGCGCGTTGAAGGTGCGCATCTCGCCGGGGGTCATGCCGCGAACCCTCCAGTAGCGCCGCCACGCCGACAGGTAGCGCTCGTGCTCCTCCGGGGTGGCGCCGCCGTGGAGGTCGAAGAAGACGAAGACGCCGCCGGGCCGCAGGCGCCGGGCGATGTCGGCCAGGAGCGCGGCCTTGCTCCCGTCGTCGGGGAGGAAGTGGAGCACGTTGAAGAGGGTTGCCGCGTCGAAGAGGGGAGTGGGCGCCAGGTCGGCCGTGTAGCCGAGGTGGAGGGTGACGCCGTCGGCCGCGCCCGCTTCGGCGACGCGCCGCTCGGCCAGCGCGAGCATCTGCGCCGACGGGTCGACACCGTGGACGCGCAGGTTGGGCCGCACCCGCTTGAGGTGCACGATCTCGATGCCGGTTCCCGCGCCGACCACCAGCACGCGCCCCCTGCGGGGAAGCTCGGGCTCGATGAGCGCCGCGAACATGGGGAAGAGGGTGCGGTAGCCGGGGATGAGGCGGTACGCCAGCGCCTCGTACTCCTCCCCGTATTCCCCGTCGAAGTCGAAGACGTCCTCGCTCGACGGTGCCGGTTCAACCGGTTTCGCAGTGCCGTGCATGTTTCTCCCCCGCGTGGCCGCTATTGTCCACGGGCTGCTATAGGTACGTCAACCACCCCCGCGGATCCGGTCCCGTCCCCCCTACCAGCTCCAGGAACCGCGTCTGGATCGCTTCCGTGACCGGCCCCCGCCGCCCCGCGCCCACCTCGAGCGCGTCCACGGACCGGATCGGGGTCACCTCCGAAGCCGTTCCCGTGAAGAACATCTCGTCGGCGCCGTACAGCATCTCGCGCGAGACCAGCTGCTCGTGCACCGTGTAGCCCAGCTCCTCCGAGATCTTGAGCACCGTGTGGCGCGTGATGCCCGACAGCGAGGTGCCGTCCAGGATCGGGGTGACCACCTCGCCGTCCACGACCAGGAAGAGATTCTGGCCGCTCCCCTCGCTGACCAGGCCGCCGGGCCCGAGGCCGATCGCCTCCGCGTAGCCGTGCCTGTCCGCTTCCAGCACCATCAGCGCGGACAGGGTGTAGTTCCCCGACGCCTTGGCCCCGCTCGGGATGGTGTTGGGCCGCGGCCGGTTCCACGACGACACGCACACGTCGACCCCGCGCTCGAGCGCCTCTTCGCCGAGGTAGGTGCCCCACGGCCACACCGGGATGTACGTCTCGATCGGGCTGTTGCCCGGGTGCATGCTCGACGACCCGAAGCCCCTGAGCACCATGGGGCGGATGTAGCAGGAGGCGAGCTCGTTCCTGCGAACGGTCGCGAGCGCGGCGTCCGCCAGCTCGTCGATCGTGTGGTCCGGCTGCATCCGGTGGGTGCGGCTCGACATCATCAGCCGGCGCAGGTGATCGTGCAGCCGGAAGACCGCCGGACCCCGCGGCGTTTCGTAGCAGCGCACGCCCTCGAAGACCGACGCCGCGAACTGCACCGCGAGGCTGAGGATGTGGACGTTGGCGTCCTCCCAGCGGATGAACGCCCCGTCCTTCCAGATCCACGGGCTGCCCGACAGCATGCCGGCCCTTCCCATTATTCCGCCTCCACGTCGTTGCCGCCCCTCAGGTAGGAATCCGTCCCGTCGAGCCAGTCCTGCCGCGGCGGGGTGAAGACGTCGACGTCGAGGGTGTCCTCGAGGGCCTCGGCCTCGTGCGGGACGTTGCTCGGCAGGTGCAGGACCTCGCCGGAGCGGACGACCAGGTCCTGCGGCCCGTCGTCGCCGATGCGGAACCTGAGCGCCCCTTCGAGGACATAGGTGATCTGCTCGTTGTCGTGCGAGTGCATCGGCACGATCGCGCCCTTCCTGAGGTACACGTGGGCGAGCATGGACCGTTCGCCGGTGATGAGGCTGCGGGAGATGAGGGGGTTCAGCTCTTCCCTGGGCTGGGCGGCCACGCGGTAGTGGGTGACCCTGGCGTTGCTCAAGGGGCGGCTCCTGGTGTGGGTTTGCGGGATTCGCAGCAGGCCCGGCGCCCGGGCGGATGCGGGAGCCATGGGAGCCCGTGGCGAAGATGTGCTCGCGCGGACTTGTCGACGGGCTCCTATACTGTGCCGGGCTTCGGCGTTTGGAAAGGCCGGGCACAGGCCGCCGTACAGCCCCGCTCCGGTGGCGGGTCCGCTTCCCCCATGAGTGACCTGGCCGTCCCGAACCGCTCTGCCGGCCCGGGACGGGGTTCAGGCCCGTCGACGTTGCAGAGCCGGGGCGCGCGGTCGCGTCCGGTACGCCGATGGCCACTCTCGATGTTGCGGCCGCGGCACATGGTCCGTGAGGCCGGCCACAGCCACTACCCTCGCCACCGGTCGGAGCCGTCCCGCGGGGTCCGCATGGAGCCCCGGCAGCCATACCAGGTCGGAATCTTCCTCCACCGTCACCCAGGAACTCTGCCACACCTTGCGGCCGTCGGGGTCCGTGGCGGTCACACTGAAGTACGCCTTGCCCGGCTCGTCCGCACTAAGCCAGAGCGTATCGCCCCGTATCGTCGCGCTGATCCTCTTCTGAGTCAGTTCACTGTAACTCAGTTCGTCGCCGTCGGGATCGTCGAAGTAGTCCGTCAGAACGAACTTGACCCTGTCGCCCTCCGTAAGGGTCATCTCTCTCGGAATGGAATCGACGATCACCGGCGGCCGGTTGCCGTCGACCGTGACGGTGAAACTGATCTTGGCCGTCAGCCCGGTCCTGTCTTCCGCCATGAATTCGATTGTCGCCTTGCCGACGGTGAGTCCCTTGAACCGGGCGAGGTGGCCGTCCGCGGTCGCCTCCAACACGGCCGGGTCCGAATTGGACACGGTGAAGGTGAGCGAGTCGCCGATGTTGCAATCGATGATGTAGAACGAGAAGGACCGGGTGGTCTCTTCATCCACCGCAATGACGAAGTCTCTCCCTTCACTTCTGACCTCCGGTGCGACGTCTTTGACCTTGACCCCCCACCTCTTGCTGGCCGAGCTGCCATCCGGGTCGGTGACGGTCACCGTGACGGAGGCCCAACCCTCCGCCACCGTCACTATCTTGACCGTGTCCGTGTCGGCGCTCTCGATGCGGACGACCGCCTCGTCCGTGGATTCCGCAGTGACGGTGAGGGTGGGATAGTCGTCGTCCGGATCCTGGAAGTGATCCTTGATGATGACCTTCAGGGTGACGTCCTCCAGCAAGGGGTCCCCCCAGTACACATCCCAGAACGGCACCGTCTTCACCTGCGGCGGCTTGTTGGGAGGCTGGAACTTGACGGTCACCCCGAACTTCTGGTCCGCTTCGAGGCCTTCCGGATCCTTCGCCGTGACCTTGACCGTCGTCGTGCCCTCGTCCACGACCTCCAGCTCGACTTCGGTCCCCTTCATGGTCGCCTCGACCACCTCCGTGTCGGCGCTCTCGGCCGAGAACTCCAGCTCGTCTTCGTCGGGGTCGGTGAAGAAGGAGCTGGCATCCACCGTCTTCTCGTCCCCCTCTTCCAGGTCCTGCGCGAGGATCTGGCCTACCACCTTCGGCGGACGGTTCTCCTCTTCCTCCTCCTCCTCCTCTTCCTCCTCCGAGACCGTAACGGCGAGATCCGACGTGGCGGAGAGTCCGTCCGGGTCCTTCGCGGTGATCGTCACGGTGGCGGTCCCCTCGGCAACCGCGGACAGGGTGACCGTGCTGCCGGAGACCTTTGCCGTGACCACCTCCGCGTCGGAGCTCCGGGCCGAGAACTCCAGGTAGTCGTCGTCGGGGTCGGTGAAGTAGGAAGAACCGTCGACCGTGCCCTTTTCGTCCACTTCCAGGCTCTGCGCCGGGATTCGGCCGACCACCGCCGGCGGACGGTTCTCCTCAGCGGCCTCCGATACGGTGACGTCGAAGTCAAGAGAGGCGGAGAGCTCGTCCGGATCCTTCGCCGTGAGTGTTACGGTGGCCTTCCCGGCACCGGTCGCCGACAGGGTGACCTTGCTCCCGGACACCTTCACCGTGACCGCTTCGTCTTCGGAACTCGCGGCCGAGAATGAAAGGTCATCGCCGTCGGGGTCGCTGAAGTAGGACGCGCCGTCGACCGTCCTCGTGTCACCCTCTTCCAGTTCCTGCGCCAGGATCTTGCCGACCACCCTCGGCGGGCGGTTCTCCTCCTCGTCGCCGGAGACGGTGACCGTGAAGTTCGACGCAACGGACAACCCGTCCGGATCCTTCGCGGTGATGGTCACGGTGGCGCTGCCTTCGGCCCCGGCGGACAACGTGACCTCGCTCCCGGACACCTTCGCCGACACCACGGCGGCGTCGGAACTCTCGGCCGAGAATGAAAGTTCGTCGTCGTCGGGATCGCGGAAGTAGGAAGAGCCATCGATCCTCATCCGGTCGCCCTCCTCCAGGCTCTGGTCCAGGATCCTTCCGACCCGTACCGGGGCCCGGTTGGGCTCCTCGCCCTCCCCGACCTCCACACCGAAGTCCAGAGAGGCGGCAAGCCCGTCGGGATCCTTCGCCCCGAGCGTCACGGTGGCGGCGCCTTCGGCAACCGCGTCCAGCGTGATCCGGTTTCCGGACACGGCGGTCTTCACCACGCCGGCGTCGGAGGTCGTGGCCGAGAACGTCAAGGGGTCGTCATCGGGGTCGTCGAAGTACGACGCGGCGTTGAGCGTGCGGGAGTCGTCCGGTTCGAGCTCCTGCGTACCGACGGTGCCCACGACCGTCGGGCGCTTGTTCGAACCGGAGCCTCCCGACTTGTCGACGCGCACTTCGAAGAGCAGCGTGGCGAGCAGCCCCTCCGGATCCTCCGCTGTGAGAATCACGGTTGTGGTGCCCTTGTCCATCCCGCGGACGACCACGCCGTTGCGGGCCATCCAGGCCTTCGCCACGCCGACATCCGAGCTGCTGGCATCGTAGACCAGGGCATCGTCATCGGGATCGGAGAAATAGGACCAGGGATGGACCCTGCCGATCCCCCCCTTCTTCAAGCTCATCTTCGGGACCGCGCCCACAGCGGCGGGTGTGCGGTTCGGGACGGTGACCACGAACGTCAGGGTGGCCGAGAGGCCCTCCGGATCGGTGGCGGTGACCGTGACCTCGGCTTCGCCCCTGGCGACGGCCGTGACCGTGACGGCTCCGCCCGACAACGAAAGGGACGCCACCCCGGTGCCGGCGCTGGTCGCCGTGTAGGTCAGGATGTCGCCATCCGGGTCGCCGAAGTGGCGCGTCAGTTCCAGCGTGACGGTCCTGCCCACCTCGATGGTGGCATCCGCGATCGAGCCCCGCGGCTCCGGCGGCCGGTTGGCCGCGCGGATGGCCCACGTCCGCGACGCCGCCAGCCCGTCCGTGTCCGTGGCGCGGATCGCCACGGTGGTGGCGCCCTTCCCGAGGGCCGTTACCGTGACGATTTCCCCCGCGACCTCGATGCCGACGATGTCGTCGTCGGAGGCGGACGCCGCGTAGGACAGATCGTCGCCGTCCGGGTCCGTGAAGTAGCCGGACAGGTCGAGCGTTGCGGCCTCGCCGACCTCGAGGGTCCGTTCCTCCGGCGCTCCCGTCGCGAAAGGCGGCCGGTTCGGCACGCTCGCCAGGAACGACCGCGTGGTCGAGAGGTCTTCCGTATCGGTGGCGGTCACCGTCACGGTCGCGGCGCCCTTGGCCACGGCCGTGACGGTGAGCGCGCCTCCGGCGATCTCCGCGGCGGCCACCTTCGTGTCGGACGAGGTTACGGCGAAGGCCAGCGCATCGCCGTCGGGGTCGCTGAAATGGCGGACCAGCTCGACCGTGGCGCCCGCTCCGACCTCGATCGTGCGGTCCCCGAGCGCTTCCGTCACCAGCGGCGGCCGGTTCGGCACCGTCACGGTGAACGCCTGGGTGGCGGCGAGGCCTCCCGGGTCGGTGGCGGTGACCGTCAACGTCGCGGTGCCCTTGGCCGTCGCCGTGACTATGAGTCTGCCGACAGCCACCTCCACCCCGGCCACCGAGGCGTCCGACGACGCGGCCGCGAACACCAGTGCGTCTCCGTCGGGATCGGTGAAGTGCGTGGCCGGCTCCAGCGCGGCGGTTTCGCCTGCCTCAACGGTCTGCTCCGCGATCGGCGTGGCCGGAAGCGGCGCACGGTTGGGCACCGTCACGATGAACGCAAGCGTCGCCGCCAACCCCTCCGGGTCCGTTGCGGTCGCCACCAGCCTGGTCCTGCCCTTGGCCACGGCGGTAACGGTGAGCACGCTGCCGGACACCCGGGCGCCGGCCACTCCCGGATCCGAGGACACCGCGACGAAGGCGAGGGCGTCCCCATCGGGGTCGCTGAAGTAGTCCGGGAGCTCAAGAGACTCCGCCTTGCCCACCTCGATCGTCCGCGCCTCGATCGAACCCGCCGCGAGAGGCGCCCGGTTGGGCACGGTTACCAGGAACTCCAGCGTGGCGGTAAGGCCCTCCGCATCGGTGGCCGTGACCAGCACGGTCGCCGTCCCCTTTGCAACGGCGGTCACCGCGAGCGCGTCGTCCGACACCGCAACACCCGCCACCTCCGCGTCGGACGACTCCGCCGCGTACACCAGCGCATCGCCGTCCGGGTCGCTGAAATGGTCGGAGAGATTCAGGACCGAGGTCTCACCCGCCGCGATCGTCCGCTCCCCGACCGCCCCGCCCGCGACCGGCGCCCGGTTCGGCACGGTCACCGCGAACTCCTGCGAGGCCGCAAGCCCCTCCGTGTCGGTGGCCGTCACCGTGACCGTCACCGACCCCTTGGCCACCGCCGCCACCGTCAGCACGCTGCCCGAGATCTCGACCGAGGCCATTCCCTCTTCCGACACGGCCGCAGTGAACACGAGCGCATCGCCGTCGGGGTCGCTGAAATGGCCCGACAGCTCCAGCGACTCCGCCTCGCCCACCTCGATCGTGCGCTCCGCGATCGAGCCGAGCGGCACCGGGGCCCGGTTCGGGGCGACCACCGCGAACTCCTGCGTGGCCGCGAGCCCTTCCGCATCGGTGGCGGTCACCGTCACCGCGGCCGTCCCCTTGGCGACCCCCAGCACCGTCAGATCGCTCCCCGAGACCTCCACCGAGGCGACGGCCGTTGCCGAGGAGGCCGCCGCGTACGCCAGCGCGTCGCCGTCCGGGTCGGAGAAGTAGCCGGTCAGGTCGATCGTGGCGCTCTCGCCCACCTCGATGGTCCGTTCCGGCATCGATCCCACCGCCGCGGGCGCACGGTTCGGGACCGTAACCGCGAAGCTCTGCGCCGCCGTCATGCCGCCGGGATCGGTGGCCGTCACCGTGACGGTCGCGACGCCCTTCGCCCGCGCCACGATGGTCACGACGCTTCCCGCAACGGCCGCGGACGCGATGCCGGTGTCGGAGACCGATACGTCATACGCAAGGGACTCGCCGTCCGGCTCGTCAAAGTGGGGGGCGACATCCGTCGTGGCCGACTCTCCGGCCGCCAGTTCCCGTGCAGCGATCCGGCCCACGGCCAGCGGTGGACGGTTGGGCACCGTCACCCGGAAATCCTGATGTCCCTCCAGCTCAGTCGCGTCGGTCGCTGTGATCGTCACCGTGCCCGTGCCCGGCGCCACCCCGCTCACCGTCACCATGGTTCCGGAGATCGACACGGCGACGATGCCGGGATCCGAACTCGCCGCTGCGTACCTCAATACATCGCCGTTGGGATCCTCGAAACACGCGCTCACCGTAGCCGTCTCCCCGACCGCCACCGTCCGCGGCGCGATCTCGCCGCACAGCCCCGGCGGCTGGGGATTCTCGCATCCGGCCACCAATGCCGCGCCGAGCAGCACCGCGCATGCCGATCCCGGTTCCGGTGCACCTCTTGAGAACATCCTCGGAACTCCTTCCCGTTGGCGACGACAGACCCGAAGACGGCCCGAATCCCGAAGGGTAGACCGCAACGGTGTGCGCTGTTGTACGTGGGAAGATTGTAAGGCTTGCCCGAGGACAGCGAAAGGTCCCACGCGGTTCCCGGCTCCCGCACGTCGGCCGTCCGCACTCCATCCGGCGTACACCGGCCTTGCTGGCCCCGATTTGCTCCGGTTAGTATGGCGCCCTCCACAGGGCTCCTCGCCCCGGGTCCCGTCTCCGATCCGGGAGCACCGGGATCCCGCCGTTCCGCCACAACCGTGGAAAGCGAGACCCCACCCACCGTCATGAACCGAATCCGAGGCAGGACCGCGGTCGTCACCGGCGCCACGTCCGGGATCGGCGAGGCCTGCGCCCGCACCCTCGCGGAGGCGGGCGTCCGGCTGGTGCTGGTCGCGCGGCGCGGTGAACGGCTGGCGTCGCTGGCCGATGAACTCGAAGCGACGACCGGAGAGCGCGTTCTCCGGCATGTCCTCGACGTGAGGGACCGGGAGGGCGTGGCGGGATTTGCGGACCGGCTGGAACGGGAGGGCGTGGCCGTCGACATCCTGGTCAACAACGCGGGACTCGCCCGCGGCCTCGATGCGTTTCAGGATGGGAGCCACCGGGACTGGGACGAGATGATCGACACCAACCTCAAGGGACTCCTCAACGTGACGCGGGCGCTGCTCCCCGGGATGATCGCGCGCGACGCGGGCCACGTGGTGAACATCGGCAGCGTCGCCGGGCACGTGGTCTACCCGATGGGCAACGTCTACTGCGCGACCAAGTACGCCGTCCGCGCCCTGACCGAAGCCGCGAATCTGGACCTGGTGGGGACGAAGGTGCGCATGTCCTCGGTGGATCCCGGGCTCGTGGAGACCGAGTTTTCGCTGGTGAGGTTCCGGGGGGACCGGGAGCGCGCCGGCAGGACGTACGAGGGTGTCGACTCGCTCATGCCAGAGGACATAGCCGACGCGGTGCACTACGTCCTCAACACGCGGCCGCGAGTCAACGTGCTCAACATGCTCGTCATGCCGACGGTGCAGAGGTCGCCGTACGTCATCGCGCGCGAGGAGGTGAAACGATGATCCGGCGTTCCGGAACCACGCGTGGCCGCGGACGGCCACCCCACGCGACCGAAACCCGCCGTGCCCGCGGGCCTGGATCCCTGTGGGGATTTTGTCCACGGGCTCCCGGGGCACGCGTGAGTCTTGCGTCCATGTGCCTGCTGTTCCTCCTGGCACCGATCCCAGGGCTGCCCGCGGCGCCGTCCTCCGGCCGGGAAGGACCGGCCCCGCACCCCCCCTGGGGTTTCGTGGGCCATGAAATGGCCGCGCGGGCCGCCGTCGCCATGCTTCCCCCGGAGATGCCCGGCTTCTTCCGCGCCGCGGGCGAGCAGCTGGTGTACCTCAACCCCGAGCCCGACCGCTGGCGGGTGCGCGAGCAGCGCGAGATGAACCAGGCCTTCGCCTACGACCACTACATCGACCTGGAGAACGTCCCCGACGGAGTTCTTGACGCGCCCGACCGCTTTGTCTATTTGCGGCTCCTCTACGAAGCGGGCCTGGAGCGGCCGGAGCGCGACGCGGGGTTCCTTCCCTACCGCATCGCCGAGCTGTACCAGCGGACGGTGAACGGGTTCCGGAGATGGCGCGCCGAGCAGGACGACGAGCGCCGCGAGTGGATCGAGGAGCGCATCGTCAACGACGCCGGGGTCCTGGGGCACTTCGTGACCGATGCCTCCCAACCCCACCACACGACGATCCACTTCAACGGCTGGGACGCCGACACCCCGAACCCGGAGGGGTACACCCGCGACAACGGGTTCCACGCGCGCTTCGAGCGCCATTTCGTGGAGGCGCACCTGACCGATGCCGACGTGGCCGGCCATCTGCCCGCGGACGCCCTGCCATCGGTGGCGGGTGCGGTCCGGGAGGCCGTGCGCAGGCACATCCAGGAGTCGCACGACGAGGTGGAGACACTGTACCGGCTGGACCGCGATGTGGGCTTCGATCCCGAAAAGCCCGCGGCGCCGGCCGCCCGCGACTTCGCCGCGGAGCGGCTCGCCGCCGGGGCGCGCATGCTGGCGGTGCTGTGGTGGTCGGCCTGGTCGGAGAGCGCGCCGGAGCCGGGGCGGGGCGGGGCCGGGGGTTGAGGAACGGGCGGGGCGGCCCGGGGATGGCGGAGAGGGCGACGGGGCAGGCGACGGCCGACGTGCCGGAGGTCGCGGCCGTGGTGCTCGCGGCGGGCGCCTCGACGCGCATGGGGCGCAACAAGCTGCTGCTGGAACTGGACGGAGAGACGGTGGTTCGGCGGGCCGTGCGCACGGCGATCGCGGCCGGGCTTTCGCCCGTGGTGGTCGTGACCGGGCATGCGTGCGGGAAGGTGGCGGGGCAACTGCGAGGCTTGGGGTGCTCGAACGTCCACAACGACCGGTACGTGGAAGGGACGCACACGTCGGTGGCGGCGGGGATCGGGGCGGTGGGGGAGGGGTGCGGGGCGGCGGTCGTGATCCTGGCGGACATGCCGTTCGTGACTCCCGCGATGCTCCGCACCCTGGTCGACACCTACCGCGAGGCGCGGCCGCCGCTGGTCGCGTCGCGGTACGGGGGCTCGGTGAACGCCCCGCCGATCCTCTACGACCGGCGCCTCTTCGGTGAACTGCGGCGCATGGATGCCCGCTGCGGCCGGGAGGTCGTGCGGCGCCATCTGCACGAGGCGATCGAGGTGGAATGGTCGGCCGAAGCAGGGCGGGACCTTGACCGTCCGGACGACTACCGTCGCATCGTGAAGGAGCTGGCCGGGGGGAAGGATGGGGGGCGGGGGCCGGTGGGACGCGTGGGCGGGCCGGGCCGGTCCGGGGACGGGGGTGGCGCCGGAGCGGAAGCCGGGCGGGAACCCGTGCGGGAGCCCGGGCGGGAGCCCGTCCGTGGATAGGGATCTGCTCCGCCTCGCGGCCCGGCTTCTGGACGAGGAGACGCCCTACGCGGTGGCCACCGTGGTGCGGCGCGAGCGGCCCAGTTCGGCGGCGCCCGGCAACACGGCCGTCATTACCGGGGACGGGGCCGTGCACGGGTGGATAGGGGGAAGCTGCACCGGGCCCGAAGTGACCCGTCACGCCATTGCATCGCTCGGTGACCGGCAACCGCGTCTGCTCGCCTTCGGCGGCTCTCCGGGGCCGCGCACCGACATGATCCACGTACCGATGTCCTGCGGCAGCGAAGGGAAGGTGGAAGTGCACGTCAATCCGGTGTTTCCCGCTCCCCGGCTGCTGGTGGCCGGATCTTCGCCGATCGCGCAGGCCGTCGCGCGGCTGGGCGAGGCAATGGGCTATCGGGTCGCGGTCGCGGAAGGCGGGGACGCGGACGCGGGCGCGGGCCCGGTCCTCGACGAGTCGTTCGCCTCCCGGTACGCCGCGCGTCCGGCGGGGGTGGCGCTATATGCAGTGGTCGCCACGATGGGACAGGGCGACGAGGAGGCGGTCGAGCACCTCGCGGCCGCGCGCGCGGACTACCTCGGGGTGGTCGTGTCGCCGAAACGCATGCGCCGGGTGCGCGAATACCTTGCCGAGCGCGGCGTCTGCGGCAGCCGAATCGCGAAGGTGCGGGGACCCGCCGGCCTCGATATCGGCGCCGTCCGCCCCGAGGAGGTCGCGGTGAGCATCCTGGCGGAGATCGTGTCGCTCGCGAGGGCGGGGGCGCGCGCGATGGAGGAGGCTGGCGAGGAGGACGCGGCAACTCCCGCAGGCGCACCTGCAACCGCCACCGACCCGGTCTGCGGCATGACCGTTCCCGCGGACGGGTCGCGGCCCTCTTCCACCTGGCAAGGCAGGACCGTGCACTTCTGCTGCCCCGGGTGTCGCGCCCGTTTCGAGGCCGATCCGGCGGCGTATGCGTAGTCCGGCGCGGCGGGCGGCGGCGGCCCACGCAGCGCCTCGCGGCTCCCGGTGCTCGCGGGGCCTTGTCCACGGACTGCCCGGGCCTGTCCGCGGACCGCCGGGGGTGCCCCGCGCATGAGGCCCGAGATCGCCCGGCTCCAGGCCGACATGCGCGGCTTCGACTACGTGGCCGAACCCTCGATCGTGACCGCCGTCCACCTGGCGCGCGCGATGGAGAAGCCGCTCCTGGTCGAGGGCGATGCGGGCGTGGGCAAGACCGAGATCGCCAAGGTGATGGCGGGGGTCATGGAGACGGAGCTGATCCGGTTGCAGTGCTACGAGGGGCTCGACGTGAACACGGCGCTCTACGAGTGGAACTACCGGAAGCAGCTGCTCAGGCTGCGGATCGCGGCGGAGGAGGGCGGGGGACGTGCGGGCGGCTCCGCGGCGGGCGAGTCAATGGCTGGACGGGCGCCCGAAGTGACGGGCGAGTCAATGGCCCGGCGGGACACGGGAGGCGCCGCGCCGGCACCCGATCACCTCGAGGACATCATCTTCGGCCGCTCCTACCTCCTCGAGCGGCCGCTGCTCCGCGCCATCACCGCGGCCGACCGGGCCCCCGTCCTCCTCATCGACGAGATCGACCGCGCGGACGATGGCTTCGAGGCGTTTCTGCTGGAGGTCCTCTCCGACTTCCAGGTCACGATCCCCGAGCTGGGGACCATCAGGGCCACGCACCGGCCCTTCGTGGTGCTGACCTCGAACCGCACGCGCGAGATCGGGGATGCGCTCAGGCGGCGCTGCCTCTACCTGTACATCGAGCACCCCACCTTCGAGAAGGAGGTCGAGATCGTCCGTGCCAAGGTGCCGGGGATCTCGGAGCGGCTGGCCGGCGAGATCACCCGCTTCGTGCAGGAGCTCAGGGGGCGCCGGCTGATGAGGCCGCCGGGGGTGGCCGAGACGCTGGACTGGGCGCGGGCGCTGATCACGCTCCACCGCGACCGGCTGGACGCCGAGACGGCGAGCGAGACGCTCGGCTGCCTGGTCAAGGACCGCCACGACATGCGCCGGGTGGACGGGGGGGAGGTGGTGGCGCTGGATGCTCCCCGTTCCAGGCCGGATGGAACATGACTAGATTACCTGGTCAACTTTCGGAGGAGGTTCCCATGCAGGTCAATATCCACGACGCCAAGACGCACCTCTCCAGACTCATCAGGCTGGCCCTGGAGGGCGAGGAGGTGATCATTGCCAAGCGTCGCCAACCGGTGGTTCGGCTTGTGGCGATTCCGCAGCAGTCTGATCCGCCCAGACTGGGTGGGGCTCCCGGGTTGATTCGCCGCATGGGCGACGACTTCGACGATCCGATTCCGGACTTCGAAGGGTATTAGCGAGTGAGGATACTCGCCGACACCCACACACTGCTCTGGGCGGTCACCGCGTCAGACAGGTTGAGCCGTCGCGGTCGGGAACTCTTGACCGATCCGGGGAACCAGGTCTGGTTCAGCACCGTCAGTCTGTGGGAGATCGCGATCAAGCTCGGTCTTGGCCGACTCGAACTCGCCGCCGACTGGCGCGGTCTCATCGACACCGGCCGGCAGCGGCTCCATGCGCGGTGGCTGTTCGTGGAGCCGGACCACTGCCACGAAGTGGCTACCCTCCCGTGGCATCATCGCGATCCGTTCGACCGCATGCTGGTGGCGCAGGCCATCGCGGAGGGGATGACTCTGCTCAGCCGGGACCGAAGGATGTCCCGGTACGCGGCGGATGTCCTGTGGTAGAACCGCGGTGCCGGCGAGTGCCCTGGCAGCGGGCCACCCCACCTTGATCCCGGCCCCCTCCCGCGCTAAGCTGTTTCGGCTCTTCGCCCAGTAGGTGCCCACCCGGGCCGCGCCCCCCCCACCCCGACCCCGCCACCCGTCACCAGGACGAGCCCCCGACGATGGCTCACGGAACGACTCACCAGCACGACGTGGTCATCATAGGAGGAGGCGGTGCGGGGCTGCGCGCCTCGATCGCGATCGCCGAGGAGAACCCTTCCTTCTCGGTCGCGTGCGTGTCGAAGGTCTACCCGATGCGGAGCCACACGGTCACTGCCGAGGGGGGCGCCGCGGCGAAGATCAAGCCGAACGACAGCCTCGAGGACCATATCTACGACACGATCAGCGGGGCCGACTGGCTCGCCGACCAGGACGCGGTCGAGTACTTCGTCAACGAGGCCCCGGCCGAGATGATCCAGCTGGAGCACTGGGGGTGTCCGTGGAGCCGGGAGGGCGACGGTTCGGTGGCGGTCCGTCCCTTCGGGGGGATGAAGATCGAGCGGACGTGGTTCGCGGCCGACAAGACCGGGTTCCACATGCTGCACTCGCTCTTTCAGACCACGCTCAAGTACGGCAACATCGTCCGCTACGACGAGCACTTCGCCACCCGGCTCCTCATCGACGCCCACGGGCGCTGCCGTGGCTGTGCGGCGATCGAGCTGCTGACCGGGCGAGTCCGGGCGATTCTGGGGAAGGCGGTCATCATCTGCACGGGCGGTGCCGGACGGGTCTTTCCCTTCACGACCAACGGATCGATCAAGACGGGCGACGGGATGGCGATGGCGTACCGGGCCGGGGTGGCGCTCAAGGACATGGAGTTCATCCAGTACCACCCGACGGGGCTGCCGGGGACGGGCATCCTGATCACGGAGGCCTCGCGCGGAGAGGGCGGCATCCTGGTCAACAGGGACGGCTACCGCTACCTGCAGGACTATGACCTGGGCGAGGCCCTCGACGTCACCGACCCCCGGCACCCGCAGAAGCGCGCCATGGAACTGGGGCCGCGCGACCGGCTCAGCCAGTGCTTCATCAAGGAGATGTGGGCGGGCCGCACCATCGAGACCAGGGACGGTCACGTGGTTCACCTCGACCTGCGCCACCTGGGCGAGGCCAAGATCGACAGGAAGATCCCCTTCGTGCGGGAGCTGTCGCGCAACTACGCCGGGATCGATCCGGTCCACAAACCGATTCCGGTGCGGCCCGTCGTCCACTACGTGATGGGCGGGATCGACGTCGGCGGCAATTCGGCCACCTCCGTGCCCGGGCTCTACGCGGCGGGCGAGTGCGCCTGCGTGTCGATCAACGGCGCCAACCGGCTCGGCTCGAACTCGCTCACGGAACTGCTGGTCTTCGGCGCCCAGGCGGGCAGGCACGCGGCCCGTTTCGCCATGGACAACCCCGGCTACGACGTGGCGGAGCTGGAAGCGCAGGCGGAGGACGAGGGCGCCCGCATCCGGCGCACCTGGTTCGACCCGTCGCGCACCGGCGGCGAACGCATCGCGACGCTCCGCACCGAGCTCCACGACGCGATGGAGGACGGTGCCGGCATCTACCGCGACGCCGAATCGCTGCAGGCGGCGTGCGACAAGGTCGCCGAGCTGAGGGAACGCTACGGGAACGTCACCCTCGACGACCGCACGCACAGCTTCAACACCGAACTCACGGCGGCGCTCGAACTGGGCTCGCTGCTCGACGTCGCCGAGGCGATGGCCCATTCGGGACTCGAGCGCACCGAGTCGCGCGGCTCCCACCAGCGCCTGGACCACACCGAGCGCAACGACGACGACTTCCTCGCCCATTCGCTGGCGTTCCGCCGGGAGGACGGCGGGCCGCCCCGGATCGAGTACGGGCCCGTGACGATCACGAAGTGGCCGCCGGGCGCCCGCACCTACGGGGCGGAATCGGGACTGAAGAGGCCGCGGGGCGACGGGACCTGACCTGGAAGGGAAGATGCGCACCGAGCAGACGATGACGCTGGAGATCTTCCGGTACCACCCGGAGACGGACTCCGAGCCGTACTTCCAGGCGTACGAGGTGCCGTACGACGAGGACTGGGTCGTGCTGGACGCCATCAACTGGATCAAGGACCACGTCGACGGGTCTCTCACGCACCGCTGGAGCTGCCGCATGGGCGTCTGCGGGAGCTGCGGCATGATGGTGAACGGCGACCCCAAGCTCACCTGCGCGGCCTTCCTCAAGGACTACTACCCGCGTCCGATCAAGGTGGAGCCGCTCGTGAACTTCCCGGTCGAGAGGGACCTAGTGGTCTCGCTCGACGGCTTCATGGAGAAGCTGCAGGCGGTCAAGCCGTACATCATCCGCGACGACGTGAACGACACCACGGGCGGCGAGTACAGGCAGTCGCCCGCCGAACTGGCCAGGTACAAGCAGTACTCGATGTGCATCAACTGCATGCTGTGCTATTCGGCGTGTCCCGTCGCGGGCCACGAGGAGGAGTTCCTGGGGCCGGCCGCGCTGGCCCTCGGCCACCGCTACAACCGGGACTCGCGCGACCGGGGCCGGGCCGAGCGCCTCGACGTCATGCTGGCGGGTGAGGCGATCTGGGGGTGCACCTTCGTGGGCGAGTGCACGGTGGTGTGCCCCAAGCACGTGGACCCCGCGGGGGCGATCCAGCAGGCGAAGGCGGTCGCGGCGCAGGAGTACTTCAAGCGGTTCGTGATGCCGCGCGGTGCGAAGGGAGCGGAGACATGAGCGGACGGTACCACCGCCCCCACGGCTGGGCCTGGTTCCTGGCCCGGCCCGGCTACCTGCGCTTCATGGCCCGGGAACTCACCGGCTTCTTCGTGGCGGGCTACCTGGTGCTGCTGCTGGTCACCCTGTGCCGGCTTGGTGCCGGTGAGGCCGCGTTCGCCCAGTGGCTGCAGGAGCTGAGCACGCCCAGCTGGATGTTCGCTCATGTGGTCGCGCTGGTGGCGTCCGTGTGGCACTCGGTGACGTGGTTCGCGGCCGTGCCCCAGGCCATGCCGATCTTCATGGGCGAGAAGCGCCTGCCGGCACCGTTGGCGGCGGTGGTGATGGGGTACGGGCCGTGGCTCACCGTCACCGCGGTCATCGTGTGGGGGGTGCTCCGGTGAAGCGTTCCGGCGAAGCCTTCTGGTGGGCGCTCTTCTCGGCCGGCGGGGTGATGGCGGCACTCTTCGTCCCCGCGTTCGTGATCGTGACCGGGTTCCTGTTGCCGAGCGGCGACGCGGCGGTGGCGGCTGAACGCGCGGCCGGGTTCGCGGGGCTCGTGGGATGGTGGCCGGTGCGGGTGGCGCTTCTGGGCGTGATCGCGCTTTCGCTCTTCCACTGCGCCCACCGCATCCGCCACACGCTCATGGACCTGGGGCTCAGGCACCTCTCGGGTCTGCTCAAGCTCCCGTGCTACGGCGGGGCGCTTGCGGGGACCGTGTGGGCGGCCATGCTGCTCCGGGCGCTGTAGGGCACGCCGGCAAGTCCCGACCCCGCCCGGGGCGGTCAACCCCGACACGAAGAAGCCCGGCGGCGCCGACCCATCGTGCGCCGCCGGGCTTTCCCGTGCCAAGCCGGCCCGTCGCGAGACCCTACCGGACGGGCCCCGGCCGTGCCGGCCCCGGTCGCTACCGCGGTACCGGAGTCACCGTGACCCTGATCATCCGGCTGACCTCCGGGTAGGTGAACATCTCGTCGTCCAGCAGGCGGATCATGCCGTTCTCGTCGGGGCCCGTGTTGTCCGCGAGCTGCCGCGGCAACTGCCATCTGTCGATCCCCGGCTTCCCGTTCACCTCGGTGCCCGCGTCCCACAGCATGACCATGCCGGTCACGTCGCCGTTGCGCGGCTCGTCTCCGGGGAACAGATCGATGCCGTCTTCGTCGGTTGCGAAGAAGATGTCGTTGGACTGTACCAGCATGGCGACGAGCGACAGCACCTCGCCGTGGACGGCGGTCACGTTGAATTCGTACTTCCTGCCGGGGAAGAGCGGCCCCGGATCGTCGTCTCCGGACGGCACCGAGAAGGCGCCGGCTTCCCGGAAACCACCCGCCGCCAGGACCTCCGCACCGAGTGCGGCCGGATTGCCGTCTTCGGCCATGGCTTCCAGGCCGGGGGTCGCGGTCGTACCCGAATTGAAGAGCAGGCCGGGCTCCAGGTGAGAGGCGTAGATGCCGGGTGCGGCCAGCTGGATCACCCCGGTGGCCAACGTCACGAAGCCGTGCAGCACGGCGTTGGTGGTGTCCTCGGCCAGTTGCTCCAGGCCCTGTCCGCGGTCCGCCCTGCCCACCGTGAAGAGAGGCTCGTCATCGTAGTGGATCACGAACACTCCCGGCGCGATCGGCACCTCCAGGCACAGGCCCCGCACCGTGACCAGCGTGTGGTCCTTGCTGACGTTCTCGATCGAGACGCGGAACTTCGCGGGCCCGATGGAGTCGATCGTGACCTTGATGACGGAGTCGACGTCCGGGAGGGTCCCCCATGTGTCTTCCGCCGGGCGCACGGTGGAATCCGGATCCGCAGCCCCGGTGTTCAGCCGCTGCTCCGGCTGGTCCTCACCCTCACCCGGCTCCTGGTCGATTTCCGTACCCGCGTCCCACAGCTTGATCTGGTCGGTGACATCGCCGGTGAGCATGTCGTGGCCGTCCCAAAGCTGGATTCCCTCGGGACCGGGCGCGTAGAAGAAGTCGTTGGAGTGGTACATCATGGTGGCGAAGGTCAGCCGGGCGAGCGGTCCCGCCTCGAACTCGAACTGGTAGGTCTTGCCGCTCGTCGCCAGTCCGGGCTCCTCGTCGCCGATCGGAGTGTCGAACTGTCCGCTGGGGAAGTACGCAAAGGCCGGCGCGACGTTCTGGATCTCCACCCGGAAGGTGTACTCGGCCCGGGTCCCCATGAAGTTGACGGGCATCTGCTGCCCGGTCGCGAGCGTGAACGACGAGGACGGGTCCTCGAAGACGAACTTGTCCGGATCCCACCCGGATATCTCCACGGTGTAGTCGCCGGCGCGCAGACCGGTGAACGAAAAGCTCCCGGAGATGTCGGTCTGCGTGGACTTCGGCTCCAAGCCGGTCAGCGCCACGGAAATGCCACTCAGCGGTACGCCTTCGACAGTGACCATGCCGGTGACGCCGGCGGTGCGGATGTAGGTGCCCGCGAAGTCGGCAGTCGGGTTCGGCGAAGACTCGCTGACCGTGACCGTCATGCTGGTCTCGAATTCGGCGTCCGCCGGGAAGCCGCTGATCGTGACCGTGTAGGTTTCCTCGATCACGTCTTCGAAGCGGTAGGCTCCGTCCGAGCCGGTCGTCACGGAGCCCTCTCCCGAAAGCGTAACCTCAACGCCTCCAAGGGGGTCGCCCTCGAGCGTCACCTTGCCGCTGACCGATCCGATGGTCGGCGGCATGGGCCCCTCACCGCATGCGGCGAGCAGCGTCGCGGCGAGGACAATGCCCGCCAACGGAGTGAGCGGCCAGGTCCGGCGGTGCCTTCCCCGTGCGGGAGTTCCTGCCGAAGTACCTTGGTTCATGGTTGCTGTGTCCTTTCCCGGTTACCGTTCATGATCGAGGCCTCAACCCGCGACGCCGAATCCACCTCGTTCAAAGCTAATATGGTCCCTTTCGACCTAATACCCGAAACCCCCTCGCCGCAAGGGGACGACCGGGATTTGATCGTCCATCTGACGCGATTCGCGGGCGAACTTCGGAGCGCCGAAGTCCCGGTCACCCCCGGGGATGAGATCGACGCTGCGGAGGCGTTGGGCCACTTGGATATCGGCGACCGGCGGGAGGTGCGTCTGGGGCTGCGTGCCAGCCTCAAGATCGACCACTGGGCGTGGGATCTGTTCGACGAACTGTTCGATCGCTGCTGGCGGTCGAGTGGACCGTCCAACCCGCACCGACGCCCCCGGCACCCCCGTTCCGCTCCCCGGGCCTGGCGCGGCGACGGCAACCCCCTGGCGGATCTGGTTCGCAGGCTGGACCGGGAGCAGGGGACGGGACGGCACGAGGATCCCGGCACGGAGGGCGGGCGTCCCGGGTACAGCCCCCGCGCGGCGCTGCGGCGGAAGTCCTTCGAGGTCTGCACCCGGGACGAGCTGGCCGAGATGGAGCGCCTGTTGTCGCAGGTGGCGAGGAGGCTGGCCACGCGCCGCAGCCGCAGGCTCGTCCCCTCCAAACGGGGGCGGGTCATCGACATACGGCGCAGCTTCCGGCGCTCGCTGGCTCAAGGCGGCGAGCTGATCGACCTCGCGCGCCGCGACCGCGCGGTCGAGCGCCCCCACCTGGTCGTCCTGTGCGACACGAGCGGCTCGATGGACCCGTACACCCGGTTCCTGCTCACCTTCGTCCTCGCGCTGGAAAACGTCGCGCGGCGGACCGAGATCTTCGCCTTCAACACCTCCCTCACGCGTCTCACCCCCTGGATCACGGCCGGGAACGTGGCCGCCACCCTGCGCCGCTTCGCCCGCAACGTCGAGGACTGGTCCGGCGGCACGCGCATCGGGGAGTGCCTGCGCGAATTCGCCGATGATTACTTGCGCCGGGTGGTCGCGGGTGATACATCGGTGCTGATCTTCAGCGACGGACTGGACCGGGGCGAAACGGACACGCTGGAAGAGGCCCTGCTGCGGATCCGCCGGCGCGCGCGCCGCGTCATCTGGCTGAACCCGCTCATGGGCGATCCGCGGTACCGCCCCGAGGCCAGAGGGATGAAGACCGCGCTGCCGCACATCGACGCCCTGGTGCCGGCTCACAACCTGGAGTCCCTGGAGGCCCTTCCGCCCATGTTGGAGCGCTCGTGAAAGTAGAAGAGAAGTTCACCGTCAACGCCCCCGCCGACGAGGTCTGGGCCTTCCTGACCGACCCCGAACGCGTCGCGGCGGCGCTCCCGGGCGCGGAGATCACCGAGAAGGTGGACGAGAACACCTACAAGGGCGGGATGTCGGTCAGCATGGGGCCGGTGTCGGCGGCGTACTCCGGGACCGTGGCCTTCGAGCTCGACGAGGAGAACCGGTCGGCGGTGGTGAGCGCCCGGGGGCAGGGGAAGGCGGGGATGGGGAACGCGGACATGAGGATGAAAAGCACCGTGGTCGCACTCGGGCCGGGGGAGACCGAGGTGACGGTCGAGGCCAACGTGGCCGTGACGGGGATCCTGGCCCAGCTCGGGCGCGGCATGATGCAGCCCGTCAGCAAGAGGATGTTCCAGCAGTTCACGAAGGCGATGGCGAAGGCGCTCGCTTCACCGTAGGAGGCAAACCGATGATCCCCCCACCATTCGACTATCATGCACCCGGCAGCCTGGAGGAGGCGCTCTCGCTGCTCGGCGAGCTCGACGACGCCAAGGTCATGTCGGGCGGCCAGAGCCTGCTGCCGATGCTCAAGCTGCGGCTGGCGACGCCGGCGAACATCGTTGACATCGGGCGGGTGCCCGGGCTGGACTCGATCTCCGAAGAGGGCGGTCGTCTGCGCATCGGGGCGCTGGTGACCGAGACGGCGCTGGAGGAGAGCGCGGTGGTGGCCGAACGCTACCCGATCCTCCTCGACACGGCCAGGGTCATCGCCGACCCGCTCGTGCGGAACCGCGCCACGATCTGCGGGAATGTGGCGCATGGCGACCCGGCCAACGATCATCCGGCGACGATGATCGCGTTGCGCGCCACCATGGTCGCGACGGGGCCGGACGGGGAGCGCAGCATCGGGGTGGACGACTTCTTCCACGGGTTGTTCATGACCGCGCTGGAGCCCGGCGAGATCCTGACCGAGATTCGCATTCCGGCGCTCGGTGGCGCTGGTGCGGACGGCGCCCACAGCGGCGGCGCCTACCTCAAGCTCGAACGCAAGGTCGGCGACTACGCGGTCGCGGGGGCGGCCGTGCAGCTCGCCCTCGACGACGACGGCCGGGTCGCGCAGGCCGGCATCGGGCTCACCAACCTCGGCATGGCGCCGATAAGGGCCTCGGCCGCGGAGCAGGTGCTGACCGGGTCGCGGCTGGTCGAGCGGGGCGGCTTCCGGGGCGCCATCCACAAGGTCCGGGCGGCGATCACGCAGACCCCCGACGCCGACGACGTCATCGCCGCCGCCGCCCAGGCCGCCGCCGACGCCACCGATCCAGTCGCCGACCGCCGCGGTTCGGTCGAATACAAGAGAAACATGGCCCGCGTGCTCACCGGACGGGCCATCCGCAAAGCGCTCTCGCGCGCCTCCGCCCACACGCCGGCGGGAGGGTAGGCACATGGCCAGACACAACATCACCGTCACCGTCAACGGCGAGGCGCACGCGCGCGA
>JAPPGI010000197.1 GCA_028874985.1 Gemmatimonadota bacterium | reverse complement strand
GGCGTTGCAAGTGCCTCGATTCCCGCGAATCAGCCATTATTCGAGGTCCCCTGATGTAGAACTCGCCCTTATACTCACTCAGCTGTGCAGCGTCGTCGATCACAATCGTGGACTCGGCCGTCATGTATTTCAAGAAGAGCTGGCAACCAGAAGTCAAGTAGCCTGGCTTCGCGCCGATCGGCAAGAGCCGCTGCCGCCGCATCCGCTTCGCGTGGCCCGGTTCCCTATTCAGCCATGCACCGGAGATAACTAGGAAGAAAGGCTCGCGACCGATATTGGCTCTTGTGGGTTGCGTCATCTCAATTCAAACCCCTATTTGCGCACGGCCGCGACTATCTGCTCGCGGACACGGCGGATTCGTTCATTCACTTCACATTCCCAGAATCGTAGGACTGGCCAACCGCGATCCCCGAGTTCCTGATACACGCGGCGATCCCGCGCCCGGTTGGCTCGGAGCTTCCTTTCGCAAAACCCAACGTTCGACCGCGGGGCTTGATAGTGAACGGGACAACCGTGCCAGAAGCAGCCGTCCACAAACACGGCGACTCTTGGCGCGACGAAGACGATATCTGGACGAATTCCTTCGATGGGATACTGCAGGCGGTATCGTAGTCCGACGGCCCATAGCTCCTTCCGGAGGCGAACTTTGGGTGCTGTATCGCGAGTGCGGACGGCTCGCATGATCGCACTACGCTTCTCCCGCGTGAAGCAGTCGGCCATCATGATGTGTGTGGACGGGTTGCATCGGCGAGAGCCTTCCTGATCGCCCGGCCCTGAAGACAGGCAAATGCTGGAGGAACGGCGTTGCCGATCAGCTCTGCGACAGGGAATTTTCCCGCCGACATCGGAAAATGGTACTCCTGGGGGAACGTCTGGAGAACAGCGCCCTCCCTTACGGTAATCGCTCTATGTTCCACGGGGTGAAGGAACCGACCTTTCGATGGATTGACGAATCCCGAGGTGATGGTAGGTGCCACGTTGTCCCAAGACATCCGCCCGTAAACGTCCTTGAATCCACCGCACTTCAGGTGGCAAGCCAGTTGCTGCTCATCACTCAGGTCAGTCCGGCTCCCGCCATCTAGGGGTATGCAGGCGATCCTCCGTCGTACGCTCGCCGAGCGCCGTTCGCCGTGATCGTGCGCTGGATCACCGCTGTCGCCAGCGGCAGGGAGGGCCTTCAGAGCACGCCGTACACTGAGTAGTCGCTTACGTGCACTCGGGAAGGGTACGCTGAAGCCTGCTCCCGCCGTCAGAATCAGGCGACGGCGCCTTTGTGGCACGTTGAAGTCGGCCGCGTCGAGAACCGCCCATCGGACTACGTAGCTGGCCGCCCGCAGCTTAGCAACCATGGACTCAAACCGGGCGTCGTCCGCGAGGCCAGGAACGTTCTCCATGAGGATTGCCTTGGGCCGTAGTCCCAGCGCCAAGCGACAGAAGTCCTTCACAAGGTCATTTCGGGAGTCGTCAACGGTCCGTCCCCCGTTTAGAGTGCGCAACGCTGAGAAGCCTTGGCACGGGGGGCAACCCGCCAAGAGGGGAAGTGACCCGGGCTTCCACCGAAACCGGCGGAGAATCTCTTCGGCTGTTACCTCCACGATGTCCCGCTCCCAGAGTTCGACGGCGTCTTGGTTCGCTCGGTAGCAGGTCGCAGCAAGGTGATCAACGTCAATCGCCAATCGTACCCGGAAGCGAGCCAACCGCAGACCCTGCGTGAGACCTCCGCACCCCGCGAACAGATCTACCGCGTCCAGTTCCTGACCCGTTGCTTTCCGAGGCATGTCTCTCACCGTCCAAGGCCCGGGACGAACGGAGGATCTCCTGCGTATCGCTGCGGAGAACGCGATGTCCGTCGCCAAGGCAATTCGGGCAGTCTCCGGCAAGTGGGCCTGGTAGCTGACCTCTCCCCATACGCCGTGAAGTATGCCGCTTCCGGAGTCCCGCTGGGTTGGCCCAACAACACTATCGGCGATCCGGCGGTCGCGCGTGAGCAAGCAGAGCGATTCCCCGGCGACACCGAACGGCGCACTCCATGGCTGCCTCTTTGGCCAGAGAGGAGGACCGCAACGGAACCTGTCAACGGTTGAGAGACACATTGCGGAATCAGTTTAGTGATCCGT
>JAPPGI010000029.1 GCA_028874985.1 Gemmatimonadota bacterium | reverse complement strand
GGAGTGTGCCATTTTCAATGCCCGAAAGTGTGCCGTTTTCGATGCCCATTGACAAAAGGTGGCGCTACATGTGTACCCGAAAGGTAGTATCCATCCCCGTCGAGGGGAACCCCTGCCCGTACTGCGGCCTCTACGATCTGGAGTTCACAGCCAGGGGCCATCCTGCTCCCGGCTGGCGGAACACCTACTTCACTCATGTCCGGCTACGCTGCCGAATCTGTAGAGGGGAGGTCCCGTTTGAGCGGGTCCCGGCCTACTTCTCCGACTAGCGGGGAACCGTCCTCTACGTCATCTACGGGACCCCTCCTCCCCGGCTTCCCGGGGTGTCTAGTGGGGTTTATAGTACCCTGACAACATTACAATATGTAATGTAAAGTTTACAGTACCCGGTTCAGCGCTGCACTAACGCCCCTTGATTTCGACGTACGTCCTGGCGCGCAGCCCCCCGACCAGCGTCTCCAGCCGCTTGCGGTCGATCAGGGTGGCCCGGATCGACTCCTTCAGGTCCTCGTACCTGTACTCCCCGGCCTCGCGGACCTCGAGGATCTTGAGAACGGCGAAGTGCTCCCGGGCCCCGTAGGTGAACTGGATGGGGCCCACGATCTCGCCGGC
Organism: Gemmatimonadota bacterium; assembly: GCA_028874985.1. Classification (GTDB taxonomy): domain Bacteria; phylum Gemmatimonadota; class Gemmatimonadetes; order Longimicrobiales; family Gaopeijiaceae; genus Bin94. Next base: position 22,476 of record JAPPGI010000029.1, on the reverse strand, counting down.
CTGCCGCTGGCCGAGCGCGCCGATGTAAGCGGCCGGGAGTTCCTCGGCCACCTGGCGCGTCGTCAGCGTGGCCGAGTCGGAGATCGCGCCATCGTGGTATGCGTCGATCAGGGCATCGAAGTCCTCGGACTGCGCACGCGAGGCGATGTCCTCGGCGAGTTGCCGGCTCCGCGCGATGTCGGCGTAGCCCATCGCCGGCCGGATGAGGATGTGCCGTGCCTGCCGCTCCGCCAGGCGGATCCGATCGACCCGGATGACGTGAAACCCGTACTCGGATTCCACCACATCGCTGATGACGCCTTCCGGAAGGGCGAAGGCCGCCTTCTCGAAGGCGCTGGTCATCTGGCCCCGGCGGAACCAGCCCAGGCTGCCCCCGGCGGCCGCGGAGGCCGGGTCCTCCGAAAACAGGGTCGCGAGTTCGGCGAAGTCCTCCCCCGCCCGCAACCGCTCCAGCAGCTCCTCGATCCGGGCGCGGGCGGCGGCCTGCGCGGAGTCCGAAGGCGCGGCCGCCATCATGACCTGCTTGAAGGTGACCGTGGCCGGACGCTGTTGCAGACTCCCCTTGTTCGCCTCGAAGAAGGCCCGCATCTCGTCGTCCGGGACCTCGACGGCTCCTTCTCCCGCGTAGCGCTGGAGGTACAGGGCCTGGAGCTGCTGCTGCCGGAGCTGCTCGCGGCGCATCTCGCGGAAGGACTGCACCGACATCCCGTCCTCCATCAGCAGGCGTTCGAACTCCTGCCGGTTCGGGAATCTCCCCTCCACCTCCTCCATGAGACGCTGGAGCGATTCGTCCACCCGTTCCTCGTTCACCTTGAGCAGGGTATCGCGGGCCGCCGCCTGCAGAATGAGCTGGACCCTGATCAGGTCGTCCAGGATCGTCCGCCGGATGGTGTCCCGCTGGGGCGACTCCTCCGGGGGCAGCGCGACTCCCCCGGCCAGCATCTGCTGCTCCTCCCGGATGATCTCGGAGAGCAGGATCGCCGAGTCGCCGACGACGGCCACGACGCGGTCCACGAGGCCTTCCTCCTGGGCCTGTCCGTCCGCTGGTGCGGCCGCGACGAGGAGGAGGGCCGGCAGGGTGACGGCAAGCGCTGCTGTGGCGGATATCGCTTTCATCTCTCGCTTCCCGGTTTTCGGGGTGCCGGGGTGCGCGCGGGCGCCGGTTCTACGGAGAAGGGACCTCCGCGATGCGCGCGACCGTTGCCTCGATCCGCTTGTCATGGATGCGCCAGGCACTCCGGTTTCTTAGAAGAAATGTAACGGTGCCCAGCGGCACGATCTCCCGCTCCCCCGAGACAACCCGGATCAGGGCCGCCTCCACCAGTTCGGCAACGGTCGCCGGTGCCGCTGCCGCCGCGGCCCGGACCGGGCTGTCGGGGGCCGCATCCCGCGCCGCGCCGCCATCGTCCGGGGCCTGCTCCGCATGCGGCAGCAGACCGATCGCCCGAGCCAGACTCCTGATCGCCGCCCGCACCTCCTCGCCGACCGAGTCCGCCTCGGCCTCCGTGGGCGCAAGTCCCCGGGAGCGCGCGTCCTCGAGGAGCAGCGCCTCGTGGCCCAGGCGCCGGAGCGCGGCTTCCAGTTCGTCGTCCGAAGCGGTCTCGACCCCGTCGGCGAAGTCCACCAGCGTGTACTCGAAGAGCTGCGCGAAGTCGCCGACCGAGTAGGTGCCTCCGGTCCAGGTCAGCAGGGGACGCCGGGCCGCTCCCCGGGAGAGCCGCGACGGAGGGGCCGCGGCCAGAGCCCGGACGACCTCGATCGCGTCTTCCGTCAGGGCCAGCCCGGAGGCCGTGTCGAGACGGGCGATGTAGGCGGCTTCCGCCTTCGCGATGCGCTCCTGCCGGATCCGGCGCCGGAATTCGTCGGCCACCTCGGAGAGCGCGGGAACCTCGAGGGCGTCCAGACGCAGCAGGTGGTAGCCGAGTTCCGTCTCGACCGGGTGGCTCAGCTCGCCGGGGCTCAGGCGGAAGACGGCTTCGTCGACCTCCGCGAGCATCTGCCCTCTCGCGAAGGTTCCCAGACTGCCGCCCCGCGGGCCGCTCCCGGGATCATCGCTGTGGCGTTCGGCCAGCGTGGCGAAGTCGGCACCGGCTTCCAGCCGCGTGCGCAGTCCGTCGGCCATCACACGGACGCTGTCGCGCTGCCGCGAGGTCGCGCCGCGGGGGAACAGAAGCAGGATCTGCGATGCGGTGGCCCGGGCACCGGGCATGTCGGCCGCGAACCGCGCGGCAAGCTCCTCGTCGCCGACCACCGTGTCGACCGGTACCGCCTCCTCCCGCAGACGGCCCAGCATCATCTGGTCAAGGGCCGCCCGGGCGGCCAGGTCCACGTCCAGCGAAGACAGCGTGGTGTCGTCGCGCAGGCGGGTGGCCAGGAGCGTATAGTCCACCCACAGTTCCGCGACGGCCCGCACCACCTGCGTGTCCCCCGGCATCGTGCTGTGGCCGAAGATCAGGTGCGCGGCCTCGTCGATCGTGAGACGGCTCCCCTCGGCCTCCGCCAGGGGTCCGGGCCCGCAGCCGGCCAGGACGAGGGTTGACACCAGGAACCCTCGGTGGAGCGGTCGCGCCGCGCGGGGGCCTGCGTCGCGGCGCGAACGGTCGGAGGGCGGCGTGATGTGAGGTGGTGGCATTCCCGGGCCTTTCCGTTTCGGAATCGGTCGCTCTCCAGTCATTATACGCCGGCGTGGCCCTCCTGTCCGCCCAGTGTGTCCAGCACCCGCCCCACGACGCCGGCAAGCCGTTCTTCGTCCGTGCACTTCAGGATCAGGGACAGCGGCGCGATCCTGCGCACGTCGATCGTCACCGCTTCGCCGCTCAGCGCCCCCTCGAGCGCCGACATGCGCGGCACCACGTCGGGGCGGAATCCGACGCGGACCCGGCCGCCCCGCACCAGGATGCGATCCACCCCGGCGGGCCGTCCCGAGAGGGTGAGCAGCGCCTTGTCGAGGAGTCTGCGGGCCTCGGGGGGCGGCCTTCCGAAGCGGTCGGCGATCTCCGCGGCCAGCGCCTCCACGTCCTCCCGGCTCTTCACCCGGGAGAGCCGCCGGTAGAGGTGCAGTTTCTGGTGCGGGTCGGCCACGAAGGCGTCCGGCAGCCAGGCGCCCGCCTCCATGACGACCTCGGGGAGCGGAAACTCCTCCCCGCCGGGCCCCTCGCGCATGCGCTTCACCGCGTCCTCAAGCAGCCGCATGTAGGTGTCCAGCCCCACGGCGTGGGCGAACCCCGACTGGTCCTCGCCCAGGAGGTTGCCCGCGCCCCGCACCTCCAGGTCGCGGAGCGCGATCTGGTAGCCGCTGCCCAGCTCGGTGTAGTGCTCCAGCACCCTGAGCCGCTTCTCGGCCTCGGGCGTGATCGCCTCCGGGACGATGAGGTAGCAGTAGGCGCGCCGGTCCCACCGTCCCACCCGGCCCCGGATCTGGTACAGCTGCGAGAGCCCGAAGCGGTCGGCCCCGGTCACGATCAGCGTGTTCGCGTTCGCCACGTCGAGGCCGTTCTCGATGATCGAGGAGCAGACCAGCACGTCGGTGCGGCCCTCCACGAATCCGGTCATCGCGCGGTCGAGCGGCGCGGCTGCCATCTGGCCGTGGGCCACGCCGATCGTCGCGCCCGGAAGGAGCCGCCGCACGTGTTCGGCCGCGGTGTCGATCGTCTCGACACGGTTGTGCAGGAAGAAGACCTGGCCGCCCCGGTCGAGCTCGCGCTGGCAGGCCTCGGCGATCAGGTGGTCGCTCCACGCGATCATGTGGGTCATCACCGCCATCCGGTCGCGGGGCGGGGTGCGGATGAGCGACATGTCCCGGATCCCGGCGAGCGACAGGTACAGGGTGCGCGGAATCGGCGTCGCCGACAGCGTGAGCACGTCGACCGTCGTGCGCAGTCGCTTCAGCCGTTCCTTCTGGCGCACGCCCAGGCGCTGCTCCTCGTCGATGATCACGAGGCCGAGATCGTGAAAGGCCACGTCTCCGGACAGAAGACGTTGCGTGCCGACCACGATGTCGACCGTTCCGCGGCGAAGCCCGGCGAGCACCTCGCGCTGGGCCGCCGGGGGGTCGAAGCGGGAAAGCGAAGCCACGATCACCGGGTAGTCGGCGAGGCGGTCGCCGAGGGTCTTGACGTGCTGTGCCACCAGCACGGTGGTGGGTGCCAGCACGGCGACCTGCTTCCCGTCCTGCACGGCCTTGAAGGCGGCCCGGATCGCCACCTCGGTCTTGCCGTAGCCGGCGTCGCCGCAGACCAGCCGGTCCATGATGCGGGCCGACTCCATGTCCCGCTTGACGTCCTCGACGGCGGTGCGCTGGTCCGGGGTGTCCTCGTACAGAAAGGCCGACTCCATCTCGTGCTGCCAGCGGGTGTCGGGGGAGAAGGCGTGGCCCGGGCGGGAACGGCGCGCGGCGTACAGGTCGAGGAGCTCCGCGGTCATCCGGTTGATGGCGGCCTCGGTCTTGCGGCGCAGCGTCTTCCAGCGCTTTCCCCCGATGCGGTGCAGCCGGGCGGGACGGTCGCCCGGGTGGCTGCCGACCCAGCGTTCCACCTTGTCCAGTCCGTGCACCGGGACGCGCAGCACCTCGCCGCCGTCGTACTCGACCACGAGCGCCTCGATCGCCTCCCCGCCTACCACCACCCGTTCGAGCCCCCGGAAGCGGCCGATGCCGTGTTCCATGTGCACGACGTGGTCGCCCGGGGAGAGCTGCGCGAGGCTCTCCAGCGCGGCCGCGCCGCGAAACCGCCGGCCGCGTCTCAGCCTGCGGCCGCGGCGGAAGATCTCGTGGTCGGTGAGGATGTTCACGACGGGGTCGGAGTCGGCGATGCGAAACCCGTCCGTCACCGAACCCACCACCAGGTGGCAGCCGGGCGGCGGTGTGCCGCGCCGGTCGGCGACGAGGTCTTCGAGCCGCCGCGCCTGGCCGTCGTTGTCGCAGAGTATCCAGGTCTCGGAGCCCCGCGCGGCCGCCTCCGCCAGGAAGGTCCGCAGCCGCTTCATGTCGCGCTCGAAGGGGGGCGGGCGGCGGGCCTGGAAGACCGGCTCGCCGACGTGTTCCTCGACGAAGCCGAGCCGGGGATGCCGGGCGATCCGCGCCGCGAAGGCCTCGGGGGGGAGGAAGAGGGTGGAGGGGTCGGTGGCCGGGTTGTCGTCTCGGAGCGCCTCCCGGTAGCGGGTCTCGGCCTGCCGCCAGGTCTTGCGCACGCCTTCCTCCCACGGGTCGGTCCCGGCGCGTACCAAAACGGTGTCCAGGGGGAGCCGGTCGAGGATCGAGCAGCGGGTGCGGTGGCCGCCGCCCGTCCCGCCGCCGAAGCGCACGGGCAGGATGTCGATCCTTTCGACGGGTCCGGTCGAGCGCTGGTCCAGGACGTCGAAGAGCCGGATGGACTCGACTTCGTCGCCCCAGAACTCCACCCTCGCGGGTCCCGCGGCCCCGAAGGAGAAGAGGTCGACGAGCCCGCCCCGCACCGCGTAGCGCCCCGCCTCCTCCACGATCGCGGCGCGCTCGAAGCCGTGTGCCTCGAGGGCGGCGATGAGGGCGTCGCGGCGCAGTTCCTGCCCCGCCGACACGGTGTGGCGGAGATCCGCGACGTCGTCCGGGATGGGAGCCACGTCCTGGAGGGCGCGCCGGGTGGCCACCATGACGCGCGCCTGTCCCGATAGCAGGGCCGCGACGGCCTCGACGCGTTCGCCCCCGGTCTCGGCGTGGTCGCCTTCCTCCTCGCCGGGCGCGGGATCCTCCCGCTGGGGGAAGTGCACCGCGAGACCGGGGCCGAGCAGGGTCTCGAGGTCGCCCAGGCACTCGCCGGCCTGGGTGGGCGAGGCCGCGGCGAGGACCCAGACGCGGTTGGGGAGGTGGCCGGCCAGCGCCGCCAGGGCCGCCAGCGGCAGGGAGCCGGCGGCGCCCCCGGCTGTGAGGGACTCGCCGGGCCCCGGCAGGCCGCGCAGCAGCGCTCGGAAGGCGGGGGTGCTCGCGACGGCGGCGGCGGCGGGGTGGGGGGCGGGGCTACCCATCGCCCGGTGGCCGGGATCTGAGAGCGCGTGAGGCGGCCGCGGCCGTCTCGACCACGAGGAGAGCCAGGAGCAGCGCGGCGAGAGGACGCCACGGCTCGGGGCCCCGGCCGGCCCGGAAGATGTGGCGGGACCACGAGGAGGCGTCGTCGACGATCGCGGCGACGCCGGGGATGGCGCGCCGGACCCGGGACCGATCGGCAGGTTCCAGATCGGTCTCGGGGGCGGGTGGGTTGACGGGGATCGTCCGCAGAAGGCTGTCGCCCGCGAGGACCCGGTAGAGTCCGGCGGTGGCGGTGGCCGGGAAGGGCCGGCCGCCGTCGACGGGGTGTCGGCTGCCGTCGGGGGCCTGTACCGAGGTGGCCGTGGGCGGGGGCCGGAAGTGCAGACCCGCGGTGACGGATTCCGTTCCCGCGCCGGACCCCGAGCCGTGTTCGATCGCCCACTCCAGAAGGGGGATCATGGCCGCCGAGACGGGCAGGCTGGTGGACTTCTCGTCCAGGGGCGAGGCGAGAAGCACGTATGGCCCGGTGGCGGTGGCGGCGGCGAGGATCCACGGGTCGCCGGTGGAGAGGGTTGCGAGGGTGCCGGCGGGGACGCCGGACGCGGCCGGGTCCGTGGCGACGATCGGGAAGTAGCGGCGGACTTCGAGATCGCCCAGGTCGAAGGCGAGCTCGCCGGAAGTGATGCGGGCCCCCTCGACCGTGCCGGGGACGTACCTGTACGGAATCCCCGCCTCGGCCAGGCGGCGGTTGAGCGCGGGGAGCCGGGCCGGGTCGGCGAGCGGTACCACGAAGGCGCTCTGCGTGAGGCCCCGCCGCTCCAGACCCTCGCCTCCCATGCTGACAAGGGTGGATGCCCGCGCGGCGCCGCCCAGCGAGATGCGGCCGCTCTCCTCCAGCACCGCAAGCCCCTCGGCGAGGAAGAAGGGTGCGGGCCCGAGGAGCGCAACCGGGGTGGGGTCCCGCACCGTGAACGCGAAGTAGCGGCGGTCGTCGGCCGTGAGGGGATCGGGGTCGATTTCGGCGTAGCCCTCGACGCGCCCCGGGGGGAAGGGGCCGGCGGGGAGGCGGACGGTGGCGCCGACCGGAGCCGTGGCCGCGGCCCTCACCCGGCCGCCGATATGGAGGCGCACCCCCACCGTGTCGCCCGGCTCGCTCCCCACGACGGACACCGCCGCCTCGGTGCGGCTCCCGGCCAGCGGGGGCAGGCCGTCGCCGAAGGAAACCGCCCCGATGCCGCGGTTGGCGCGCTCCCGGGCCGGCGCTCCGAAGACGACGACGGGGATGTCGCTCGGGGACGCGGGCGGTTCCGGGAAGGCGGCCGCCTGCAGGTCCGTGAAGAGATGAACCTCCCGGTTCGGCAGCGCGCTCTGTCCCACCAGGGCGCGGGCGCGCTGAACCGCGCGGGTCAGATCGCCGTGGGCATGCCCGGGTTCGGTGGCGTCGATGGCCGCGAGCGCCTGGGCCTTTCCCCCGGGAACGGCCGGTTCCCATGGCGTACCCGCCCGCACCACCCATATCAGGTCGTCGTGGCTCGCGCCCGCCACGCTCCGTCTCGCCACCGCCTTGAGGGTGTCCAGTCTCCGCCGGCCGTCCTCGATGATCGTGGTGCTGAGGGAGTTGTCCAGTACGAGCGCAAGCGCCGTCGGGTCGTGACCGCCACCCGCTCCGCTCAGGTGGACACGCGCCCCGAGCATCACCAGCAGGACCACGATCGTCACGCGCAGGAGCAGGAGCAGGAGTTGCTGGGAGCGGATCTGGCGGGCGTGGTCGCGCTCGGTGCGGAGCAGGTAGCGGATCGCGGGGAAGGTGAGGGTCCTGCTCTCCCGCCGAAAGACGAGATGCAGGATGACCGGTACCAGCACCGCCACGCCGGCCAGGAGAAACATGGGATTGAGGAAGCCCATGCTACGGCAGCCGCTGGCGCTTCCACAGGTAGAAGCGGAGGGCCCTCGACAGGGGCTCGTCCGTGCCGATCGTCGAGTAGGCGATCCCCCGGCTGGTGAGCGTGGTCGTCCACTCGGACACCGCGTTCGCCACGGCGTCCCGGTACTGCCGCCGCATGTCGGCCACCGAGACCTGGAGGGAGTCCCCCGTCTCGGGGTCCACGAAGCGCGTCCGGCCGGTCGTCGGCAGGTCGCGCTCGCCCGGGTCGATGAGGTGGAAGACCAGCACCTCGTGGCCGGTGTGCTGCAGGTAGATCAGGGCCTTGGCCGTAGCCGCGGGGTCGACCAGCAGGTCGGAGATGAGGATCACCAGCCCCTTTCGCTTGAGCCTCATGGCCACGTCCCTGATCGCCGACTCCGAGTCCGTGCGGCCGCCTCCCTCGAGTGCGTTCAGGTGCCAGAGCAGCAGGCGCCAGTGCACCTTCCCGCCCCGGGCGCGCGTCTGCCGCACGATCATTTCGTGAAAGGCCATGAGGCCGACGATGTCGCCCTGGCGGATGAGGATCAGCGACACCGCGGCGGCGAGGTGCCTGGCGTACCACAGCTTGGTGGGCAGGCCCGGCCGGGACGACCACGCCATCGACTCGCTGATGTCGAGCAGCAGGTACGCCCTGAGGTTCGTCTCCTCCTCGTACTGCTTGACGTAGAAGCGGTCCGAGCGCGCGAATAGCCGCCAGTCCAGGTTCCGGAGGTCGTCACCCGGCTGGTAGGCCCGGTTTTCCGCGAATTCGGCCGAGAAGCCCCGGTTGGGAGACCGGTGGAGCCCCAGGAGGAAGCCGTGCACCACCTGCCGCGCGATGATGTCGATTCCTCCCAGCTCGGCGAGCGTGGCGGGATCGAGGAGGTCGGTGCGGCGGTCACGGTGCGGGGTGACGGTCTCGTTGGTGGCCATGGTGGCATTGAATGTGGACGAGGGGTGGGGAGCGGGGAAGGTGGGGGCTGGTTGTTCTCCGGCCTAGCAGATGCTAGCATGGTCTTGGAGGCCATGACCGAAAAGGGAAATCACCGATGGCGAAGGTGCAGATCAATGTGAGGGTGGACGCCGCCCTGAAGGCCGCGATCGACCGGTACTGCCGGTCGCAGGGTGTGATCGTCGGTCACTTCGTCCAGGAAGCGCTGCTGGACCGGCTGGAGGAACTCGAGGACATCGACGACCTGAAGCGGATCCGGCATGAGCCCACCCGGCCGCTGGCCGACGTGCTCGGGGACCTCGGACTCGATGGCGGCCTATGAGGTTGAGATCTCGCGGACGGCGGAGAAGCAGCTGCGCGCACTCCCTCGCGGGGAACAGGGGCGGATTCTACGCAGAATCCTGGCCCTGGCTGATGATCCTCTGCCGAGGGGGTCGCGGAAGCTGGGGGGATACGAGGATGTGTACCGAATACGTGTCGGACGCTATAGGATCCTCTACAGCGTCGCGGGGCGCGAACTCGTGATCATCATTCTCAAGATCGGGCATCGGAGGGAGGTCTACCGGTAGGCCGCGGGTCGCGCGTTGGTTGTCGGAGCCGGTTCCCTGCCCCCCGTCAGCCTCCCATGCGGTACGTCAGCGACGCCTTGATCCGCCGCCCCTTCGGGCTGTGGGTGAAACCGTCGTAGGACGCCTCCCACCTGACCAGCGGCGGGTCCGAGTCCAGTACGTTCAGCACGTGCAGGCCCATGTCGAGCCGCTCGGAGGAGCGTTTGAGCAGGCTGAGGTCCCAGGTCACGAACGGATCGATATCTTCGAACCTGGTTCCCACGAAGGCTTCGTTGGTGTATCCCGAGACGGTGTTGCGGTTGCCGACCAGACTGTAGCCGCCCGCGTGATACCCGGCGGAGAAGCTCGATTTCCACTGGGGCAGGGGAGGGGCGATGGGGTTTCCCCAGTTCAGTTTCCCGGCTGCGTCGTGTTCGGCAAGCACTTCCTGCTCGCCCAGGCTCAGGGCCCTGACGGTGAACTCCCCGACGTAGGTGCCGGAGAACTCGAGGGACACCAATGCCTCCGGCAACGAAATGCTGGTGCTCGCGTGCATGTCGAGTCCCGACATCTGGATGCCCGGCCAGTTGACGAAGCGCGATTCGATTCGTTCCACCGATTGAATGTCGCACGAACCGTCTTTCCTGTCGCCGGGACAGGTCACCAGGTCCTGCACCGCCGTTCGCTTGTCCCCACCCTCCGCGTAGAGGCTCGCGATGCCTTCATAGGGCAGGACATCGATCATGTCGCTGAAGTCGTAGTTCCAGAAGTCGAGCGAGGCGCGAAAGCGCGGCAGTTGGTAGATGATCCCCACGTTGTAGGTGAGGGCGCGCTCCGGCTTGAGATCCTTGTCTCCGTAGGTGTCTATGGCCTTGTAAATGCCTGCAGCGCTTACGTATTCCAGTCCTGTGTTCAGATCCTCGTTGAGATCGTCGACGGACGGGGTGCGGAACGTGGTCTGCACCGATGCCCTTAGCGCCACGGTGTCGTCCAATTCGACGCGGAGAGCCACCTTCGGGTCGAAGCTCTTCACCGAACCGTGAAACTCGTAGTTGGCCGCGACTTGGCCGTGAATGCGGTCGCCCAGCTCGAGGCGAGATTCCGCGAAGAGGCGGTGGACGGTCTGGGCGTCGTTGTAGTGGAAGAAGCCGCCGGTGAAGTGGAAGGGCCCGAACTGGGCCGGACAGCTCTTGTCTCCCGGCACGGGGCACGGCGTGGCTTCCAGATCCCCGGCGTCATTCGGCTCCGCGTTCACGCTCAGCCTGCGGAACTGGTACCCGACCGCATATTCCGCCGCCTCCTCCACCAGGTCACCCTTGAGCATCGCGTCGATGGCGATGAGCTTGGCGTCGTTGTCCAGATCGACTTCACCGTTCATCCAGTCGATGAGCTCCTCGGTGTTCGCCAGGCCGGGGACGTAGTCCGGGTTGGGTTGGTCACGAAAGGTCGCCCCCGGCTGCACCGAGTGCTGGTGGGCGCTGCTGAACGGGTTGTAGTACAGGCACCCGCCCTGTCCGGCCACCTTGCCGCCCAGCGGCCCAAGGGCCATTCCGGACGGGCTCGCCGGGTCCGCCACCACGCCGACCCCGCAGTCCGGCCCTCCGAAGCCCCGAAACGCCAAGAACTTCCGGTACAGGTACTCGCCGGGAAGGTTGGCGTTGCCCGACGACTGCGAGTAGCTGGCGGCGAGCTCGAAGGCCGTCTCCCTGCCGCCGAACGCCTCGAACTCCCGTTCGACGGAGCCGGCGATCCGCAGGGTGCGGGAGTCGCGGCGCAGCGTCCGCGGCGGGCCGGAATTGCCGACCATGCGGCCGAAGAAATACCAGTCGTTCTCCAGGCACGCCTCCGTGCTGGCGAACCCGGCGCTCTGTCCGTAGCTGCGGCAGAAGGCATCCCGCCCAGGATGGTCGGGCTGGATCAGCTGGCTTCCGTTGTACGGGGAGATGGGCGGGTAGGAGGGGGTGGTGAGCCACTCGGGTGTGCTGGCCTGGGCCCACAGGCCTTCTAGGTGGTAGTTCATCCCGTTGGCGAGACTCCCGTTCAGTTCGCCGAAGGCCCGGATCTGCCGCGAAGCATCCGTCAGGTTGTCGAAGGGCCCGTAGTCGAAGCGACAGGTCTCCGCCGGTTCCAGAAAGCCTCCGAAGGCCTCGCACCGCGGATCGACGAAGACGCCTCCCCAGCCGCCGTAGTGCGCGTCGGTGAGGGCCGCGACGAATTCCTCCTTCGTCTCGTCTCCGGTCAGCCTGGGGAAGAGGAAGGCGCCCGGATTGCCGGTGTACGACCAGCCGCCGCCACCAGGAACGAACCCGCCCAGCGTCCAGTCCCGCTCCTCGACGGTGAGTTCCTGTGTCGCGAACACCTCCGCCGACACGACCGCGTGAGCGTTTTCCCCCAGGGGTGAACCCCAGATCGCCCCGACGTTCGTCTCCCCCGCCCCCGCGAAATACTCGTGGGAACCGGAGAGCTCGATGCCCTCGAAGTCGCCGCGGGTCAGGAAGTTCACCACCCCCGCCACCGCGTCGGAGCCGTACACGGCGGACGCTCCCTCCTTCACCACCTCGATCCTGTCCATGGCGATCGACGGGAATGCGTTGACATCGACGAAGCGGCCCCCCGCAAGGCGGATCGGGATGTACACATGGCGGCGCCCGTTGAGGAGCACCAGGGTGCGCGAAGCGCCGAGACCCCGGAGGTTCACGTTGGCCACGGTCTCCGAAACCAGGCCGGGGGGCCGGGTGCTGTACCAGCCCTGGCGGGCACCGAGGATGCCGTAGCTGGCTGTGACGTTCCGGAAGAAGTCGAACGCCTGGGGCGATCCCAGCTCGGCCATCGTCCTGCGGCCGGACACCGTCACCGCGTAGGGGAGCCGGGTAGGCGATTCCGCGAAGGCCGTTCCGGTCACCACCAGTTCACGAAGGCGAAAGGCGTCGGGCGCCATGCGGAATTCCACGAACACGGTGTCGCCCGCGATGACGGTGACGGTCTGGACGGCGCTCGTCTGGCCGAACGCCCCGGCCTGGAGTTCATGGGTCCCGACGGGTACGTCCGTCAGGGTGAAGCGCCCGTCGGCGCCCGTGTGCGCCCACATCTCCAGCGCGAGCAGGTCGACCCGCGCCTTCTCGATGGGCTCTTCCGTCGCGGCGTCCGTGACGGTACCGGTGATGGCGCCCGTCTCCTGCGCGCCCAGCGTCCGTGGGACCGTGGCCGCGGCTGCCGCGCCGAGGAACAGGAAGAGTACCGGAAGAGGCAGGAAACGTCGTCGCATCGGGGTCACCTCCGTGGAAACCACAGGTGCGTGAACTCTCGGCATTTTCCGCCCGAACCGGCCCACCCGTGAAGCCCCCCGGGCGACTTGATGACCAATGATGACCAACACGGCAACCAAAATCAACACGAAACGGGGTTACCGCCGATCGGGGGATTCGGGCGGATCCATCCGCGGGCACCTCGGTCACCCACCCGGATTGACCGCCCAAAATCGGCCCGGTTACCTTCGAGAACCCACCCCCGCGGCCCCGCCGGCCACCCCCCGGACGGGCAGCGCCGACGGCTTCCTCTTCCCCCGCACCCGGGTCTCTCCGTGCGGACCGACCTCATACGCAACTTCTGCATCATCGCCCACATCGACCACGGGAAGTCCACCCTGGCCGACCGCCTGCTGGAGGCCACCGGCACCCTGGACCGCCGCCAGATGAGGGACCAGGTGCTGGACGACAACGAGCTCGAGCGGGAGCGGGGCATCACGATCAAACTGCACGCGGTGCGCATGTCCTACGCGGCCGGGGACGGCCGGCACTTCGACTTCAACCTGATCGACACCCCGGGCCACGTCGACTTCACCTACGAGGTCTCCCGCTCGCTGGCGGCCTGCGAAGGCGCGATCCTTGTCGTCGACGCGACCCAGGGCGTGCAGGCCCAGACGCTGTCGAACCTCTTCCTCGCGCTGGAGGCGGACTTGGAGATCGTCCCGGTCCTCAACAAGATCGACCTGCCGGGGGCCGAGCCCGAGCGCCGCCGCGACGAGATCGCCGACCTCATGGGGATCGATCCCGGGACGGTGCTGGAGGTGTCGGCCAAGGAGGGGCTGGGGATCGAAGCCGTCCTGCAAGCGATCGTCGAGCGGGTTCCTCCTCCCGCGGGCGATCGCGCCGCTCCGCTCCGGGCGCTCATCTTCGACTCGTACTACGACCAGTACCTGGGCGCCGTGCCCACCATCAGGGTCGTCGACGGGACGCTGAAGGCCGGCATGCCGGTCACCTTCGGGACGGTGGACACCCGCTACGAGGTGACGGAAGTGGGTCACCTGCGGCTGGGGCGCGTCCCGGCGGAGTCGCTCGGGCCCGGCGACGTGGGCTACCTGGTGGCGGCGATCAAGGCCGTGAGCGACACCCGCGTGGGCGACACCGTCCTCGACGCCTCCAACCGGTCGCACGACCTGCTTCCCGGCTACCAGGAGGCCCGGCCCATGGTCTTCGCCGGCCTCTACCCCTCCGACGCCGACGACTACGAGGAGCTCCGGGACGCGCTCCACCGCCTCCGGCTGAACGACGCCTCCCTGCACTTCGAACCGGAGACCTCCAAGGCGCTGGGGTTCGGCTTCCGCTGCGGCTTCCTGGGTCTCCTCCACCTCGAGATCGTGCAGGAGCGGCTCGACCGCGAGTTCGGCGTCAGGCTCGTGACCACGGTCCCCAACGTGAAGTACCGGGTCACCATGGCCGAGGAGGGCGGCACGCTGTCGATCGAGAACCCCACCGACCTCCCCGACCGGGCCCTGGTCGTCGAGGTCGCGGAACCGGTGGTCCGGGCCCGCATCGTCACGCCGGCGGACTACATCGGCAACGTGCAGAAGCTCTGCCACGAGCGTCGCGGCGTCTTCCGGGGGATGCACTACCTCGATCCGCGCCGGGTGGAGATGGACTACGAGCTGCCGCTCGCCGAGATCGTGCTGGACTTCTACGGCCGACTGAAGGGGGGCACGAGGGGCTACGCGGCGCTCGACTACGAGTTCCACGAGTACCGCGCGGGCGATCTGGTCAAGGTGGACGTGCTGGTGAACCACGAACCGGTCGACGCCTTCTCCGTCATCCTCCACCGCGACAACGCCCACCGGCACGGACGCGCGCTCGTGCGCAAGCTGAAGGAGCTGATTCCCCGGCAGCAGTTCCAGGTCGCCCTGCAGGCCGCGATCGGGGGGCAGGTGATCGCGCGCGCCAACGTCAAGGCCGTGCGCAAGAACGTGACCGCCAAGTGCTACGGAGGCGACATCACGCGCAAGCGCAAGCTCCTGGAGCGCCAGAAGGAGGGGAAGAAGCGGATGAAGCAGGTGGGATCGGTGGAGATCCCCCAGGAGGCGTTCATGGCGGTGCTGCAGCTGGACGGCGAGCGCGCGTGAGGCGGGGGGCGCGCGCCGCGGCTCCCTGTGGCGCCGGGATCGGGAGCGAGGACTCCGGCCGGAAGGTGACCGCGCCGCCGCGCTGGATCGCAGGGGTGGACATCGGCGGGACCAACCTGCGGGTGGGGCTGGTTCCGTTCGAGGGGGGGCGGCCGGTGGAGATCGGGCGGGAGCGGACATGCGCGGAGCGTGGGCCGGCCCACGTCGTGACCCGCGTGGCCGCCATGCTCCGGGATGCCTGCCGCGAAGTGCGGCCGGGGTCGGTGGCGGGGATCGGGGTGGGGGCGCCGGGGCCGCTGGACCGCGGGAGCGGCGTGGTGCTCGAGACGCCCAACCTGGGGTGGCGGAACGTCCCGCTCCGCGACCTGGTCCGCGAGGCGGCCGGGCTCCCGGTGGTGCTGGACAACGACGCCAACTGCGCGGCCTACGGGGAGTGGTGGCAGGGGGCGGGGCGGGGGGCGGACCGGCTGATCGGGCTCACATTGGGCACGGGGATCGGCGGCGGCATCGTAATCGACGGCGAGATCTACGGCGGCGCCTCCGGCGGCGCCGGCGAAGTGGGCCACATGTCGGTGGATTTCGCCGGCCGGCTCTGCGCGTGCGGTGCGCGCGGCTGCGTGGAGGCGTACGCTTCGGGGCCGGGGATCGCGGCCCGGGCCGTGGAGGGGCTGGCGGATGGAGCCGACTCGGTGCTGGCGGCAATCGCGGACCGGGAGAATGGCCGCATCACCGCGCGCAGGGTGTGCGAGGCCGCCGCCGCAGGCGACCGGTACGCATCCCGTGTCCTGGCGGAAGCGGCCGGTATTCTGGCAGTTGCAGTGGCCAACCTCATCAATCTTCTGAATCCCGATGTCATCGTGATAGCGGGGGGCGTGACCTCGGCCGGCGAGCACCTCTTCGAGCCGCTGGACCGGGAAGTCCGCCGCCGTGCTTTCCGCTCCGCGATGGCAGCCTGCCGTATCGTTCCCGCCGAACTCCGGGGTGCGGCCGGTGTGATCGGCGCGGCGGGAGTCTTCAAGCACGGCGTGTACGGTCATGTCTGAAACGACGACGGACAACCCGCAACGTCTCGGTGTCCTGGGGACTCTGGTGCTCGACACCATTCGCCACCCCGGTGCCCGCCGGCCGGTCCGCGCGTGGGGCGGCATCGCGTACGCCCTCACCGCCCTGGATGCCGTCCTCTCGCCGGGATGGACGCTGGTGCCGGTCGTCAAGATCGGGCGCGACATCTTCGGCGAGGCGGCAGCGTACGTGCGTTCCTTCGGCCGGATCGGCGACATGGCCTGCGTGCGGTGCGCCGGGGAAGCGAACAACCGGGTCGAGCTGGTCTACTCGACCGAATCCGAACGCGTCGAGGTCCTGACCGGGGGGGTGCCGGGGTGGTCGGTGGAGGAACTGCGAGAGATTCTGCCCGGACTCGACGCGCTCTACGTCAACTTCGTCGCCGGATGGGAGTTGGACCTGGCCGGCGCCCGACACGTCCGTGACGCTTTCCCGGGGTTCTGCTACGCCGACCTGCACTCGCTGTTCCTGGATGTCGCGGACGACGGCCGCCGGCGGCCACGGCGGCTGCCGCACGGCGACGGGTGGGCCGGGTGCTTCGATGCGGTGCAGATGAACGGGGACGAGTTCGCCCTCTTCGCGGGCGGCGCGGCGGACCGCCGGGGTGCCGTGGAGGCTGCGCTGGCGGAACGAGCCGCGGTGATCGTCGTGACCCGGGGTGCCGCCGGGGTCGAACTCATGACGGCCCGGGGGAGGGACGGTCCCGTGGTCCGGCGCCGCGTACCCGTGGCGGAGGGCCCCGCCCCCGGCGACCCGACCGGATGCGGCGACATCTGGGGAGCCACCTTCTGCGCCGGCCTCGTGGCGGGCACCGGCACCGGTCCCGCGATCGAACGAGCCAACCGCATGGCGCGCGGCAAACTGGGGTCGAGCGGCGCGGAAGCGTTTCGGGCTTCACTCTCCGACGGCCGCTTCCGTTGCTCCGTGTCCGGACCTCGGAGCGGGATGTGAGATGCGGGTGATCGAGATCCCGTCGTCCCTCGACTACCGCAACATCGAGACGCTGTACGGCGCGGTGGAGGCGGGAGATACGGGACCCGTGCTCTTCGACGCCCGCCGTCTCGCATGGATCGACCCGAACGGCATGCTCGCCCTGCTGGCCGCCGGCCGGGTTTCGGCGCAGCGCGGTACGCCGCCGCGGCTCTCGCCTCCACGGCGCCGGGAGGTGAGGGGCTACCTCGACCGGATGGGCTTCACCCGGGCGGCGGCGGAGATATTCTCGCCGTCCCGCCGGCAGACCCTCCGCCGGCCCCAGCGAGCCTCCGACGTGCTCCTGGAGATCACCCCGATCACGACCAACTCCGATGTGCACGAGGTCGTGGACCGGGTTCAGTCCCGCGCCGGGGCGATTCTCTCCAACACGCTCCGGTATCCGCCGGCGGCGGTGGTCCAGTTCTCGGTGATCCTCTCGGAGGTCTGCCAGAACATCATCGAACACGCCGAAGGGACCGGCTGGGTCGCGGCCCAGTCGTACAACTGGACCCGGCGGCTGGGACGGCATGTGGCGGTGATCGCCGTCTGTGACCTGGGCCGCGGGTTCCGTGCGTCGCTGGAGGACGAGCACTCCGACCGTTTCGGCGATCGGTGGGGGGACGCGACCGCGCTCGAAGCCGCCTTCCTCCTCGGCCTCACGCGTTTCCCCGACACGGGCCGCGGGCAGGGCATCCAGCAGATCCGCAAGCAGGTCGCGCGCTGGAACGGACTGCTGTCGATCCGGAGCGGTACGGCGCGCATCGCGGACACCCCCACCTGGAGCCGGAATCCGCCGCTCGACGAGGGGCTCGAACACTTCCCCGGCGCCCAGATCAACATCATCCTGCCCGAGCGCACCGGTGAACGGCCCCGCGCAGGGTAGGCGCGACGGCCACCTCGGCATCGACGTCGGTGGGATGATGCGCGAGACCCTGGCGTCGACGCACGCGAACCTCGTCACGCGTCCCACCGGGCGAGCCGTGCGTGAAGCCATCGAGCGACGCATGGTGCGTGATCCGCCACCCCTCTCCGTTGCGCTGATCGACCTCACCCGCATCCGCGTCCTGGACTTCAGCTGCGCCGACGAGGTGGTGGCCGGTCTGCTGCTGCGCTACCTGCCGCCCGAGCGGCCCCACGACGCCTTCTTCCTCTTTCGCGCGGTGGAGGAGGTGCACGGCCACGCCGTCGGCGAGGTCCTCGCGCGGCACCGCCTGGCTGCGGTCTGCACCTTCGGGAAAGGCGACTTCAGGCTCCTCGGCGCCGTGTCGCGCGAGGAGCGCGAGGCATGGTCGGTCCTGGAGCGGCACGGAAGCATCGCGCCCGACCGCTCGGAGTCGCTGCTCGGTGCCCGGGGCCCGGTCCTGCTGCGGCGACTGTCCGAACGTCGCCTCGCTTTCCGCTATCCCGCGGGTGTCTCCATGGCCCTCAGCGCCCTCTCCCACACCCTTCGCCACCATACCACAACCCACCCGAGCCCCCCCGGAGAACACCATGGCCCCTGACCCCGCCGCCGACGGCAGGCGCAGTCTCGCCACCCGTGCGGTTCATGCCGGACGGCCCGAAGCTCAGCCGGGCGGTCCGGTTGTGGCACCGATAGTGCGGAGTTCGACCTTTCACTGGGCCGGACCCGGCGACGGCGCCGAACTGCTCTACAGCCGCTACGGCAACAACCCCAACCAGCGCTCCGTCGCGGCCAGGATCGCCGCGCTCGAGGGCACCGAGTCGGCCCTGGCCCTGGCCAGCGGCATGGCGGCGATCTCGATGACCCTCCTCGCCGTCACCCGCGCGGGCGACCACATCGTCGCCGGCCGCCAACTCTACGGCGCCACTCACACGCTGCTCGCGGGCGAACTGCCCCGGCGCGGCATCACCACCACCTTCGTGGATCCCGGCGACCCCGGCGCCTGGCGCGCGGCCCTAACCCCGCGCACCCGGGCCGTGCTCATCGAACTGCCCACCAACCCCACCCTGCGCGTCTTCGACATCGCCCCGGCCCGCGACGCGGCCCGGTCGGCGGGCGCAATCCTCGCCGCCGACATGACATTCGCCACCCCGGTCAACATCCGCGCCGCGGAGCACGGCGTCGACGCGGTCATCCACTCGGCGACCAAGTACCTGGGCGGCCACTCGGACCTGATCGCGGGGGCGGTCGCGGGCCCCGCCGAACTCATCGGCCGCATCACGCGGATGATGAAGCTGTACGGCGGCTCCATCGACCCGCAGACCGCGTGGCTCCTGGAGCGTGGCATGCGCACCCTTCCGGTGCGAATGGAGCGTCACAACCGCGTGGCCCTCGCCCTGGCGGAGTGGTTCACCGGCCTCGAAGGCGTCCGTCGGGTCATCCATCCGGGTCTCCCCTCCCATCCCGATCACGACGTCGCCGCCCGCATGCTGGACGGCTGCGGCGGGATGCTGTCGATCGTGCTGGAGGGCGGGGGCGAGGCGGCCGACCGCTTCTGCGCCAACCTGGAGGTCGCGGCCGCGGCCCCGTCGCTGGGCGGGGTGGAGACGCTCGTGTCGCAACCGCGCCACACCTCCCACGCGGACCTGTCGCCCGCGGAACGGAGCGCCCGGGGCATCCCCGACGGCTTCGTGCGGATCTCGGCCGGACTCGAGGACGTGGAGGACCTCAAGGCCGATTTCCGCGAGGCGCTCGCGGCCGCCTTGAGCGTGCCCGTCTGACACGGGGCCCTCCCGGCCAAAGCTGGTCATGTCATCTAGCCAGGTTTCCCGCCAGCCCTACTCGGCCCCCATGAACGGGTACTCCACGCTCGTCGGCGGGGCCAGGTTCTCCTTGATCGTCCGGGGTGACAGCCACCGCACGATGTTGTACGCGGAGCCCGCCTTGTCGTTCGTTCCCGACGCGCGCGCCCCGCCGAAGGGCTGCTGCCCCACCACGGCGCCCGTGGGTTTGTCGTTGATGTAGAAGTTGCCCGCGGCGTTCTTCAGCCGCTCCAGCGCGTCTCGCACCCCGCGGCGGTCCTGTGAGAAGACCGCGCCCGTGAGCGCGTACGGCGAGGTGGAATCCACCATGTCCAGCGTCTCCGACCACTTGTCATCCGGGTACACGTGGATGGACATGACGGGTCCGAAGATCTCGTCGCACATCGTCTCGTGGGCGGGATCGGCGGCCAGGACCAGGGTCGGACGGATGAAGAATCCCTCCCTGTCCGAGTACGCGCCCCCCGCGATGACCTCGGAGCCGGGTCCGGCCGCCGCCCGGTCGACGTAGCCGGTGATCGTGTCGAAGGCCCCCCGGTCGATCACGGCGTTGACGAAGTTCCGGAAGTCCGTCGGATCGCCCATCGCGAGCGCATCCGTCCGGGCGACCAGATCGTCCCGGATCCCGTTCCACACGGAGGCGGGGACATAGGCTCGCGACGCCGCCGAACACTTCTGCCCCTGGTACTCGAAGGAGCCCCGAACGATGGCGGTGCTAAGGGCCGCCCGGTCGGCGCTCGGGTGCGCCACGATGAAGTCCTTGCCCCCCGTCTCGCCCACCAGCCGCGGGTACGTCCGGTAGCGCGCGATGTTGCGGCCCACGGTCGTCCACAGAGACTGGAAGACGCCGGTCGAACCGGTGAAGTGGAGCCCCGCGAAATCCGGGTGCTCCATGGCCGCCGCGGTGATCCCGACCGGGTCGCCCGGCACGAAGTTGATCACGCCCGGCGGCAGCCCCGCCTCCTCCAGCAGCCGGTAGTTGTAGTACGCCGACAGCACCGCGTGCTTGGAGGGCTTCCACAGGACCCCGCACCCGACCATCGCCGGCGTACCGGCCAGGTTGGCCCCGATCGCCGTGAAGTTGAAGGGGCTGACCGCGTACACGAACCCCTCCAGGGGCCGGTACTCGATGCGGTTCCAGACCCCCTTCTCGGAGACGGGCTGGTGGTCGAAGATGCCATCCGCGAAGTGGGCGCCGAAGCGGAAGAAGTCGATGGTCTCGCAGGCGGAGTCGATCTCGGCCTGGAAGGCGGTCTTGCTCTGGCCGATCATCGTCGCCGCGTTCAGGGTGGCGCGCCAGGAGGTCGAGAGCAGCTCGGCCGCCTTGAGGAATACGGCGGCGCGGTCCTCCCAGGGCCACGACGCCCATTCCCGGCGCGCCTCGAGCGTATTGGCGATCGCCCGCCTTGCCTCCTCCGCTCCGGCCTCGTGCCACACGCCCAGGCGAAGCCCGTGGTCGTGCGGGGCGAGGAGCGGGCGGGTCCTGCCGGTGCGGATCTCCTCGCCCCCGATGATGACGGGGATGTCGGCGTCCTGGTCGGAGATCGAGCGCAGAGCGGCCTTCAGTTCGGTCCGCTCAGGTGTGCCGGGCGCGTAGGAGAGGACGGGTTCGTTGACCGGGGGGGGAACACGGATCGTTCCTGACATCGGCTGCTTTCGAGTTCCTGGTTGGCGGGCGCACCCGAAGCCGGGTGCGGAAGCGTTGTGAACCGCCTGCGTCCGGCAGCTCCCGGGGAGCCGACGCCCGGACGGCGGAAACAAGTCCGGTTTCGGGTGCGGTCTTCCAGCTGTCCTTCAGGCCGGAATCGCACGCAATGTCACCCGGCTGGCGAAGTTACGCAACCGGCTGGCGACCGGTCGAGCCCGGCGATTGCACGTTTTGGGGTCGGGAGCCGTCAGTATGGGTAGAGGCGGCGATGTCGAGCGGTTCGACCCGCTCTACGTCGCGAGACTATCCGTGCGGAGAAGGGACGAATCATGAAGGACCAGGCAAATCACTGGAGACACCGGTGGAACGACCTACCGGGGGGAATGCTCGAGTTCGCCACTCATGTCGGGCCGGCGGGCGGCCATATCCTCCTCCTCGGTGAGCCCGGATCCGGGAAAGGCTACCTCGCCCGGATTCTGCATGACCTGAGTTCCAGGGCCGGCGGACCGTTCGTGGCGCAGAACTGCGGGGTCTTCACGGAGTCACTGGCGGAGGCGAAGCTGTTCGGGAATGTGAGGGGAGCCTATACCGGTGCGACGGACTCCAGGGCCGGCTTGGTCGAAGCGGCGGCGGGCGGAACACTCTTTCTCGACGAGCTGGGTGCGCTGCCGTCCGCGGTGCAGCCGATGCTCCTGACTCTACTGGAGACCGGGGAGTTCAGTCGAATGGGATCAACGTCGGTTCGAAATGCCGACATCCGCGTCATCGCGGCGACGAATCGGGACCTGTGTGCAGCGATCGCGGATGGGATGTTTCGCCGTGATCTGGTCGCGCGGTTTTCTCCTCGTTTCATAGTGCCTCCGCTCCGGGAGCGGCGGCGGGAGATCGAGGGGATCGTCCGGCGCTTCCTCCGGGAGGCCCATGCGGAAACGGACGTCAAGTGGAGGCTGACGGAAACAGCGATCGGCCTGGCTGCGAAACCACGATTGGCCGGGGAACATCCGGGAGCTCCTGAACGTCCTCGACTACTGCAGGCTCTTTGCGCGAGATGGCTTCATCCATCTCGAGCTCGTCGAGAAGGCGTTGGAAAACCAGCGGATCGGAATGGAACGGAGCCGGAGCGGAGGGATGGGCGGGCATTCAAGGCCGCAGAGCGACCGGGAGCGGAGGAAGGAGCTGGCCGAGGCCCTGGAAGCCACGGGCGGGGACAAGAGCAAGGCCGCGAGGTTCCCTATCTGCCAACGCGGGGGGAGACGCGGGAGGGTAAAATGATTAGAGTA